>CAMACY010000011.1 GCA_945831585.1 uncultured bacterium | reverse complement strand
CTCTCCGATGCGCTGATTGCCAAAGCCATGGACTACCGCAGCGTCGGGCGCCTCGATGAGGCGATCGAGTTCCTGAGCGAGGCCATCGAGCTGGATCCGACCAACAAGCGCGCGCGACAGGAACTGAGCCGCACTCAGGATCCCGTGCGCAACAACCCTGCCCTAACGCCGCAGCATATCGGCAAGGTCGAAAGCGTCAACCGAGAGCTCACGCTGGGTTACGGACATCTGGATTTGGGACGCTACGACGATGCCGTCGGCGCCTTCCGCCGTGTGCTGCAAATCGACCCCTACAACATCGCCGCGCAGCGCGGCATCGAAACGGCCACCAAGCGCAAACAGGCCTACTACAACGCCGCGCACGACAGCGCCCGCGCCGCCGCGCTGGCTCAAGTAGACGCCACTTGGGAAGAAGCGACACCGAGCGCTGAAGAGCCGGTCGCCTCCACCACAGCGACGGAAAATCCCACAGCGGACGAGGAGGAAGAGCAGCGCATGGGCGAGGCGCTTCGCAGCATCGTCCTCTCTCAGATTAACTTTGACGACGTACCCGTCATGGACGTTGTCGATGCCTTGCAAGCGCAAATCAACAGCCACGAGAGCTCCGGCAAGCTGCCGACCACGCGGCACATCAACCTCACCACCAACTTCGGGTCTCCCGACAGCACCGGCTATGCGGACATCATGGCACGGCGCGTCAACCTCAAGCTCACCGATGTCACGCTGAGTGATGTCCTCGATGCCCTCGTCAAGCAACTGGGCATCACCTACCACACCACCCCCACCGGCGTGCAACTGTCCTACTCCGGCAAGGACTTCGGTCCCATGATCGAGCGCAGCTACACCGTGGCTCCCCATTTCTTTGATAGCGAAACCGAAAGCGATGATGACGAGGACAGCGACTTCAGCGCTTCGTCGACCATCCGCGTACGACGGGTCAACCCCGTCCAGGCGCTCAAGGGAATGGGCATCTCCTTCCCCGAAGGTGCCACGGCGCGCTACGATACCGGCTCGCGCACACTTACCGTACGCAACACCCCCTACAACCAGGAGGAAATCGCCGAACTCACCCAAATTCCGTTGGAAGACCGGAACCAGAGTGTGGTGCTCAACATTATTGCTATGGAGGTCGGGGAAAAAGACCTCGAAGAATTAGGCTTTGAGTGGCTGGTCAATCTCAACCTCGGTCCCGATTTCCTCTACGGCGGAGGCGGCGTTGTCAAAACCGCAGCCGAAGCCGGCTGGGTCATTGCCCAGGGCGATTCATCGACCCGCTACGCCGAAACCGGCTCAGCCTCCATGACGGAGGGTCTCCGATCCAATGCCATCACGGCCGGGAGCCTTGAGCGGCTGATTGAAAGCGGCAGCGCCATGGCCTATGCCCAAAACTCCATGAGCTCCGCCAAGGCACCGGGCATCTTCAGCATGCGCGGCATCTGGAATGCGGGCGACGTCACCATGATTATGCGCGGTCTCTCCCAAAAGAAAGCCACGGATGTTCTCTTCAGCCCCCGCTTCGTCTTCACCCCCGGAGCCGAGCAACAAGTCAGCTTTGCCAATGTGCGCGAGCTGTTCTACCCGGAGAGCTATTCGGAGCCGCAGGTGCCGCAAAACACCGGTGTCGATGGCTGCGTGGTTGCCCCGGCTCACCCCGAGGAATTCACCCGCTTCGGCATGACAGAAGAGGATGTGGTGGGCGGCATCGGCACCATCGTTCAAGTACACAGCGCTCAGGCATCGCCGGACGGCAATGTCGTCACCGTCGCCCTCACCTTCACTATCAACGAGTTTGAAGGCTTTATCAACTGGGGGAGCCCCATCACAACAGCCATCACAACCCCATCCGGCAAGCTCGGCTTTCAGGTCGTTCAGCTGAGCGAGAACAGGATTCTCAAGCCCCTCTTCAAGCGCCGCATGGAGAACACAAAGGTATCGGTTGCTCCCGGCTCTGTTCTTGTTCTGGGCGGTCTGCAGGAAGCCCAAAATGTTCGCTTTGAGGACAAATTGCCCGTCTTGGGCGACTTGCCTCTGGTCGGGAGACTCTTCCGCTCGGAGGGGACGCAAAACGCGCGCAAAGCGTTCTTGGTCTTCATCAAAGTCGATCTGGTGGATCCGACCGGCAAGGATCCCCGTACGGGTCAGCGTCCCACGAACGAAATCAGCTCACTCTAACCGCAGAAAAACGGATGACTCATCATCATCAACTTCCGGAAACGGAGGATCATCAGACCTCGCAGGTGCGCGGCATTCTTAATCGCCTCAACGACGAAAAACCGGCGCACGAAAAATCCCGCGAACTGGTGGTGCGACCGGACGGAACCAAAGTCTATCGCGTCACGAAAAAACGACGCGTTCTCATCACCGAAAAAGAAAAGCGCCGCAGCGGGCGGATGATGTTTCTAAAAATCCTCATGGGACTTACCCTCGTTGTCTTGGTACTTCTGGGTATTCTCTTCTATCGCATGTCCACGATGACCGGCGAACAATACATCCAGAGCCGGGTCAGTGAGATGCAGCAATATTGGGGAGCCGAAAACATCAGCATCACCGGGGAGGGGATCAGTGGCACTTCCCTGAAGCTCAATACCCTCGAGGCCGACTTTCCGAAGGATGCTCTTATCCGGCGCATCGAGCTGACTGATATCTCCGCAGAGTTAGATACCCTTTCCTTTTTCTCCCAAATTCTGCGAGGAAACGAGCTCAGCATCGCCCGCGCCAAGATTTATCTCAACCCCGACGCCCGTCACCTGAGCCTACCCCGGTCGGCTGACAAAATGCTCTGGCTTTTCCGGCGCATGAAGTGCGATGACCTCAATCTCAGCGTTGGCTCTCCCGAAAATGCGCCTCTGCACATCAACAATGCCCCGCTCTACCTGTACTACCCCCACCCGGGCCAAACCGACAACGCCTCCGTCATTCTTCAGGGGGGCACCCTGCATCTACGTGGCATGCTCCCCCTGTACATCGCTGAAGCGAAGCTGCTGCTGAGCGGGCAGGTCATCAGCAACTTCTACATAAAAGGCAGCACCACCACCGACACCAACCGCCCCGAACAGGAGCGCGACAGCATGCTCATCCGAGGTCATTTGGATGCAAACGCTGCGCTGGCAGGCCCCTTCGAGTTCGACTCGGATAACATTCCCTTCTCGAGTTTTACCAATGGCCGACTGGAAGGCATCTTCTCTGCGAAGACCGTTGCCCAGGCTGTCAACAACACGCACTCGCAAGCGCGCATCCTCCTTCCGCTCGACCGGAACGAACCGGAATTCAGCGGCGACTTCCAGCTCAAAGACATTTGCCTGACCGGCTTTCCCGCCCAAGGGCGTATTCTCGAGCACATCAGCTCCTCCAAACGCAGCAAATACCAGCCGGCTCATATCACGCGAGGTTGGGTGAGGCTGCAACACAGCGACGAGCACCTCACCTTGGAAATCCCGGACAATGCCCTTGTTGAGCGCGACCTCATTGCCCTGCGCGGGCGGATGGAGCTGAATGAACGCAACGAACTGAGCGGCCAGCTCGACTATGGCATGCCGACGATTCTGACCCATGCCGAATATGCCGACGGCAAATCCGACCCCATCTTCCGCGAGGATGCCGGTCTGGCTTGGTTCTGCACAAAGATTTCCGGCACCACCCGTCTACCGCAGGATAATTCGGCGGAGCTCGAGTCCGCAGCCCAAGCGGCACGGAGCGAGCGTGCCGAAAGACTGTCGCTGGAGGATGTGGACTTCAGCCAAATTTCCGATAGTCTCCGACGGCAAAAGGAACTCCTGCAGCAAATCGACAAGCCAGCTCCGCTTTCCGACCCCAAACAGACGGATCCGTTCGCACCGCAGGAAGATCCGTTCAAACACCCCTTGGATTAAGCCCCTCATGGCCGATCGAGCAACAGAACTGCGTTCCAAATGGTGGACCCGTCCGGTGGGGCACCTCGCTTGGCTCCTCATCACGCTGGTCTGCCTCACGCTGCGCAAAAAAATCATCTTGCAGAGCCCCGATAAACGCCCCCCGGGCAGCTACCCCGTCATCGTGGCTCTGTGGCACAACAACACCTTCACCCCCTGCTACTTCTACCGCTACATCCTGCGCGGCAGCGTCACCATGAGCATGCTGACCAGCGCCAGCAAGGACGGCGCGGCGCTCTCCGTCGTGGCCGAGGACTACGGCATGCGCACCGTCCGCGGCTCCTCGCACCGGCGCGGCATTGCCGGCTTCATGGATATGAAGCGCGAAATTGACAAGGGATGCAGCATGTGCATCACGCCCGACGGTCCCCGCGGCCCCATCTACCGCTGCCACAACGGCGTCATCAAAATTGCCTCCCTCAGCGGCCTGCCCATCATCCCCCTCTGCTTCGATATCCCGCACTGCTGGCGCATCCGCAAAGCCTGGGACGGCTACATCATCCCCAAACCTTTCTCGCGCGTTTGTCTCCGCTGGGGCGAGCCCATCCATGTCCCGCCCAACCTGAGCGATGAGCAGCTGCGCGCCTATGCGCAGCAACTGGAAGCCGCCTTAGCGCACGGTCGCCCGGACTTTGAACCCTTTTCATCCTGACAACACCCCTTGCCCATGGCTCCGAAACTCATCAACGGAAAAGAAGTAGCTGCCCGAGTCCGCGAGGACTTAGTGCAGGAAATCGCCCGACTGAAGCAACTGGGGCATACCCCCGGTCTCGCCGTCGTCCTCGTGGGGGATGACCCCGCCTCGCAAGTCTACGTCGGCGCCAAAGTCAAGGCCTGCGCCGAGCTGGGGCTCTACTCCCAAGAGTGGCGCCTGCCCGCCGACACCACGCAGGAGAAGCTCGTGGAGCTCATTCACCAGCTCAACGCCGACGAGCGCATCCACGGGATTCTGGTGCAAAGCCCGCCGCCGCCGCATATTGACGAAGCCGCCGTCATCCTCAACATCGATCCCCGCAAGGATGTCGACGGCTTCCACCCCGCCAATGTCGCCAAGCTCGTGCTGGAAGACCCCACCGGCTTTGTGCCCTGCACCCCCCTGGGCTGCATGGAGCTGCTGCGCGCCGCCGGGGTGGAAACCGCGGGCAAGCACGCCGTCGTGGTCGGTCGCAGCATGATTGTCGGCAAGCCGATGGCCAATCTGCTGGTCAGCAAGGCCGCCAACGCCACCGTCACCATCGCCCACTCGCGCACCAAGAATCTGGCTGAGGTCTGCCGCAGCGCCGACATCCTCGTCGCCGCCGTCGGTCGTCCCTGCATGCTCGGAGCTGACTGCATCAAGCCCGGCGCCGTGGTCATCGATGTGGGCATTAACCGCATCCCCGACAGCAGCCGCCCGCGCGGCTACCGCATCGTCGGCGATGTCGACTTCGACGCCGTGCAGGGGCTCTGCTCGGCTATCACCCCCGTGCCCGGCGGCGTGGGGCCCATGACCATCGCCATGCTCATGGCCAACACCGTCAAGGCCTGCCGGCAAATTGTCGGCGCCTAAGCCGCTGCACACGGAAAACCCACTGTTAAGGGCTCGGGGAGGGGTCAACAGCCCCTCCCCTCCTGTTTTTGAAGCCGGCCCCCCGCATGGTTGCCATATCCTCATGGCCGCAATGCGACAGCCCATGCTGCTGCTTCTGTGGGCGCTGCCTCTCGGCGCCCTCAACAGCTGCGATACCCCCACCGAACGCGCCACCCTCATGCGCCACGGGCGCATCATCCCGCGAGCGGATGCCCCCGGCCACTCGCAGCGCCCCCGCGCCGCCACCCGCACCACAGAAGCCCCCCGCCCCGCCGCCCGGGCGCTGCCTCCCACCTGGCAGCAGGGCGACCTGAACGCCCTGCAAGGAGCCAAACTCGTGCGCATCTACCTGAACGAACAGCGCGGCGAACTGCTGGTAGACGGGCGTGCCGTCATGGGCTTCCCCGTCTGCACCGGCCGCAACAACAGCACCCCCACGGGACGCTACCACATCCTCGAAAAGCAGGTACGCCACCGCTCCAACCTTTACCATGTGCCCATGCCCTACTTCATGCGGCTCACCTACGACGGCATCGGCATGCACATCGGCGATGTGTACAACCGCCCCGTCTCCCACGGCTGCGTGCGCCTGCCGGGCGCGGCCTGCCGCACCCTCTACCGCCTCGTCCCCATCGGCACCCCCGTCGACATCCTGCGCTCCTGAACCGAGGCATGCCCCTCAGCGCGTCCAGCCCTGCATCAGGACATGCTGCTTGCGGACAGGTCTGCCATCGGCCTTGATGCACCAGGTACTGCCGTAGAACTGCCCCCAATTGCCCGTGTACACCGTCAGCTCGGTGCGGTAGTAATCGACCTCCGAGCCCTGACGCCGAGGCTCAGATCCGGAGGCGCCCAAGGAGCGGCTGAGCCTCAGCGGGGCGCCCGTGTGATACTCGCAAGCCTCCACCGTATAGTCCACGCCGTCCCCTCGGGGCACGAGCAGCACGAGCTCGTAGATACCGGCCTGAACGGTCTCACGAAAACGCAGGTAAGGCAATTCGGGCAGGGGCAGCAGGCGGTCGAGCGTCTCCTGTGTCGGTGCCTCTGCCAAGGGGGCAAGCGCCGCATCCAAACGCCTCATGGCCGCTGCGACCAAAGGCGGGCATTCCACCAACCGGTTCTTCCAGCAATCATGGCAAATACCGACAATGCACCAGCCATGGGCACCCTCGCGGTAGCTCCTGCGGCCCACTTGCCGAGCCCACAGCTCGTTCCGCTCCGCAGCAGGCTCGAGCTCCGCCCCTCCCCGCTGCGACAACCACAGGTGGCACTGCCACCAACGGTACTCGCCCTCATCGCCACGGCTTCGGGCATCCGCATAGCGACTGTCCCCAAGCAGCACCGAACGCTCCAGCAACTTGCGTAACAGCTCCGGGTGCTCCTGCGCCAAGCGATTGAAATGCGGCATCTCGCCGCACTCATCCTCGGCGCTGCCCGCCACATCCACGGTCTCCGCCTCCGGTCGCTGCCGAGCGCGCTCGGCCTCCTCAACCATTTGACGCACCTCGGCAGGGATCTGCAAATTGCTAAACAGCGTGATATCCTGCGGCACCTCCAAGGCCACATCCTGAGGCAGGCGGAACGCATCCGCGCTGTGGTCGGCATCCAAAAACACCATGGCAAGGTACGAAAACATCAGGGTGCAACAGCCCATCCCGCCCATGAGCAGAGTACAGCACCAGCGCCGCAGCGTGTGCATGGGGCGATGCTGCCAAAAGGCCCACAGCGTCATCAGCACCAGCCACAGTGCCAGCAACAAGGCATACAGCATACCCAGGCAAAACGAAACAACCCACGCCGTATCCGCCACCTGCGCCCAACAGGCAGAACGCAGCCGCCACGGAAACGTCAGCGGCCAACAGGCACAAAAAGCACAGAGCAAGAGGAAGCCCAGCGGCAACAGCCAGCTGCTTCGGCATGCAAAGCGCAGCACGCCGAGCACGCGGTTAAACAATTTTTGTTTACTCGTATTCATGAGGGAAAAAGCGCTCATGGTTCGCTCAGAGACTGTCGGGCGGGAGCTCTTCAAAATCCGTGCACAGCTGCAAAAACCCCTGCTGTGCATAGCAGCGGCGCAACAACTCCGCACAGTCACCGCCCGCGCGTACACGCGCCTCGCCCAACCACGCGCAGGCCGTGCGCCGCAACAGCCCCGGCACAGAATCCGCCCGTTGCGCCAAAAACTGCCCCCATGTATCGACGCCCTCGTGATACAGCAGCAGGTGATTCACGCGGAAAGCCTGCAAGGTTGCGGCGCCGACCAAGCGGCAGCGGCGATGCAGCGCCGGCGCCGACAAGGAGCAGTGAACATCCCAAAAATCATCCCGGAGCGCCGCGAGGCGATGCTCCGCGAACTCCCACTGCGCCGCATCGGCCAGCTGCTCCCACAGCCCGGGCAGCACCGCAGAACAGGCCAGCGCCGCCACGCGGCGGTGCGGGTGGCTCATCGGGCGCACCGCCCCCAGGCGCCACGGCAGGGGGCGGGTCGCATAGCACTCGCGGCAGCGCCACCAGCCGTCCCACACCCGGCGATGGTAGGCGCGCTCCTCCTCCGTGGCACGCTGCGGCAACACCGGCACCAAAAAACCGGCCGCCCCCAACAGGCGCGCCACCGCCGCATCCGCCCCCGCCCCGCGCAAATCCGCGAGCGGCACGCGGCGCGCCAGCATCTGCATGGTCGCCGCATTCGCCCCGTAACCCAGCGTCTGCGCCCAAGCTTCGTACCAAGCCTGCTCCACGCCCACCACCGATACACGGCTGCGAAAACGCTCGCGCTTGAGCGCCGCGCGGTGCGCCGCAGCCGCCTGCAACAAGGTCTCCAGCGTCTCCCGGGGCAGCTCGGCCAGCGCCCCCGTCGCTCCCCGAGCAGCTCCCGACTCCCGCCGGCGCGGCAGCGCACACGCCGCCTGCAACAATTCCGCCTGCAGCGGCATCACCGGCACCTCGCGCTCCGCCGAGGTGCGCGTGAACCAGCCCGGTGGCGGCTCTTGCGCCACCACATGCAGCACCACATCATCAAAACGCGCATCGGTACCGCAACCACAGCGCTCCCAGTCCTCCGCCTCCGCGTGAAACACCACCGACCCCACCACACGCCGCCCGCCCACGAGCAACTCCGCATGCACCACATCGGGCTCCCCCGGAGCCCCCGGCAGGCCGAAATCCGGCACCTGCACCGCCCCGTGGTGCAGCGTCTGCCCCTCGCTGCCCAAACGCCCCGCCAGCCACGCCTCGCGCAGCACATCCGGCGGCAGGGAGCAGCCCCCCTCCCCGGCGGCGAAACTGCGTTGCGCACGCGCCCTCAGGGCAACATAGTACGCCTGCGCCTCCGCCCACGATGCCAAGGGATGACCGCCGCCGCTCACAGCGAATCGTTCTCCTCGCTCTGGCGCAGCAAATCCTCCTCCAGCGTCTCGCAAACGTAGCCGAAGGTCTCGTCGTTCTTGTGATTCATCGAGCGCAGCGTGTTGTGCGCCTCCAGCACATGCCGCGTGCGCTCCAACTCCGTCAACGCCGAGGTGCCGCTCTCCCCGGCCTCCGCCGAAAGCGCCGCACGGCGTTTCGCCGCATCCTCCGCCCAGAAGGCATCGCTCGGGTCAATATCCATCAGCATGTCCAGCCCCAGGCTCTCCATCGCTTCGCGCGTGCGCTGCGTGGGCGAGGCTACCTGCAAGCAACCGCCCTGCGCCAGACAGCGGCGCGCCAGCCCTGCCAGCGTCCCCATGAAGGTGGAATCCACCCCCGGGCACAGCTCCAAATCCACCACAATCGTCTTCCCTCCCTCGCCGAGGTAACGCTCGGCAATCGCCTTGAGGGCGGGGCTGTTGACAAAGCTCCCCCGGCTGTCGCAACGCAGCCAAAGGCAATCGGGAAACACGTGGTAGGACAAGGACGAATCGGACATGGCGGTATGCTCCCCATCCTACCCCCGAAGCAGGCTCGGCGCAAGCAAAAAGAAAGCCTCCCCCGGTGAAAAAGCCGCGGCGCGGCGGGCTTGACATCGCCCCGCCGCTTCGGTAGAATGCACGGCGCTATGGCAGGACTCGTTATCGCGCCCAAGGCGCGCATCTTCCACGGTCACGACTGGGTATACGGCACCGAGGTGCGCACTGTCTTCGGCAATCCGAAACCGGGCGATGTTGTGCTCCTCAAGGATCAGCGCGACCACTACCTGGGCTCGGCCATGTACAACCCGCAGTCGCAGATCATCGCGCGCCGCTTCTCCCGCCGCAAGCAGGATCTCGACCGCGATTTCTTTGCCCGCCGCATCGCTCAGGCCATCACCCTGCGCGAGCGCCTGCTGCCGGGGGAGGCGATGCGCCGCGTCGTCTGGAGCGAGAGCGACGGCCTGCCCGGACTCATCGTCGACCAATACGCCGATGTCCTCGTCGTGCAGACCCTGACCATGGCCATGTACCTGCGCCTCGGGCTCATCCGCGACATCCTCTGCGACCTCTTCCGTCCCCGCAGCATCATCGTGCGCAACGATTCGCCCATGCTCGCCGCCGAGGGCATCGAACCCGCCACCTATGTGGCCGTCGGCGAGGAACCCGCCCCCTTTGTCGGCACCGCGCGCGGCATCCGCTTCTGCGTCGACCTCGCCACGGGGCAGAAAACGGGGCTCTACCTCGACCAGATGCAGAACTACGCCGACGTGGCCAAGCTGGCCGCCGGGCGCCGCGTGCTCGACTGCTTCAGCAACCAGGGCGGCTTCGGGCTGGCCTGCGCGCTCGCGGGAGCGGCGCATGTCACCTCCGTCGACATCTCCGAAGAGGCCATCGCCGCTGTGCGCCGCAATGCCGAGCTCAACGGCGTGAGCATCGAGGCCATCGCCGAGAACGCCTTTGACTTCCTTAAGCGCGAATCCGACGCCGTGCGCAACGGTGCCGACCCCAAGTGGGATCTCATCATCCTCGACCCGCCCAGCTTCACCCGCAACAAGAAGAGCCTGGCCGGAGCCCTGCGCGGCTACAAGGAGATTCACCTGCGCGCCCTACAAATGCTCCCCGTGGGCGGCATCCTCTCCACCTTCTGCTGTTCGCACCACGCGAGCGATGCGCTTTTCCGCGAAACCATCGCCAACGCCGCCGTAGATGGGCACTGCACCCTGCGCCTGCTGCGCCGCCACGGGCAGAGCCCAGACCACCCCGTCCTGCTCAACATTCCCGAGACCGAATACCTCAAGGGCTACACCTACGAGCTCGTGCCCGGGCGATAAAACGGCAGGCAAAATAATTGCCGTTTAGACTTGCAAAAAGCGGCATTTATGCCTATGGTGCCGCGCATGATTCACCGCCTGCTGCTGTTGCTCTGTTGCCTCTGCCTGCCACTCGCTGCGGCAGAGCCTGCCGCGTCCCCCCCACCGCCGCCGTCCAAAAGCGTCGTGAGCGTGCTCGGCTATGGGCACCTGGGACGCGAGGGGCAGCCCGATGCTGCGGCGTTCCGCCGCCACATGCAGTACCTGCGGCGCTGCGGTGTCCCCCCCGTCTCGCCGCAGCGCTTCTTCGACTGGCTGGAGGGCAAGGCCGAGCTGCCGCAACATGCCGTGCTCGTCACCCTCGATGAGGCCGATGCCGCCGCCTACGACATTGCTCTTCCCATTCTTCGCGAGCTGGGCATCCCTTTCCTCATCTTTGTCGACGACAGCAACTTCCGCGCAGACAGCCCGCTGCCCGTCGAGCGCCTGCGCGAGATGCAGGCCTGCGGTGCCTCCATCGGCGCGCACTCCGCCACGCGCCCCGCGGACTACGCGTGGCAATTTGCCGCGCTGTCCGGGGAGCAGGAGGTCATGCAGATAGCCGAGATGGCCGCCCCCGCCGAGCAGCTGCGCCGCGCCTTCGGTCAATGTGTCGCCTTCTCCTACCCGCACGGCTACTGCGACAACGACATGCCCGCCGCCCTGCGCCGCTACGGCTACCGCGCCGCCTTCACCTGCACCTCCGGCAAGGTGCTGCGGCAGGCCGACCCCTACCGCCTGCACCGCAACATGGTGCGGGATGACCTGAGCCTCGCCCGCGCCCTCAACTTCGGCAGCGAGGCCCGGCTCGCCGATATTCTCAGGCAAATGAGCGAGCCCGCCGCCCCCGCATCCCTGCCGGCGCTGCCGGATGACGACAGCGCCGAGGAAATCGACGAGACCCCCGCGCCGGAGTCCCCCGCCGCCGCCACGGCGGAAGCGCTGCCCACCGCGGGCAGAGCCCTCACCAAGCGGCAGCCCAACGGCGACTGGGTGACGGCTCACTTCGATGCCCCCCTCGTGCCCCGCGAGCAGACGCGCGTGGCGGTGCTGGGCTACCACAACTTCAGCAACACCAAAAAAGCCACCGAGATGCGCATGCGCACCGCCGAGTTCTGCACGCAGATGCAGTACATCCGCGAGGCGGGGCTCAGCCCCATCACGATGGAGGATTTTCTCGAATGGCTGTGCGGCGAGCGGCAACTGCCCGAGCGCTGCGTGCTCATCACCATCGACGACGGCTGGAAGAGCGTCTACACCGATGCCTTCCCCGTGCTGCGCGCCTACGGCTACCCCTTCACCCTCTTCCTCTACACGCGCTATATTCAGGTGCAGGGCGATTCGATGACCCGCGAACAAATCCGCGAGATGGCGGCGGCGGGCGCCACCATCGGCAGCCACTCCAGCAACCACCTCTACCCCAAGAGCTGGAAGCGCCTCGGGCAGGACACGCCCGCCTACGCAGCGCAAATGCAGACCGAGCTGCTCGACTCCGGCACCAAGCTCAGGGACTTGTTCGGCAACTGCAGCACCTACTGCTACCCCGGCGGCTACAACACCCCGCCCATGGTTGAATGCCTGCAACACTCGGACTACCGCGCCGCCTTCACCGTGCTGGAGGCCAAGGTTACTGTCGGGGAGAACCCCTACCTCGTGCATCGCTACATGGTCTTCGGCACGGATTCCAAAATCTTCCGCCGCGCCGTCAATTTCGACGGCGAGCCCGGCATCAAACCCACCGAGGCCGGCATTGCCGCCGCCGAAGCGGGCGCCCGCGCTTTCTTCCCGCAAGCATTCGAAGGGCTGCCGCAGCCCCCTGCCCCGCAGCCCCCTGCCCCGCAGCCTTAACGCAGGCTCAGACGAATCGTGTTACCCTCCACGCGGCAAGCATCGCAGAGGCGGCGGGTCAGCACGCGGAACATCTCGCCCGTGTCATCGTGCCGCGCCGTGGGGTCGGCGATGGGGGAACCGTAGGCAAAGACCAGCTCCACCTCCCCCGTGGCCTCCGCGCAGTTCACGGTGATGTCGATGCCCGCCTCGGTCGGCGGCAGCAGGTTGCTGTACATCTCGTCCATCAGCAGCGCCATGTTGTGCAGGCGGTGCGGCGGAATGAGGTGCGCCTCCGCAAAGGCCGTCAGCTGCGCGTTAAGGCTCTGAATATCCTGCACGGCGGGCGTGAGATGGAAGCGGAAGGTGCTGACACGGCGGATGAACGCGCGCGTTTTCTCGCGCTGCGGCGCACCGAAAATGCGGCTGGGCGCCCCCTCCTCGTAAATCAGCCCCTCGTCCATGTAGAACACGCGCGAGGAGACATCGCGGGCAAACTTCATCTCGTGCGTCACCACCATCATGGTGAGCCCCTGCTCCGCCAAGCGGCGAATGACCGCCAACACCTCGCTCACCATGGTGGGATCCAGCGCGCTCGTGGGTTCGTCGAAGAGCACAATCTCCGGGCGCATGGCCAGTGTGCGCGCAATCGCCACGCGCTGCTTCTGCCCGCCGCTGAGCTGCTCGGGATAGGCGAGCGCCTTGTCGCGCAACCCCACCATCGCCAGCAGCTCCATCGCGCGGCGCCCGGCCTCCGCGCGCGTCTCGCGCAGCAGCTTGGTGGGCCCCAGCATGATGTTTTCGATGACGGTCAGGTGCGAGAAGAGGTTAAAACTCTGGAACACCATGCCCATGCGGCGGCGCAACGCCTGCACATCCGCCCCGGGTGCCAGAATATTCTGCCCGCCGATGAGGATTTCCCCGCCGTCGGGCTCCTCCAAGCGGTTGAGACAGCGCAGGAAGGTCGATTTACCCGTGCCGCTCGGGCCGATGACGGAAATAACCTCGCCGCGGCGAATCTCGGCGTTGACATCACGCAACACGCAGAGCTCGCCGAAGCGTTTGCAGAGATGACGAACCGTAATCATGAGCGTGTATCGCTATTGCGGAGAAAATCGAGGCTGACGCGGCGACGCTGCGGGTCGATGCGCCGCTCCATGAGCCCGATGAGGGCGGCCATGAGGTTGGCGAGCGCCAGATAAATCAGCGCCGTCGTCAGCAGCGGGAAAAAGGCCTCGTAAGTGCGGCTGCGGATGAGGTCGCTCATCTTGGTGAGGTCCTGAATCGCGATGTAGCCCACCACGGAGGTGGACTTCAGGGTGGAAATCACATCGCCCTTGTACACGGGCAGTGCATGGCGCGTCGCCTGCGGCAAAATGATACAGAAGAAGATTTGCAGGCGGCTGAAGCCCATCGCCTGCGCCGCCTCCACCTGCCCCGGGTCGATGGCAGCCACGCCGGAGCGGAAGGTCTCGGCCGAGTAGGCGGCGAAGTTGAGCGCAAAGCCCAAGATAGCAATGGGCACGGGGTCAACGCTCAGCCCCTGAAAGACGATGTAGTACAAAATCATCAACACCACGACGATGGGCGTGCCGCGCATCATGGCAATGTAGAGCTGCGCAGGCAGGCTCAGCGCGCGCAGGCGCGAGCGGCGCAGGGCACAGACCAGCATGGCCAGCAGGGTGCCGCTGAGGACGGAGCAGAGCGCGATGAGCAGCGTCACCCCCAGTCCTCGGAGAATCATCCGCCAGCGCTGCTCCTCGACAAAAGTGCTGCGGAAGCTCGCGACCAGCCCGGCAAGCAAACCGGGGCGGGCGGGCTCTGCGGCGGCATCGCGCACCAGCAACACGGTTCCCCCCTCGTACACCGTCTCGGAGAAGAGCACGCTCCGGCGCCGCTCCTCCGTCACGCTGATGCCGGAAAAGCCCAGCTGCGCCTTGTCCGTCACCACCGCCGGCAGGACGGAGGCAAACTCCATGGCATCGAAGCGCAGCCCGTAGCCCAGGCGGCGGCAGCACTCGGCGATGACATCCACATCGTAGCCCGCATGCCGCCCCTCCTTCATGAGGCTGAAGGGGCGAAAGGCGGGGTCATCGGCGGCGATAATCAGACCACGCCCCTCCCCCGTCGGCAGCTCGGCGGGCGGCTGCTTGGCGGACTCATCCGCGCCGAACCAACGCGCTTCGATGGCGGCCAGGGTGCCATCGGCCTTCAGGGCACGGATGGCGCCGGAAAACTCCTCGCAAAGGGCGGCGTTCTCCTTGGAAAAGACGTAGGCATAGCGGTCGGGAGCCACCTTGCTCAGGATACGGATGCCGCCACTGGTGCGGATGAGCTCGCGCGCCACGGGCTCATCACAGAGGATGGCATCGCACTTGCCCATCTTGAGCGACTGCACGGCGTTGGGCATGTTGGTGTCGTAGTAGGGCTTTGCCCCCGGCACATATTGCGCGAGCAACTGATCGAACACCGAGCCCGTCTGCGTGGAAACATAGTGCCCCCGCAGCTGCTCCGCCGAGCTGATGCGCGGCAGCGACTCGCGCCCGCAGCCGACCAGCAGCAGCAAGCAACACCAGCTCAAGACATAACACAGCGTCCGCATCTCAACACTTCTTCCAACACGCCACCGCCACAATCCACAGCAACAGCAGCGAAGCCGCCGCCGGCAACAGCCACATCCGATACGGCTCCGGCACGCCGAGCAGCGGCGTATTCTCCACCACCCAACGCAGCAGCGGAGCCAACAGCAACAGCGCGCCCAAAAAGACCAGCCACTTACTCGTGCTCTCGCTGCGGCAGCAGGTCAGCATCAGCGCCAGCCCGAGCAGGAGATCACAGGCGAGCCAGCCCGTGAACTCGGTACGCAGCTCCGGCTGCATCCAAAGCAGCGCCGCCCCCGTCAGCAGCATCACCCCCAAATCCGGCAGCACACCGGGGCGCTGCCAGCTCGTCGGAACCCGGGGCAGCACCGCGCGCACCGGAACCCGCCGACTGTACGGCAGCAGCACATTGAGCAGGGGGAGGCAGTACCAGCAGGCACCACATGACAAAAAAAGAAGTCTGAATTCGTCACCGCCGACGGACGGGGTCAGCACCAACAGCGGAGTCAACACCCGGGGCAAGAGCCAGAGATTTTCCGTGGGCAGCGCGTAGGCGCGGCGCGCCACATTCAACAGCAGCACAATCAACAGCAACACTGCACCGATGAAGGCAGGGTCGAGCAGCACCGTCCCTGCGTGCGGGAACTCGTCGAGCCGCCTACTCACTCCCCCGATAAAAGTCATCGTCTCAAACAGCCACGATGCCCCGAGCACGCATGCCGCCCAACGCACGGCACCGCCCAGGCTCAGGCTCGCCATCCACAGCGGCACGGCGACAAAGGACAGCAACAGCGTCAGCCCCAGCGCGCACCACAGCGATGGCGCATCCACCTGCTTCACCGCATACACCGCACCCAGCAGCAGAGCGAGAAGCAGGCATTGCAGGGTGCCGGACAACCATGTCCCGAGCACCAAACGCCATGAGGACAGGGGAGCCAGACGCGCCATCGAGGCCGCCTCGCGTGCCTCCCCGCAACCCCACCCCGCTGCCACAATCGGGATGATATAAATCAGGAAGAAACCGCACATCGCCGGGCACACGCCGAACGTATCCTCGCTCTCGTCGAGACCGAGCACCATCAACAGCAGAAGACACAGCAGCACGACGTAGGCGGGCGCATGCAGACAGCGGCGCAGCGAATCCACCATGCCGACAGGCAAATAATCGGAAAGGTACCTCTTCATGACTTGTTCGACATCAGCTTGATAAACCCTTGCTCCAGCACGGGCTTCTCCTCCGCGAAGCCGCAGAGGGGAAAGAGCGTGGCCAGGCGATGCAACTCAGCTGCGAGAGCCTCGTCTCCCTCCCCGGCAAAGATCCCCTGCACCGTGTTGCCCGAGCGCCGCAGCTGCGCCCAGCTCTCCTGCTGCTCCAGGTGCAGCAGCAGTAACGCCGCATCGCCCGCCGTGCGAAGCCGCACCGGCGTGCCGCCCTGATGCTGCATCAAATCCTCCGCGCGACCGTGGTACACCAGTTTACCGGACTCCAGCAGCAGCAGATGGTCGCACATCTCCGCCAGCTCCGTGAGAATGTGCGAGCTGATGAGCAGGGTCTTACCCTGCTCGCGCAGGGTATTCACATAATGGCGCAGTTCCACCCGCGCGACGGGGTCCAGCCCCGCCGCCGGCTCATCCAGCACCAGCAGCTGCGGATCGCCCACCAGCATGCGCGCCAAGCTCAGACGCTGCGCCTGCCCCTTGGAGAGCTTGTTGACACGCCGCAGCGCCAGCTCCTCCATCCCGCAGAACGCCAGAACACGCTCCGTCTCGGCGAGGCGACGCGCGCCCGTCAGCCCGGCAGCTCGAGCAAAGAAGTCAATGTACTCGCGCACCGAGGTGCGCGGCGGCAGCGCGCAGGCATCGGGCATCCAGCCGACCCTCGCCCGCACCCGCTCGGGGTGGCGCAGCACATCCACCCCGAAAAGCTCCACACTCCCCGAATCGGGTGCATCGACCATCGTCAGCAAGCGCATCAAGGTAGACTTGCCGGCGCCGTTAGCACCGATCAGCCCGACCGACTGTCCCGCTGCGACCTCAAACGACACATCGTCCAACGCGCACAGCGTTCCGTAGCTGCGTCGCAACTGCGACACCCGTATGACACTCTCACTCATGATACGATCCGATGAACGCCCTCAGCCTAGCACCGATTCGCGGCCGAAGCAAGCCCCTATTGCTCGCAGCGGCTCAAAAGGGAACGCAACGTAACATCCTGTCCGCCCGCCGGACGTGCGGCTCTTCCCCGAAATCCGCGCTTGCCATTGCGGGCATGCCTGTGCTAAATTGGGAGCGTTATGGGTTCTCTCCGCACTCGGGCTCGCCACGCCTACCGCGGGCTGCGCCGCTTCCTCGCTCAGGGGAGGCTCGACCCCCTGCCCATGCGCCACTCCCTGCGCGGTTACACGCCGGGCAAAGCCGGGCACGACCTCAAGGCCGCGCTTGATGTCGCCCTCGTCGGGCTGCCGCAGGGCATGGCCTTTGCTGCCATGGCCGGTCTCGACAGCATCTACGGCATCATGGCCGCCACGGTGGGCACCTTCATCGCCCCCTTCTTCACCCGCTGCAGCATGACCGTCAGCGGCCCCAGCAACGCCACCGCCTTTATGCTGGCCAGCTTTTTCCTGGCGGCCTCGCCCGCCGTGCAGGCGCAGCCCATGGTTTTTGTGCCGCTCATCGTCTTCATGGCGGGGCTGCTTTGCGTGCTGGGAGCCTTTGTCAAAGCCACGGAAATGCTGCAATTTGTCAGCCGCAGCGTGTTGGTCGGCTACATTACGGGCGCCGCCACCCTCATCATCGCCAGCCAGCTGCGCTATGTACTGGGGCTCAACGACATCAACGCGGGCAGCTCCTTCTTCTCCATGAGCACCGCCATCCTGAGCCATCTGAACGAAGTGCAGTGGCAGCCGATGCTGCTGGGGGGGCTCTCCTTCCTGCTCTTCATCCCGCTCAAGCGCTACTTCCGCTTTCTGCCCACCTTCGCCGTCATTCTCGTGGTCATGAGCGTGCTCAACGCCCTGCTCTGTCTCCCCTGGGCGGGCGGCAGCTTCTGCGGGGTGCGCATGCTGCGCGATTTTACCATGAATGACCTCGTCTGCACACCTCCGGCTCTCGGGGAGCTTCCCGCGCACCTCACCGAGCTCTTCCCCATCATCGTCGGCATCGCGTTCCTCTCCACTCTGGAGCAGACCGTCATGAGCAAGACCCTCTCGGCCAAGACGGGGGAGCCCCTCAACCTCAACCAGGACACTCTGGCTGTCGGGTTGGCCAACATCGGCTCCTCCTTCACCACCTCGCTGCCCTGCTCGGCCTCGCTGACGCGCAGCATGCTCAACTACACCGGCTGCGCAGCGACGCGCTTCTCCGGCATGTACTGCGGCATCATCTGCCTGGGCATCACGCTGATTCTGGCCTGCTTCCCCCTCATCTCTCGCATCCCGCACAGTGTCTTAGCCGCGCTGGTGCTGGCCAATGCCGTCTCGCTCTACGACCGCAAGCTGCTGCGCATCTGCTTCCGCAGCACCCCCGGCGATGCCGTGGTACTGGTCGTCACCTTTGTCGCCGCGCTCCTGCTGCCGCTGCACATGGCCATCTTTGTAGGCGTGCTGCTCTCCGTCGCCATCTTCCTGCGCAAGGCCGGCAAGCCGGAGCTGGTGGAATACGCCTTTGACGACAAGGGCACCCTGCGCGCCGCCGGCACCACGACTCAGCGCGTCCCGCTCATCTCCATCGTCCATGTCGAGGGCGACCTCTTCTTCGGAGCCGCCGACCTCTTCCGCAGGCAAGTCGCCCGCCTCAGCGAGGATCCGAGCCTCGCCGTCATCATCCTGCGCATGCGCAATGCCCGCAATCTGGATGCCACCGCCATCTGCGCCCTCGAAGAACTCATCCGCTCCATCCGCGAGAAAGGGCGGCACCTCATCATCAGCGGTGCCGGGCGCGAGGTCTGCCGCATCCTGCGCAAGAGCGGCGTATACGAGCTGTTGCAGGAGGGCTGTGCCCCCGGCGAAAGCAACATCTTCTCCTTTGAACCGCGCAACCCCAACCTCTCCACCCGCAAGGCGCTGCTGCGCGCCCAACAACTGCTGGGCACCGGCAAGGCCGACATCTCCATCTACACCACCGAGACGCGGCAGGAATAGCCCCCGGAGCAGGGTATTCCGCATTGACAGCCTCCGAGCGCCTGTTGTACAATCCCCACATGATGAGACACGCCTTGTGCCTTTGTGCGGCTCTCGCCGCTGCCTGTTGCCCCCTGCCCGCCGCCGAGGCCCCCGCGCCCTACGGTCCCGTGCCCACCGAACACCAAGTGCGCTGGCAGCGCTTGGAATGGTATGCCTTCATGCACTTCGGCATCAACACCTACACCGGGCGCGAATGGGGATACGGCAACGAGGATATCACCCTCTTCAACCCCACGGCCTTCAACGCCGACAAGGTGGTCAAAACCCTCAAGAAAGCGGGTATGCCCGGCTTCATCTACACCGCCAAACACCACGACGGCTGGTGCGCCTGGCCCACCAAGACCACCAAGCATAACATCAGCGCCACGCCCTACAAAAGGGGTCGCGGCGATCTCGTGCGCGAATGGGCAACGGCCGCCAAGAAAAACGACATGCTCTTCGGGGTCTACCTCTCCCCCTGGGATCGCAACGCCGCCTCCTACGGCAAGCCCGAATATCAGGAGATGTACATGGCGCAAATTCGCGAACTGCTCACGAATTACGGTCCCATCTTCGAGATCTGGTTTGACGGCGCCATGGGCGGCGACGGCTGGTACGGCGGCGCCAAGGAGAAGCGCGACATCGGCAACGCCACCACCTACTACCGATACCCCGAGGTCGTCCGCATGATTCGCGAGCTGCAGCCCCGCACCATCATCTGGGGCGCCTCGCAGTACGGCGACGTCCACTGGGGAGGCTCCGAAAAGGGGCATGTGCCCTACCCCTGTCACAACGTGTATCGACGCGAGGACGGCACGATGGTCTGGAACCCGCTGGAGGGCGATACCACCATCAACCGCGCCGGGTGGTTCTGGCACGAGGGGCAAGCGCCCAAGACCAAATCCCCCGCCCACCTCATGCAGGTCTATCTGGACAGCGTCGGGCGCGGAGCCAACCTCATCCTCAATATTGCCCCCAACAAAAAGGGCGAGCTTGACCCCACGGATGTCAAGGCGCTCATGCAGCTGGGAGAAGCTCGCCGCAAGCTGTTGGCCAAAGACAGGGCGCGCGGAGCGAGCGCCCAAGCCTCCGAGGTTCGCGGCAACGACCCGCAATTCGGCGCCGACAAGGTGACGGACGGCGATATCGAGAGCTACTGGTGCCCCAACGACGGCACCACGACCGGGACGCTGGAAATCACCCTGCGCAAGCCGGCCACCTTTGACATCGTGCGCCTGCGCGAGCAGATTCGGCTGGGGCAGCGCGTGCGCCGCTTTGAAATCGACGTGTGGCAGGACGGCGCGTGGAAAACCCTCGACGCCGGGGGCAAGAGCATCGGCAACCAAGTGATGCGCCGCCTGCCATCCCCCGTGACCACCGACCGCGTGCGCGTGCGCATCACTGCGGCCGATGCCTGCCCCTGCATCAGCGAGCTGTCGCTGCTGCGCATGCCCGCGATTCCCGCCTGGGAAGCCGATACCCGCCCGACCCTCAGCCGCGCCCAGTGGAAGAGCGAGGCCGCGCGCGCCTTGGACGGCAAACCCAAAACCCAGTGGGAGGGTAGAAAAACGCCCGACAGTTTCACCATCGACCTGGGGCAGGAGGAACGCTTCTCCGCTTTCAGCTACACTCCGCGCCAGGATGGCAAGACCGCCGGCATGACCGACCGCTATCGCCTGTCCGTCAGCGCCGACGGCAAGCAGTGGCGAGAGGTGGCGCAGGGCGAATTCGGCAACCTGCGCGCCAACCCCGTGGAGCAAACGATCCAACTGTCCGAGCCGGTTCGCGCCCGCTATGTCCGCTTCACGGCCGAACGCTGTGTCGAAGCAGGCGCCCCCACCGTTGCCGAATTCAATCTTCATCCCTGATATTCCCCCATGTGGCACTGGCACAAGAGCGCCGCTGCGGCGCATGAATCGCTGTGGCAGGAGCGTCTGCAACGCTTCCCCGGAGCCGTCATCAGCGCCGGCTACAAAGCCGGGCGCATCGCCCTCGATGTCTACACCGAGCAGGCCGAGGAGGCGCTCGTACTACAGGCTCTCTACGGCGGGCAAGCCGCCCCGCTGGCCGAGACGGACTGGGTGGCCGCCACCGCGCCCGAGCAAAGCCCGCCGCTGCTCATCCGGCAGAAGCTCGTTCTCACCACCTCGGAATCCCCGCAGGAGCTGGAGCGCCTGCGGCAGCAGTACCCCGGGCGTATTCTCCTCTCCCTGCCGGCGGAGCAGGCCTTCGGCACCGGCAACCACGCCACCACCGCCACCTGCCTGCGGCTGCTTTGCGATGCCGCAGCTCAACTCCCCAAACCCTGGTCGCTCATCGATGTGGGCTGCGGCACGGGGGTGCTGGCGCTGGCGGGGCTGAAACTGGGTGCCGCGCACGCTGAGGGCTTTGATTTTGATCCCAAGGCGGTGGAAGTCGCCCGCCGCAACATCGCCCGCAACGGCTGTGCCGACGAACTGCGGCTCTTTCAGGCCGATGTCTTTGAATGGGAGCCCGCAGCACCTGCCGACATTGTGCTGGCCAACCTGTTTTCCACCGTGTTGCAACGCGCCTTTCCCCGCCTGCTGCGCGCGCTCAAACCAGGCGGGCGACTCATCATCTCCGGCATTCTGCGCGAGCAGGCGCCCGAAACCCTCGCCGCCGCCCAAGCCGCCGGGCTGACGGTCGACAAAAGCATCACCCGCGGCAAATGGACCACCGCCCAACTGCATCGGCCATGAATATCCTCGCCATTGAATGCTCCTGCAACCCGGCCTCCCTCTGCCTTTGCACCGAGGAGGAGGGCGTCTGCACCCGCGCCGAATGGAGCGCCGAGCGCAACCACGATGCCTACCTCTTCCCCGCGCTGCAACAAGCGCTCGCCACGCTGAGCGAGCGTCCCCTGCACACCATCCTCGTGGGCGCAGGTCCCGGCAGCTACGGCGGTGTCCGTGTAGCGCTGGCGGCGGGGGTGGGCATTGCCCTGGTGCGCGGCGCGCAGCTTGTGGCGCTCGACTCTTGGGCTCATCTGTCGCAGGGCAAGCTCAGCATCATCTCCGACGCCCGGCGCGGCGGCTGGACCCTGCGCCACCCCGACGGGCGCATCGAGGTGCTGAGCACGGCTCAACTGACGGCATGGGCCGAGCCCTTGGCGACCGTTGAGGCACCGGGCGTGGTCGCCGCCAAAACAGGCGTGCATCCGCAGCAAGAAGGGCTGCACCCCACCGCGGAGGGGCTGGTCGCACAATGGCTGCACATGAGCGCGGAAGAACGCGCAGCAGCGGCAGCCAAAGCCCCGGAGCCCATCTATGTGCGCCCGCCGCACATCACGGACGCCCAACGCAAGCCCTGGGAAATCAAACACTGAATCCTCCTCCCGTGTCCCCTGATTCCCCCGCCATCGACCACCGTTGCCTCTGCTGCGGCACCTGCTGCCGCTGGGAGGGTGATGTCTGCCTGACCGAGGCGGATATCAGCGCCATTGCCGCCCACCTGGGCTTGGCAGAGGACGACTTCATCAACCGCTACTGCCGCCTGCAACGCAATCGACGCGGGCTCTCCCTCATCGACGCCCCCGACGGCGCCTGCATCATGCTGCGTGACGACAAGCGCTGCCGCATCAACCCCGTCAAGCCGCAGCAGTGCCGCGATTTCCCCCACAAATGGAACTTCCCGGGCTGGGAACAGCGCTGCCCGGGCGCCCGCCATTCCGGTCAACAGCCATGCTCAACCGACTGCAAGAGTTCTTCCTCCGCCGAATAATTCTCCTGCGCCGCCAAATCCTCCACTGGCGCAGCACCCTCGTCAGCCTCTTTGTCAGCGTGCCGCAGCGCTTTGCCGCTCGCGATGAATCGCGCCGGGCGCATGCGGGCACCATCGTCGACCTCTTCGCCTCCATCATGGCACAGGTCAAGGGCATGGACATCGACAAGATGGACACGACGATGGACCTGCTGCGCCACGACTTTCCCAACGTGGAGCACATCTGGCTGGCCGAGCGCTTTCAGCGAGCCTACGAGGCTCGCTACGCCCTCTCTGCCACGCTCACGCTGGCCGCCGCCCACCGCACCGAGGAGGAGCGCATCGCCCTCGCGCTGGAAATCTTTGCCATACTGCAACGCGTGGGCGGCGACCTGACCAACCCCCATCTCTTTGCAGAAGTCACCGCCGGACTCAACCTGCCGGGAGCCGCCGCCATCATGGAGCGCATCATCCGCTCGCCGCAGGAGGAAGCTCCGCGCCCCATCGAATGTATTGCCTTCTCCCGCCAACTCCGGGATGACACCGTTCTGCTGCCCGGGTGTGAGGAAGGCGTGAGCTTCCGCGCCCTGCGTTGCGTGAATTTCCTGCTGATCGTCAACGACGGCAGCACCCCCATCACCGTCAGCGGCAAACAACTGCGGCAAGGAGAGGTACACCCGCTCTCCAACGGACAAGCCGTCGAGCTGAAAAGCTGCCGCTTTTCCGAAAACCTCATTCTGCGCTTCCTGCAAATACGCTCGACCGGCACCAAACTCATCGGCTACCTGCAGATGGAGGGAGACCACATCACCCTGACGCGCCAACGCCAGCTCAACAGCGTGGCACGCGTCAAATTCGGCATCCACGTCGAAATCGAAGTCCTGCGACAAGATGCACGCTTCATCCTCGACAGTGTTTCCATGCGCGCCGGAGATACCGTCTGCACCGACTACTACACCCCCTTCACCGTCCGCGAGCAAGGCCCCTATACCTTCGCCTCCCTCTCCGACAGCGACACCACAGGGCGCAATTTCCAGCTTGACCCGGCCACCCGCCGCGTGCTCGTCACCAACCTGCCCGCCATGAATCGCCCGGGCGCCCTCATGCTCACCCCGGGACTCGCCCCGGGAGCCGTGTTTGAAGTCACCTACTCGCGCGACAACGGCAGCGGCACCATCCGCGTGCTGGAAGGCTCCTCGCACACCCTCACCGTAGGCGACCAACCCGTCCGCGGCGAGATGGAGCTGAGCGACGGCGACCTCATCGGGCTCAGCCCCGTGCAATTCCTGCGCTGCCGCTTCTCCTCCGGCGTGCTGGAAGAAGAATCCTGCACCATCACTGATCTACAGGTGCGCGGTCTGACCAAAGACTATGTGCGCGCCCGACGCGTGGTCGACAACATCGTGTTCAACCTCAGGCGCGGGGAAATGGCCTGCATCCTCGGCCCCAGCGGCTCGGGCAAGAGCACGCTGCTTTCCATGCTGGCCGGGCACACCGAAGCCTCCTTCGGCAGCATCCGCTACAACGGGGAGCTCATGACCCCCGCTGCCGAGAACCTGCGCCGCCATGTGGCCTTTATCCCCCGCGAGGACATCCTCGACGAGGTGATGACCGTAGGCGAGCACATCTACCAGGCCTCCATCGCCCGCCGCCCCCGCCTAAGCCATGCCGACCGCATGCGCCGCGTGCTCACCGTGCTAAGCTTCGTCGGCATCGGCCGCCTGGCCAATCGCCACGTCGGACGCGCAGGCGAGCGCACCATCTCCGACGGCGAGCGCACCCGCCTCAATCTGGGGCTGGATCTCACCGGCACTGCCGAGGTCTTCCTCATCGACGAACCCATCAGCGGGCTCTCCTCGCGCGATGCCGAACGCGTCATCGAAACCCTCGAAAAAATGTCCCGAGGGCGCATCGTCATCTGCACCCTGCACCGCCCGGCGCAGAGCCTCCTCAACCGCTTTCAGAAGGTCATGGTGCTCGATGCCCACGGACGCATGGCCTTTTGGGGCAGTCCGGAGGAAATGCGCGCCTACTTCCGCGAAGCCGCCTCGCGCCTGCACCTGCACGTCACCCGCGAAGCCATTGCCGCCGGGGGAGCCGACTATGTCTTCGAAGTGCTCGAAGCGCCCTTCCGCCGCGTCGGCCAGAAAAGCGCCGCCAGCCCCGACATGTGGCAGGCGCGCTTCGAGAAATCGCAGCTCTACGCCAACACCTTGTCGGAACAGCAACCGGCACAGCCGAAGAACGGCGGCGCAGCAGCAGGACAAGCGCAAAAGCCCTCCGCCGGCAATATCCCAAACATGCCGCGCCGCAGCTTCATCGAGCACTGGCGCCTCCTGCGCCTCTGGGTGCTGCGCACCTTCCTCGCCCGCGTCCGCAGCCGCATGGGGCTCTACGCCATGCTGCTCGAGGGTCCGGTGCTCGCGCTGCTCATCGCCGGCACCCTGCGCGCTGCCGGGGACGGCCCCTACACCTTTTACAAATCGCTCCACATCAGCGAATACCTCTTCCTCTCGCTCGTGCTGGCCATGTTCTTCGGGCTGACGGACTCGGCCTGCGAAATCCTGCGCGACCGCCCGTTGCTGCGCCGCGAGAGCAACTACCGCATCTTCACCACGGGCTACCTGCTGGCCAAAACCTTTGTACTCACCGGCATTGCGGGCATCCAATGCGCCTTCTACCTCCTGGTCGGCAACGCCATCCTGGGCATCCACCACATGTTCTGGCTGCACTTCGGGGTCATGCTGCTCACGGCCTTCATCGGCATCTCCCTCTCGCTGATGGTCTCGGCCTTTGCGCGCTCGGAGCGCACGGCGCTCAACATCGTCCCGCTGCTGCTTGTCCCGCAGATCCTACTGGCCGGGGCTCTCGTCCGCTTCGAGGAGATGAACGAATTTACCCCGCGCATCCCCGACGGGCTCATCCCCGCCGCCTTGGATAAACCGCTTTCCAACATGCGCCACCGCGTCGCCTACCAGGACGAAGCCACCCACAACATCTCCAGCAAACCCGTCCCCCTCATCGCCGAGTTCTGCCCCCTGCGCTACGCCTTCGAGATGATTTTCGTGCTGCAAACCAGCCAAAACCTGTGGGATCTGGAAAATGACCGCGTCAATGAACGGCGCGAGGCACTCAAGGAAAGTCGCGACTCCGACGAGGAACTGCGCTTCCTCAACCGCGCCGCGCTGGCCTTCAACGGGCTGGCCGCCAACCATGAAGAAGCGGAGGACATCCTGCGACTCGCGCGCAAAGCCGCCCTCCGCCACGATGAAAAGCTGCTCGAGGAGAT
Organism: uncultured bacterium; assembly: GCA_945831585.1. Classification (GTDB taxonomy): domain Bacteria; phylum Verrucomicrobiota; class Verrucomicrobiia; order Verrucomicrobiales; family Akkermansiaceae; genus Akkermansia. The sequence continues at coordinate 12,699 of CAMACY010000011.1, read as the reverse complement.
TTTGGAAAAGCAAGACACGCGCCAAGCCACCCCCACCGATCAACCCGCCGAGTTCTACTTCTCCAACCGCAAACTGGCCACCCTGCGCGAAGGGGTCAAAACCGCGCGCAAGGATGACCGCAAGGACGAACGGCGCGGCTTCTACCTCTCCCCCCGTCAGGCGCGGCCTTTTGCCGACATTGACCAAGAGACCGATGCGGGTTCCGTCTCCACCATCCTGCGCAATGCCCTCTACCTCTTCGGCATGGGGCTTATCCCCGTCCTGCTGGCCGGCTGGCAGCTCCGGCGCATTGCCCGGGGGAAATAAACGACCGCACAGCGCAACGCCCCCCCAGCTGAGCTCCCTGCCGAGACGAAAATCGCCGCATACAGACGCCGTCCCGCGCACGCACGCTCGTGCTCACGCACCGTCGACAGAAGCGCCTGCTATTCAGCCTCCGGGCGCTCAAACAAACCGAGGAAGTACGGCGGCGCCTCCGTTGTCAGGTCACCGATGGCCCAAATGAACGGACGATCGAAGCGCAAACGCAACGGTGGCTCCGGGATGATAGCGCAGCACTTGATGGTCGCTACCGTCACCGCTGCCGCCACCGTCTCCTGCTCCGACAGCTCCGCCATGCAACGCTGCAACACATCCGACAGGCACAGTTCTCCCCGAGGCGAGCGACCGATACCCGAAAAATCTGCCCCGGGAGCAAACGCCACCTGCAAACCCGCCGCACCCAGCGAGCGCCGCAATGAAAAGCTCGGCGTCTGCACGCGCATTTTGGGCAGCTCCACTAAGATGCGCTGCGGGGGAGCCGCCGCCAGCGCCGCGCGAATCGCCGAAAATCGGTTCGCTGTCATCTTTTGTGCAAAAGAGCGCGCCTCGCCCCTGGGCAGGATGCCAATAAAGCAACCCGGCTCGCCCTCGCGCCCATCCGTACGGTAAAACAAAGCCACCGCCTGCCAATCCGCGCCCTCGGCATACCGAAACACATCGCAGCAGCTCATCATCTCCACCTCGGCCGTTCCGCCGCCGGGCAAGGCAAAGGGTACGCCCGGTTGCGTCTCCTCGGGCTCAAAGGGGTGCAGCCATTGCTCGCGGAGGTAGACGGCATTCGCCGCTATCAACACCGTATCCGCCGACACATCCGCACGGCTGAGCACCGTGGGGATACGCCCCTCCGTCTGCTCCTTGCACCACGTATTGACGGTGCTCACCGCCTCCTCAGGACGCTCGGCAAAGGCCACCCGCATCACCTGCCCGCCGCGCATCTGCAGCTCCAGGGACTCATCCGCAAACAGCGCATCGGCCGAGCGAACCTGCATGGCCGAGCGCACCCCCTCGCGCCCCATGGGCAGGGCATCGAAGGCCGCGCGAGTCGCGCCCCGAGCCCCCTGCCGCAGCAAGCACAACACCTTCTCCAGCGAGGCCGGAGAAAACACCACATTGCCGGACTCATGCTGCGCCAAATCGGCAAAAATCTGCACGGCCAACGCATCACTCCGCACGCCCGCCTCCGGCATCGACAGACGAGGCTCAGCCTCCGGGCTTGTTTCAGCAGGCACCACGCAGGCACACAGCAAAGTGCCGCAAAACAGCAACCTGACAAGAGAAGTCATCGAACGCAACATCATCCTCTCCTGCATATCAAAAAGGAAGGCGAAAGTCAAGAGCCTGCGACATGCGGCTTGCCATAGCCCCATGCCACGGGTAGAATGGGGGCATGAAAACCTGCTTGGGGAGCCTGCTGCTTGTTCCGGTGATTCTGGCGCTGATCGGCACCGTCATCTACCACGCCTCCGTCAATCAGGAAGCCCGCTTCGAGCCGCGAGACACCAACGCCATCTACATCAACACCCAGCGCTCCTACCGCCCCCCCATCGCGGCACCGCCCAAGCGAGCGGTCGAGGCGCCGCACATCAGCACCCCACAACTGCGCGACGATGACACCGCCGAGGAGGTCGAGCCATGAGCACGCAGCGCCCCGTCATCGGCTACACCCTCGGCGACCAAGCCGGCATCGGCCCCGAAATCATCGCCAAAGCGCTGGAGCGCGTCCCGGCGGATGCGGAGTACCGCCTCATCGGCAGCCGCATCGATGTCGTGCCGGGGCAGCCGACCACGGCCACGGCACGCGCCGCCCTTGAACACCTCGAACTCGCCGCCGAAGCCCTGCGTACGGGGAGCATCGACGCCGTCGTCACCGCGCCCGTCTGCAAAGAAGCCCTGCATCGCCTCGGTTTTCCCTACCCGGGGCAAACGGAGTTCTTTGCTGCACGGCTCGGGGTGCGCAACTTCGCCATGTGCCTGACGGGGGAACACCTGACCGTTGCCCTCGCCACGACCCACGTCGCTCTGGCCGACGTCCCACAGCGACTGAGCGTGAGCGAGCTCGTGCGCGTGGGCTGCCTGCTGGCTGAGTTCAAGCGCCGCACAGGCACCCCTCAGCCGCGCCTGGCCGTCGCCGGGCTCAACCCCCACAACGGCGAGAACGGCGCCTTCGGCGATGAGGAGAGCCGCATCCTCGCTCCCGCCGTCGCGCAGCTGCGCGCAGCTCTGCCTTGGGCGAGCGTCCACGGGCCCTGCGTCCCCGATGTCGTCTACCGCGAAGCCGCCGCGGGGCGCTACGATGCCGTGCTCGCCCCTTACCACGACCAGGCGCTCATCCCCCTCAAGCTGCTGGACTTCAACAGCGGGGTCAACGCCACCATCGGCCTGCCGAGACTGCGCGTCAGCCCCGACCATGGCACCGCCTTCGACATCGCAGGCAAGGGGCTAGCCAACCCGGCCAGCACCCTCCGCGCCTTTGAACTGGCGCGCCGCAGCATCGGCAAGCACTCGTGAAACAGGCGCGTCGTGCCGAAGCCCCCCGGCCCCTCCCCACGTCGCGCTCGACGGGGTCCCGCACCGAAAATGGAAAAAATGGGTTCAAACTGCGAAATTTTGCTTGCATGAGGCGGACGAATGTGATTTAATCCGCCCGCACACTTTCGCCGCTGTAGCTCAGTGGTAGAGCAACGCATTCGTAATGCGTGGGTCGTCAGTTCAAATCTGACCAGCGGCTCTCCCTTCGGGGAGAGGGACTCTCAAGGGAGGGTTCGGGAGCGTGCTGACAGACACAGTGCCTCCGTAGCTCAGTTGGTAGAGCAGTTGACTCTTAATCAATTTGTCCGCGGTTCGAGCCCGCGCGGGGGTACCAGTCTGTCAGCAGGTGCGTGTGCGAACACAGAAAAGCCTCCGTAGCTCAGTTGGTAGAGCAGTTGACTCTTAATCAATTTGTCCGCGGTTCGAGCCCGCGCGGGGGTATCACAGAGAGCGCCCAACAGGCGCTCTCTTCGTATATCACAAGGCATGGCAGAGTCTCGGCTCGCCATGCTCATTTTTTTGCACCAGCCCTCCCCCCGTGTGCTCTTGTGCACCTGTACTCGCGTCTTCACACCGCACCAACAGGCAAAGAGCCGACCAAGCTCGCTAGCAAAAAGCCGCGGAGCTGGCGCATATTATCCTTGATTCCCCAGGGCAAAGGAGCTAGTATCGTGGCCGCTGCGCTGCGGGCATGAGCTCCGCAGCCGCGCCCACCTGAACTTTTACGACGAACGCACCCCTGCCATGGAACTGATTTCTGATTATGTTGCTGCCCTGACCCCCTCTCTGACGCTGGCTGTCACCAACAAGGCCAAGGAGATGAAGGCGCGCGGCGAGCAGGTTTTCGGCCTTGCCGGCGGCGAGCCCGACAAAGACACGCCCGACAACATCAAACAAGCTGCCATCAAGGCGCTCAACGAGGGGCAGACCAAGTACACCCCCTCCGTCGGTCTGCCGGCTCTGCGCCAGGCGATTTGCGACAAGCTCAAGCGCGATAACGGGCTGGAGTACAACATCAACCAGATTTGCGTAACCTCCGGCGCCAAGCCCGCAGAGTACGAGGCCATGCGCGCCGTCCTCAACGAGGGCGATGAAGTCATCATCCCCGCCCCCTACTGGGTGAGCTACCCCAGCATGGTGCGGCTCTGCGGCGGCGTGCCCGTCATCGTGCCCACCACGGCGGAGAACGGCTGGAAGATCACCGCCGAGCAGTTCGAGGAGTACATGACCCCCCGCACCAAGATGATCATCATCACCACCCCGCACAACCCCACGGGTGCCGTCTACACCGAAGAGGAGCTGCGCGCCATCGGCGAGGTGGCGGTCGGGGAGGACATCATCATCATGGCCGATGAGATTTACGAATATCTGACCTACGGCGACACCAAGATGGTGTCCATGGCCTCGCTGTCCAAGGAGATTTACGACCTGACCATCACCATCAACGGCTTCTCCAAGGGCTACGCCATGACGGGCTGGCGCCTCGGCTATTCCGCAGCGCCCGAGCCCATTGCCAAGTCCATCAAACTCATCCAGGATCACACCGCGTCCAACACCACCACCTTTGCCCAATACGGCGCCATCGAGGCGCTGACGGGCGACCAGTCCTTCATCGCCGACCTGCGCGAGGAGTACGACTTCCGCCGTCAGTATGTCTACCAGCGCCTGTGCGCCATGCCCAAAATCAAGGTTGTCGAGCCGCAGGGAGCGTTCTACTTCTTCATCGACACCACGGAGCTGGGGATCCCCTCCCTCGAGCTCTGCAATCAGCTGCTCGACCGCTACAAGGTAGCTGCTGTCCCCGGCATTGCGTTCGGCTACGACAACGGCATCCGCATCTCCTACTGCACCTCGCTCGATGTGCTCAAGGAGGGGCTCGACCGCTTGGAGGAGTTCTGCAAGAAGCACTAAGCTGCTGCTGCATCCCCTTTTCTGCCACCCCGCACGCCGTCTCGGTGTGCGGGGTGCGCTTTGTGGGGGGGACGAACGAGCTTCTCCCTTGACTTGCGGGGGCCGGAAGCGTAGCATGACAGCAAGCTCCTTTCCAAAACATCATCCACTATGGCCACCATCCGCCCCTTCGCCGCTCTGCGGCCGCCCAAGCAGTATGCCGAGCAGGTCTCCTGCCTGCCCTACGACGTCATGAACCACGAGGAAGCCTGCGCCATGGCCGCCGGCAATGCCAGCAGCTACCTCCACATCTGCCGCGCTGACATCGACACGAGCGAAGCCGCCATCCACGAACCGGAAACCTATGCCAAAAGCCGCGAAAACCTCGAGGTGTTCCTCCGCAAGGGCTTTCTGATGCGCGAGACCAAGCCCTGCTACTACATCTACCGTCAAATCATGTGGGGGCGGGTGCAGACGGGCATCGTGGGCTGCGCCTCGGTGGACGAATACCTCGACGGCACCATCAAGAAGCACGAGCTGACGCGCAAGGAGAAGGAGCTCGACCGCATCAACCACTTCGACGCCTGCTCCGTGCAGACGGAACCCGTCTTCCTCGCCTACCGCAAGCACGAGGGCATCGCCACCGCCATCCGCGAATGGATCAAGTTCCACAAACCCGAGTACGACTTCACCTCCGAAGACGGGGTGACCCACATTCTGTGGCCCGTGGACGATGCCGAGGTCATCGAGTGCATCCGCAAGGGCTTTGAGGAGGTGCCGGCGCTCTACATCGCCGACGGGCACCACCGCACGGCCAGCAGCGCGGCCGTCTCTGCCAAGCGTCGCGCCGAGCATCCCGACTACACGGGGCAGGAGGAGTTCAACTACCTGATGGCCGTGACCTTCTGTGACGAGGATCTCTTCATCATGGACTACAACCGCGTGGTCGCCGACCTCAACGGGCACAGCCCCGCGAGCTTCCTCGCCGCCATCAGCGACGCGTTCAGCGTCTCCCCCGCCCCGAGCGCCCCACACCGCCCCCGCAGCAAGCACGAGTTCGGCATGTTCCTCGACGGCCAGTGGTATATCCTGAACGCCAAGCCGGGCAGTTTTGATGCCGAACACCCCATCGAAAGCCTGGACTGCGCCATCCTGCAATCCAACCTGCTGGCGCCCGTGCTGGGCATCGACGACCCGCGCACCAGCCCCCGCATCGACTTTGTGGGCGGCATCCGCGGGCTTGAGGAGCCGGCACGCCGCGCGGGCAGCACGGGAGTGGCCTTCACCCTCTACCCCGTGACGATGGCCGACCTCTTCCGCGTCGCCGACAACGGCGCCATCATGCCGCCCAAATCCACCTGGTTCGAGCCCAAGCTGCGCAGCGGGCTCTTTGCCCACGAAATCGAACGCTAACCCCTCCCACCCCGTTATGAAAATCCTGATTCCCACCAAACTCGACAAGGCCGCCGCCGCTGCCCTGAGCGCCGCCGGCTACGATGTGGTTCAAAACGACAGCGAGCCCATCGAGGCACAAGTAGCCGCCCACCCCGATACTGCCGGGCTCATCGTGCGCTCGGAGAAAGTGCCCGCTGCCGTCATCGATGCCCTGCCCAAGCTCAAGTGCGTCATCCGCGCCGGTGCCGGCTACGACAACATCGACTATGTGTATGCCCGCAGCAAGGGCATCGATGTCATGAACACGCCGGGAGCCAACTCCAACGCCGTGGCCGAGGAAGTCATCGCCATGGTTCTGGCCGCCTATCGCCACGTCATCCCCGGAGATAGCACCACCCGCGCAGGCGAGTGGAACAAGAAAAAGTACATGGGTCGCGAGCTGACGGGCAAAACCGTCGGCATCCTCGGGCTGGGCAACATCGGCCGTATGCTCGTCAAGCGCCTGCAGGGCTTCGACTGCAAGGTGCTGGGCTACGACCACTTCCTCTCCAAGCAACGCGCGCTCAACATCGGCGCCACCCCCACCGAGCTGGAGGAAATTTTCGCCACGGCCGACATCATCTCCGTCCATGTGCCCGGTGGTCCCACCACCAAGAACATGATTAATGCCCGGCTCATCGGCCTGATGAAGGACGGCGCCATGCTCATCAACTGCGCTCGCTACGGCGTGGTGGATGAGGATGCCCTGCGCGCCGCCAAGACCGCCGGTAAGAATCTTGTCTACTGCACGGATGTCCACCCCAAGGATACGGCGGCGCAGCAGCCCAGCGCCGATGTGGCGGATGTGATGCTGCCCCACCTGGGCGCCAACACCAAGGAGGCCAACCGCAAGGCTGCCCTGCAGGCGGCTCAGGAGATGCTGGACTACTTCGCCAGCGGCGACACCCGCGCCTGCATCAACGCCGAAAAACCCAGCGACCTCAACCCTGCCAACCTGCACATGGCCGAGATGCTCGCCCGCATCGCCTGCCTGGCGGGTGGTCAAAAGCCCATCCGCAAGATCGAGGCCACCTTCTACAACAACCTGCGCAGCTACCGCAAGTGGTTCACGCCGTGGATTCTGCAAGGAGCCATCCCCGGCGCAGAGCGCGGGCTCATGCCCGCTGCGGCCGACGCCTCGCTGCGCGAGCACGGGGTGGAGTTCAAAGCGCGCGAGCCCATGGACGACAAGCCCTACGCCGATGCGCTCACCATCGACCTCTTCATGGAGGAAAACGGCGAGCAAAAGGTCTCGAGTGTTCGAGGCACGCTCATCGACGGCGAGCCCGTTCTGGCACGCCTGGCCGAGTTTGACCATTTGTACGCCACCCTGCCCGGGCACACGCTGGTGCTGCGCTACAAGGATGTTCCCGGCGTCATCGCCATCATCGGCCAAGTTCTGGCGCGCGCCGGCATCAACATCGACAACATCACCGCCCCCGGCGATGCCGCCAGCGGCGATGCTCTGGCCATCGTCAAGACCAACAAGAGCGTCAGCGAAGAGGAGGTTCGCACCATTGCCTCCGCCATCGGCGCCAAGCTCGCCTTCGCGGTGGATTTGTAAGCACTCCCCCTCCGAAGAAAGCATCCCCACGGCTCATCAAGGAGCCGGGGGGATGTTTGTTCAGACAGCACCCCTGTGCTCAAAGCTGCCGCGATTCCCCGGGACGATCGTAAAACGACAAGGGGAACAGCTCAGCCGGTCACGCGCGTGTCAGCGCTGCCCGCCACCAGTTCGCGCAGGCGGGCGTGTTGCGGGGCGAGCAGCTCGGGGTCAGCATCCAGAATAGCGCGGGCTTCGCGATCGGCGCGGTGGATGAGCCGCAGGTCGGCCACGGCCTCGGGGAATTGCAAGCTCCCTGCCCCGCTCTGCGCCGTGCCGAGCACATCGCCGGGGCCGCGCAGGCGAAAATCCTCCTCTGCAATCTCAAAGCCGTTGGTCGTGCGGCAGAGGATGTCGAGCTTTTCGCGACCGGGTTCGCCGGGGCGGCAGCGGCTCAACAGGATGCACCAACCGTTGTGGCCGCCGCGCCCGATGCGCCCGCGCAGTTGGTGCAGCTGGGTAAGCCCGAAGCTGTCCGCATCGTTGATGACCATGATGGTGGCGTTGGGAACATCGACCCCGACCTCCACCACCGTGGTGGCGACAAGCAACTGCGTCTCGCCTGCGGCAAAGGCGCGCATGACGCTGTCCTTCTCCTCGGCGGCGAGCCGCCCGTGCAGCAGCCCGAGCCGGTACTCGGGGAAGAGGTCGCTCCAGCGCTCCAGCTCGCTGACGGCGGAAGCACGCGTCTGTTTCTCGCTGTCTTCCACGAGGGGGGAGACGATGTAGGCCTGCCGCCCGGCGGCGAGCTCGCGCTGCATGAAGCTCACGAGGCGTCGCAGGTGCTCTGGGTGGCGGGTGACGGTGGTGATGCTGCCGCGCCCGGCGGGTAGTTCGTCGATGACGGAGACCTCCAAATCACCGTAGAGGGTGAGGGTCAGGGTGCGGGGGATGGGGGTGGCGGTCATGACGAGCACGTCGGGACACTCGCCGGAGCGGATGAACTGCTCGCGCTGCTCCACGCCGAATTTATGCTGCTCGTCGATGACGGCGAGCCCGAGCCCCTTGGGGCGGTGCTTGTTATAGAGCAGCGCGTGTGTGCCGACAATGAGGCGCGGGCCGCTGTCGCTCTCGCCCCCTTCGAGCACGAGCCCGGTGTCGTCGCTGCGGTCGCCCGTGCGCAGGGAGAGGGGCACATCCGTGTGCGCCAGCAAGCGGCAGAAGTTGCGGTAGTGCTGCTCAGCGAGGATTTGGGTGGGCGCCAGCAGGGCGGCACTCTTGCCGCTGCCCAGCGCCAGCAGCATAGCACAGAGCGCCACGAGGGTTTTGCCGCTGCCCACATCGCCCTGCAAGAGGCGGTTCATTTGCCGCGGGGCGGCCATGTCGGCGCGGATTTCCTCCAGGCAGCGTTGCTGCGCCCCGGTCAGTCGGTAGGGCAGATGCTCCAGCAGCTCCTGCACATAGGCATCGCAGACGGCGGTCACCTGCCCCGGGCGGCTCTGCGAGCGGAGCCGACGCCACGCGACGCAAAATTGGCGGGCGAAGCACTCGCCGAGCGCCAGCCGCAAGCGCGCTTTCTGCGCAGCGCTCTCCTCGGCAGGGAAGTGGATGTCCTCCAGCGCCTGCCGCCAGGGGTAGGACGGGGCGATGTCGCAGAGCGGCGGCGGCAGCTCGGCGGGTAGTTCGCGCAACAGGCGGTGCACCAAAGCGCGATAGTTGCGTGCACTCATGCCGCTGATGCTGCGGTAGATGGGAACGATACGCCCGGTGTGGATGAGCTCCTGCGCTCCCGACGGCGCCGCCAGGGGGGGAGCAACACCGCCCATGGCGAGGATGACAAGCCGCTGCCCGGCGTCCTCTTCCTCCAGGACCTCGAAATCGGGATTGATCATGGAGAGTTTGCCGCCGTAGGCATGCACCTTGCCGTACAGGCAGATGTTCATGCCAACGGCGAGCAGCTTGGCGACATAGGGCATGCGGAACCAGCGCAGCAGCAGGCGCGCGGCATGGGGGTCGTCTGCAGCTCCGGCGGAGACTTCAAAAAAACGCTGGCGGGCGTAGCGCCAGCCGGCGCTGTAGACGTGGAGTTGCAGGCAGGCCGTATCGCCGTCGGCCAGTGCGGCCACATCGCCCGAGCGTCGGCGATCCTCGTAGCGGCGCGGGATGCGCATCAGCACGTCGGACACCCGGCTCATGTCGGCGGCGGCGAGCGCCTTCTGCTCACGCTGCCCGAGCCACCCCAGCTCGCTCAGCGCCGTCTCGGGCAGCAGCGTCACGGCTCAGCGGTTGGATTTGCCGCCGTTGATGCAGCGGTAGTAGTAGTCCACGCGCGAGTTGAACCAAGCCCACTTGGGGCCGGGGCGCCCGTCGGTCAGCAGCGGGGTGGGGCAGTTTTTGCCGGTCCAGTGGTAGTGGGGCACCACGCGGCGCTGGCTGATGCCGTAGCGCTTCATGAGCAGCGCGGTGAGCTTGGCGGTGCGGTCCCAGGTGCGGAAGTGGTTGTGCCCGCGGTTCTCGCTCTCGCACATTTCAATGCCGATGCTGTTGTTGTTGCCGGCGGCGTTGCCGGCGTGCCAGCCGGTTTCGCTCAATGGCAGGTTCTGCACAACCATGTATTGATCCACCGAGAAATGCCAACTGCGGTCGCGGAAAGCGCCGCGGCAGAGCGCGCGGCTGTGCTGCATAGCGGTAGCTGAGCTGCTGTGGTTGGCGGTGCTGTGGATGGTGATGAAGCTGGGACGCAGGCGACGCGCTCCTTGGCGCGGCTTGGTGTTACGCGGCATGATGCGCACCTTGATGTTGACCTCGCGCGCCAGCTGCGAGACGGAGCGCGGCACAATGGGGCGGCTCACGGATTTGAACTGGACGGGAGGCGGCGTGCGCAGGCGCGACGAATAGCTTTGTTGTTGGCAGCCGCACAGCCCCCAACACAGCACAAGCACCGCGAGGAGCACCGAGAACATTCCGCATCGCATCATGCCACCATTCTGCCACGCGCCCCGCCCCCTTGGCAAGCGCAAATCCTGCCTGCATAGCGCACCGCCCCCCGCGCTCGTGAAGCCAAACGGCGGCAGTTCGCCGAGAACTGCCGCCGCCGGATGACACGATTTTGTCCGCAAATCAGGGCATGGGGAAGGCCTTGTTGAAGGCGCTGACCTCAGCGCGCAGCGCGGCGTAGGCATCGGGGGTCTCCACGACCTTCTGGGCGGCGAGGATGGCCAGGCAGCGCCCGATGAAGTTGGCCACCTTGCGCACGTCGGCCTCCTTCATGCCGCGCGTGGTGACGGCGGGGGTGCCAATGCGGATGCCGCTGGGCTTGGCGGTGCTGCCTTTGTCGAAGGGGATGGCGTTCTTGTTGACGGTGATGCCCACTTTGTCAAGCGCGACCTGCGCCTCGGCGCCGTTGAGCCCCTTGACGCTCAGGTCGACGAGGAAGCAGTGGTTGTCCGTACCGCCCGCGACGATGCGGAAGCCGAGCTTGGCCAGCTCGCCGGCCATGGCCTTGGAGTTCTTCACCACCTGAGCAGCGTACTCACGGAACTCTGGCTTGAGAGCCTCGCCCAGGCAGACGGCCTTGCCGGCGATGACGTGCATAAGCGGACCGCCCTGAAGCCCCGGGAAGGTGGCGCTATCGAGCTTCTTGGCCCACTGTTCCTTGCACATGACGATGCCGCCGCGCGGTCCGCGCAGGCTCTTGTGCGTGGTGGTGGAGACGAAGTCGGCGTAGGGGACGGGCGAGGGATGCGCGCCACCGGCGACCAGGCCGGCGATGTGCGCCATGTCCACGAACATGATGGCGCCGACCTCATCGCAAATCTCGCGGATGCGCTTGAAGTCAATGGTGCGGGAGTAGGCCGAGGCTCCGGCCAAAATGAGGGCGGGCTTGACCTCGCGCGCCTTAGCGGCCAGCGCGTCGTAGTCGATGCACTCGGTGTTGGGATCCACTCCGTAGTGCTCCACATGGTAGAGCTTGCCGGAGAAGTTGGCCTTGAAGCCGTGGGAGAGGTGCCCGCCGCAGGCCAGATCCATGGTCAGGATGGTGTCGCCGGGCTTGATGCAGGCTTGGTAGACAGTGTTGTTGGCCTGGGATCCGGAGTGCGCCTGCACGTTGGCGTGGTCGCAGCCGAAGAGGGCTTTGCAGCGGTCGATGGCCAGTTGCTCCACCTTGTCGACGACTTCGCAGCCGCCGTACCAGCGCTTGCCGGGGTAGCCCTCGGCGTATTTGTTGGTCAGCACCGAGCCCTGCGCTTCCATGACGGCGGGGGAGGTGAAGTTCTCGGAGGCAATGAGCTCGATGTTGTTGAGCTGGCGCTGGCGCTCGTCCTCGATATAACCCCAGATTTCGGGGTCAACCGCCGCGAGGGGCGAGCCGCTGCCGGTAATCAGGCGCTTGATGTGGCGACCGCCCTCAAACTCGGCGCCGAGCCAGCTGTGCAGCAGGTCGTCCAAATCCTCGGCGTCGACGAAGGCAGCGGGCAGGCAGATGACGTTGGAGTTGTTGTGCTGGCGGGAGAGGGCAGCCACCTGCGGGGTGTTCACCAGAGCCGCGCGGATGCCTTTCCAGTGGTTCGCAGCGATGTTCATCCCCTGCCCCGAGAAGCAGATGAGGATGCCGCGGTCGGCGAGCCCGTCCACAATGCGCTTGCAGACGGCGTTGGCGTAGTCCGCATAGTTGCAGGATTCTTTCGTGGCAGGGCCGACGTCCTCAACGGTGAAGCCCCAGCGACGCAGCAGCTCAACAGCTGCTTCCTTCAGATCCACACCTTTGTGGTCCGACCCGATAGCGATACGAAGTTCCGTGTTCATAACAGGCAAGCTGACGCGCGCCATCCTAGCACAGCGCGCGCGTTCAACGCAAGAGCAAAGCACGTCTGCCGCCGCCCCAAGGGCGAAAAATCCCGCGCTGGCTTCCGACGCGCCGATGATAATCGAGTAGGGGGCTTTCGCCCCCTCTCACACCACCGTACGTGCCATTTATGGC
>CAMACY010000010.1 GCA_945831585.1 uncultured bacterium | reverse complement strand
ACCGAGGGTACTACCGCCGGCTTCTCCGCAGGCATTGTCGAGGGTACCACCCGCACCGCCACACGCATTGGCTACGGTTTCTACGAACTGGTGACTTTCTGGGCACCCACCTACAAGTGCACCTATCGTCCTCCCTACCAGGGCAGCTGCGGTCGCAGCGGCCTCAAGGAGTACAATGTGTGGGGCGGCTTCTCTGAGTTCCCCGAGGAGCTGGGCTTTGAGAGCAAGTACAACTACAGCCGCATCTCCGAGGACTGAAGCCTCGCTACCGTTTTTCAAGGTCTCCGTTTCCCCGGCAAGGGGAGGCGGAGCTTTTTTTATGCGCGTTTGCCCCGGGCGCTCGGCGGTTTGGGCTGGACAGAGCGGGGCGACCTGTGCTAAACTCTCGCCGAACGCAATCCTCTCCTCTCACCATGAAATATATCTTTGTGACCGGCGGCGTGGTTTCCTCGTTGGGTAAGGGACTGGCGGCTGCCTCGATCGGCACCCTGCTCGAGCACTGCGGTTTGGAAGTGACCATGCAGAAGTTCGACCCCTACCTCAACATTGACCCCGGCACCATGAGCCCCTACCAGCACGGCGAGGTCTATGTGCTCGACGACGGTGCGGAGACGGATTTGGATCTGGGGCACTACGAGCGTTTTGTGCATTGCCGCCTGACGCGCCTGAACAACCTGACCTCCGGCAAGGTGTTTGAGCATGTGCTGGAGAAAGAGCGCCGCGGCGACTACCTCGGCAAGACGGTGCAATACATCCCCCATGTGACGGATGAAATCAAGCAGCGCCTCTACGATGTGACCGAGCAGAACAAGGACTGCGATGTCATCATCACCGAAATCGGCGGCACCGTGGGCGATATCGAGGGCTACCTCTTCCTCGAAGCACTGCGCCAGTTTGCTCTGGAGGTGGGGCGCTCCAACTGTTGCTTCATCCACGTGACCCTGCTGCCCTACATTAAGGCGGCGGGCGAGACCAAGACCAAACCCACGCAGCAGAGCGTGGCCAAGCTGCGCGAAATCGGCATCCAGCCCGACATCATCGTCTGCCGCACGGAGATGGACAACCTGACGGACGGCGAGAAGAAGAAGATCGGCATGTTCTGCAACGTGCCGCCGCGCAACGTGGTGGCGTTCTGCGATGTGAAGCACAGCATCTACGAATGCCCGATTGACCTGGGGCGCGACCGCATCGACCGCATCGTCACCGAGGTGCTGGGTATCACCGTGCCGCACCCCAAGATGGCGGACTGGCAGCAGTTTGTCGGTCGCGTCATCCACCCGAACCACAGCGTGCGCATCGCCGTGGTGGGCAAGTACATCTCGCTGCAGGATGCCTACAAGTCCATCTACGAGAGCTTTACGCACGCCGGAGCTGCCAACGACTGCCGCGTGGAGGTCGTGCGCGTGGATGCCGAGGCGCTGGAGCAGGGCAATCCCGAGGAAATCATCGGCGATGTGGACGGCATCTTGGTGCCCGGCGGTTTCGGCGACCGCGGCATCGAGGGCAAGATTGCCGCCGCGCGCTACGCCCGCGAGAAGGGCATCCCCTACTTCGGCATCTGCCTCGGCATGCAGATTGCCTGCATCGAGTTTGCCCGCAACGTGCTCGGCTTGGCGGATGCCAACTCCACCGAGTTCGACAAGCACACGCCGCACCCCATCATCTGCCTGCAGGAGGAGCAGAAGCACATCGAGACCATGGGCGCCACCATGCGTCTGGGTGCCTATCCGGCGCACATTAAGCCCGGCACCCTGTGCAGCAGCCTCTACGGCGGGGAAGAGACCATTTCCGAGCGCCACCGCCACCGCTACGAGTTCAACGCCGATTACCGCGAGGCGGTAGAGGCGGCCGGGCTCGTCATCTCCGCCGTGAACGATGAGCACGGGCTGGTGGAAGTGGTGGAGCTTCCCGGGCATCCCTTCTACATCGCCTGCCAGTACCACCCCGAGTTCCAGAGCCGTCCGACCCACCCGCACCCGCTCTTCTCGGGCTTGGTGGCCGCCGCCCTCAGGCACAAGAAGGAGGACTGAGACAGCTTTTCCCCTGTTTTCCGGGCGCGGTTCCCCCACCGCGCCCCCTTTTTTCGCCATGTTCTTCGATTGCTTCGTCATTCTGGCCTATTTTTGCGCCATCTTCGGCATCGGGCTCTGCGTCAGCCGCCGCCAGGACAGCCTGGAGGGTTACGCCCTCGGCAACCGCAGCCTGCCCTGGTGGGCCATCCTCGCCTCCATCATCGCGGCGGAAATCAGCGCCGCCACCTTCCTCGGCGCCCCCGGAGAAGGCTTTGCGCTGCGTAACTACACCTACATGCAGCTCGCCATCGGCACCATTCTCGGGCGCATCATCGTGGGCAGGCTCTTCCTCAAGCCCTACTACGACTACCGCGTCGTGTCCATCTACGAATATCTGGAAAAACGCTTCGGGGTGACCACGCGGCGCTGCGCCAGCATCACCTTCCTCATCAGCCGCGTGCTGGCCAGCGGCACCCGCCTGTTCTTCGCGGGCATTTTGCTGGTGATTGCCTACCTGTTCGTCACGGGGCAGGAGAGCGCCGGCAAGCTCGAAACCGTGGTGATTTATATCGCGGCGCTCACGCTCATCACCATCGCCACAGCCGTGTATACCACCCTCGGCGGGCTGAAAGCCGTGGTGTGGACGGATGTGCTGCAGGCCTCCATCCTCGCCGTCTCCGTCATCACCACCATCGGGGTGCTCTTCTGTAACATCATGGGCGAGGGGACACTTGCGCAGGCCTGGCAGAGCATCTGCAGCACCTTGAGCAACACCGACTACAATCCCTGCGGCATTCGCAACCTGAAACCCTGGGCCTTCGCGGACACGGGGCTGACGGGGCAGGGGCTCTGGGCCGATGTCCGCCATATCCTGGGCAATGAGTACACGCTGTGGAGCGCCGTGTTGGGCTCCACCTTCATCACGATGGCGACGCACGGCACCGACCAGGACATGGTGCAGCGCATGCTGGCCGCCAAGGACAGCAAGACCGGCACCCGCGCCGTCATCATCTCGGGGCTGATGGACATGCCCATCGTGTTCATCTTCCTCTCCTGCGGGATGCTGCTCTTCGTCTACTTTGCGCGCAACGGCATCACCCCACCCGAGAAACAAATCGAGATTTTCCCTTGGTTCATCATCCACTGCCTGCCCGTGGGGGTGCGCGGGCTGCTGGTGGCGGCGCTGCTGGCCACGGCCATGGGCTCGCTCTCCACCGCGCTCAACGCGCTGGCCACCACGGCCACGCGCGACTGGTACCGCGATGTGTTCCGTCCCGCCGCGAGCGAGCGGCAGATGCTGCGCGCCGTGCGCGTGCTGACGGTGCTCTTCGCGGCGCTGCTCATCCTCGTGGGCGCGGTGACGGCTTGGTATGTCGTCATGGATCCGAGCGTGCGTATTCTGCCCATTGCGCTGGGCATTTTCGGCTACACCTACGGCTCGCTGCTGGGGATTTTCCTGCTCGGCATGCTCACCAAGCGCCGCGGCTGCGATGCCGGCAACGTGCTGGGCATGCTGGCGGGCTTTGCCGCCGTCATCTCGCTGGAGCTGCTCGGGCGCCGCGAGCTCATCCCCGCCATCGCCTTCCCGTGGCGCGTGACCATCGGCACGCTGGTCACGCTGGCGGTAGCCGCCTGTTTCCCCACACCTCAACGCTCCTGAACCATGCTCACCGCCCTGCAACGCCTAAGCATCCTCTTGTCGCGCCACACCTCGGCCTTGGTCATCGCCGTGGCGGTGCTGGCCTTCTTTGAGCGCGATGCCTTCCTCTGGGTTCGGGGCGACACGCAGAGCCTCATCCTCGGCTTCATCATGCTGACCATGGGGATGACCCTCCGCGCAGACGACTTCCGCCTCTTGGCGGCGCGCCCGTTCGACATCCTCATCGGGGCGGTGGCGCAGTACAGCGTCATGCCCCTGCTGGCTTGGGGGCTCACAGCGCTTTTCGAGCTGCCGCCCGGCATCGCGGCGGGGCTCATCCTCGTGGGCTGCTGCCCCGGGGGCGTCTCCAGCAACATCATGAGCTTCCTCTGCAAGGGCGATGTGGCCTACTCCGTGGGCATGACCACGGTGTCCACCCTTCTGGCGCCGATGGTGACGCCGCTACTGGTGCTGTGGCTGTCCGGCGCGGGCATCGAGACGGATGCGTGGGGCATGTTCCGCAGCATCCTGCTGGTGACGCTACTGCCCGTGACCACGGGGACACTCTGCAATGTAATCTGGGGGCAGCGCCGCGCCTACGCCGAGCTCTGCCGCGTGATGCCGGGGCTCTCCGTGCTGGGGCTGGCCTGTATCGTCGGCGGCGTGGTGGCGGCCAAAGGCGGCTGTTTCTTCACGAGCGGGGCGCTCATCTTCCTCGTCATCTTTCTGCACAACGGGCTGGGCTATGCGCTGGGCTTCGCCATCGCCTGCGCGGCTCGCATGAGCCGCCCCAAGCGCCGCACGCTGGCCATCGAGGTGGGCATGCAGAACGCGGGCATGGCCACCGTGCTGGCCGGGCGGCATTTCGCCGCGTTGCCCGAAGCAGCGGTGGCGGCCGCCATTTGCTGCGCCTGGCACAGCATCACGGGCACCCTGCTGGCGGGGCTCTTCAACCGCCTGGATGCGCGCTCCTGCGCTCAAAAGTCGGGACGTTGAGGCGTCTTGTTTCGAATTTCTGCCTTGCCGAGCAGGGCAGCGCTGTTTTCAGTTGACATCCGCCGAATTTTTTTGCTAAATAGACCCAATAGGATGGTCGCAGCGTCGGCTGTCCGCTTGTCCTTTTTTCCTGATTCGCATGAAGATTCAACAACATCTTTGCCTCCCCGGGGCGCGTTTCGCCCGTCGCCGTGGTTTTGCGCTCATCGCCACGCTGACGCTCATGATGCTGCTTGCCATGATTGCCACTGCGCTGATGGCAACCGCCGCCTCACAGAACCGCATCGCCATGCAGACCGTGCTGCAGGCCGAGGCGCGCCAGCAGGCGCTCATCGGGCTGGATGCCGCCATCGGTGAGTTGCAGGCGCAGCTGGGGGCCGATCAGCGTGTGTCGGCTTGCAGCGGTGTATGCTCCGAGAACGAAAGCGGCACGCCACAGCATCTGCTGGGTGTCTGGGATAGCTGGGATGGACCCATCTACGGCTCCGGGCGCACGAGCAAGTCCAAAAGCAAGATTCAGGACACCTACACGCAGGGGCGCGCCTCTCAATTCCGCAAGTGGCTCATTTCCAGCCGCAACGACCGCGAAACCCGCGATTTTAAGGCGGCCAAGAGCCTGTGCTCCCGCCGCCCTGGACAGCGCATCTGCATGGTGGGAGCCGGGACGCTCGGGCGCGCACTCGACAACACGCACTGGGTGTATGCCGATTTGCTGAGCATGCCCTCCACGGGTAAGAATCAGGCCTGCTTCGCCTGGTGGGTCGGCGGGGAGAACCAGAAGGCCAAGCTCTCGGTGGAGGATCCCGAGGAGAGCAAGGATCCCATCGAGGTGTTGCACCGAACCTGGAACACCCCGGCGCCGATGGTGGTGGACAACCGCGACCTAGACTTTGTGCCCGCGCACGTGGAGAACGCGGCCAAGCTGACCACGCTCAACAGCCTGCCGCTGCTCGACAGCTCGTCCCAGCCGGCGGGAACGCCCTATTTCTTCGATGTGACGACCTCGTCTTACAGCTTGCCCATCAATGTGAGCATGGGCGGGTTGAAGCAGGATCTGTGCCTGCTGCTCAACAAAGAGACGCTCAAGGGGACGGAGTTCGCCGCGCGCGCCGATCAGGACTGCCCGCTCGTGCAGGGCAATGATGTGCCCGTCGGCACGGAGTCCAACATGCCCATCGGTTCGTGGCAGACACTCTACGCTTACTACAACTGCTGGCCGAACGGCGAGGCCGGTGCGGAGGACTTTACGGCGCGCCTGCCGGGCAGTCTGAAAGATCCCTACACCCGCATGAGCGGAGCGGCCTACACGCAGAACGGTTTGGGCTATTTCCGAGAGGCGAATGAGGCGGTGTCGGATGTGCCCAACAGCGTGTTTGATGCCCGATCCATGATGGACAGCGGCAGCAAGAGTGCCGGCTATGCCCGCACCCCCATCATGCTGGCCTACATGTGCAATCTGGGCTTGGATGTCGAAAAGGGTGACCAGAAAACGGATGATCAGGGCAATGAGATTCCCACCTATTCGCTCAATTTCACCTTTGCGCCCATGTTCCTGTACTGGAACCCCTACAATGTGCCGATGCGGGTCAAGTCGCGTCGCCTGTGGACCAAGACGACACCTTACAAGCTGCTGAATCTGGAGTTTAACAACCTTGTGCCGAAGGATGGTCGCAGCAACTGGCTGTCCAACGGATGGAAAACGGGTAATCCGGCGCGCAAGAATGTCGGCAGCTACACGAGGGATAAGCTCTATGCTGACTACGGGCAATGCCTGCAGAACTCGTTGAACGACAATTCGGACATTGTGTTCCGCCCCGGTGAGGTGCTCTTCTTCTCACTGGCTTCGGGGAAGGGGTCGAGCGAGGCGTGGAGAACACCGCTGGTGCTGCAATTCTGGCCGGATGTCGTTAGCTCCTACAAGGCTCGCATGTATTCAAACTGCAACGAGCAGTTGACCAACGAAGGCTATTTCGACGTCAATCTGGGTGCCGATGAATACATTACCGACGGGTATTACTTCTCGCGAGGTCATGCGGAGTGCATCACCATTCAGCATGGTTTCGGCGGTCGACGCGACAACCCCGAGTCCGACAACAACTGGGTTGACCAATCGAAATTCTTTGCCATTCAGTCACCCCAGCGCCATATTCTCAACTGGTTCGCTCCCGGAGAACTCTCCCCGGAGCAGCGCATGGTGTGCTCCCGGCAGCTGAACGATTCCACCTGGGATACGAGCATGGCCGAGGATGACCAGCCCTATTTCGTGTGCGCCGTGGGTGTCGTGGCCAAGAGCGCCAACACCCAGGTGGAGGAATATCTCTACGGAGACAGCGATTACCGCGGCAAGCTGTGGCAGCATGCCACCCCGGCCACCTGGGGCGGTGCTCTGCTGGCACCGACGGATCAGGAGCGGCAGTATCACCCCTACCAGTTGGCGACGCTCAAAATCAGCGGCGGCTTGGCCACGGCCCCGATGGACAACATCGGCAACAACGGCTACCTCGGCATCACGAGCGATGGCGAGCAGGTCTCCTTTGCCTCGGTTTCCGAGCTGCCGGTGCATCCCCCCTTCTCGCTGGCGGGTCTGGCCGGCATGCGCCTGACGCCCGGTTGGTATGCTGCCTCCTGGAACGGAGATATCGGTTCCTCGGTTGTCGGGGCGATTCGACGCTCGGCCTACATCGGCGGTGTGCCGGGCGTGGGTATCGGCAACGCCTTTGCGGATCCGACCATCCCTGCGGATGGGGTGTATGCCTTCCATCGCACGCAGACCTCGCAGGGGCTTAACGATATTAGCGGGGGTGCCTCGGTGCCGTCCAACAAGCAGATCTACGGCGATTACTTTGACCACGGGCTGCTGATTAACGATGCGATGTGGGATCGCTGGTTCATGTCCTCGGTTTCCGACATGCCGACGGGGGACAATATCCGCAAGGCACAAGAGGTGCTCAGCGACTTCCTCAGCGGCAAGGAGGCGCTGCCCGTGGCGCGCTACAAGAAATGCGCCACACCCTACAACGATGAGCAGGTCATCAATCGTCTGATGTCGGGCGACGGCTGGAAGTACATTGCGCAGTACCTCATGATTGACGGCGGCTTCAACGTGAACTCTACCTCGGTGGAGGCATGGACAGCGGTTTTGCAGGGCTTGGCTCGCCGCAAGCTTGTCACGGGCGATGGCAGCCGCCTCTCGCTGGTGGAGGAGAACAAGAGCGAACAACAGGTGCTCTTCTCGCGCTTCATGTACTCTACGACCGACAAGAGCGTGGACTCCCTCGGCGGCTACAGCATGATGCAGGGCTCCAGCCGCTTCCGCAATAGCGGCATGCTCAACGCCTGGGGTGAGGTGCGCATGCTCGAGCCGGAATCCATCCGCCGCCTGGCCGAAGAGATGGTGAAACAGGTGCGCAAGCGCGGCCCCTTCCTCTCCATGTCCGACTTCGTCAATCGCCGTCTGACGCAGGGCGAGACGGGGCTCAAGGGGGCGCTGCAGGCCGCCATCGATGCCACGGACATCAACCGCGATTTCCAGGATGTCATCGTGCAGCCGCGCAACAACGGAGACTTGTACGCCAACCCCGATGCGGAGAAGGGCTCCATGTACACGGCGGCGCCGGGCTACCTGATTCAGAGCGATGTGCTCATGTCGCTGGGCAACATCCTGACCGTGCGCGACGACACCTTCACCGTGCGTGCCTACGGCTGCGTCAAGAGCGCATCCAACGCCATCTTGGCGCAGGCCTGGTGCGAGGCCGTGGTGCAGCGCACGATGAACTACGTGGATCCGACGAACGACCCCGCCGATGCGGAATACAATCCCGACGGCACCAAGGGCAAGGGTCTCACCAAGCTGAACCGCGTGCTGGGTCGCCGCTTCCAGGTCGTTTCCTTCAAGTGGCTGGATGTGTGGGATATCTGACGGGAAGCACCGGCTCATCCTCTTTTTGCGCTGCTGCCCCGTTTGGGGCTTGCAGCCGAGGGGGCGGGGCGGTATCCTGTTCGCATGAGCACGGAGTCATTTCGCGGTCAGAGCCCTGAGCTCCGCCGCCCTGCGTTCGTCGCCGACAGCGCCGACCTGATTGGCGCGGTGCGGCTGGAGGAGGGGAGCTCGGTGTGGCACCACGCCACCCTGCGGGCGGATTTGGCGCCCATCGTCATTGGGCGCGGCAGCAATGTGCAGGACAACAGCTGCATTCATGTGGAGGCGGGGCAGCCCTGCATCGTGGGCGAAGACGTCACCATCGGCCACAGCGTCACCCTGCACGCCTGCACGGTGGAGGATGCCGCACTCATCGGCATGGGCGCTACGGTGCTGGACGGAGCCGTCATCGGTCGGGGCAGCATCGTGGGTGCCAACGCCCTCGTGACGAAGAACAGCTGCATCCCGCCGCACAGCCTCGTACTCGGCTCGCCCGCCAAGGTCGTGCGCTGCTTGGAGCCGGACATCGAGCAGCAGCAGCGCGTCCACGCGCGCGATTATGCCGCGTTGGCTCGCGAATACGCCGCTCGTTGAGCCCTTCCTCACGCTGCCCGACGGACAGGCACAGAAAAATCTTGCCCTCAAGTCACTTGAGGCTTTATACCGGGGGAAACAGGATGGAAACAATCGCAAACACAGAATTCGGCGGGGAGCGCCCCCTCTTCGGCGCGCAGAACCTGCAGCTCGACCATGTGGTGATTCGCGCGGGTGAGTCGGCACTCAAGGAATGCCGCAACATCCGCGCCACGAACTGCCGCTTCGAGGGCAACTACCCCCTGTGGCATGTGCATGGCTTCGTCATCGAGGACTGCTATTTCGATGTCGGCGGACGCTCAGCTCTGTGGTACTCCGACCACTTGCAGATGCGCCGCACCCGCATCGACGCGCCCAAGATGTTCCGCGAGATGCATCACCTGGAGCTGGAAGATGTGGAGATGCGCGATGCCGACGAGGTGTTCTGGCGCTGCGAACACCTGCGCCTGCGCCATGTCCGCCTGCACGGCGGCACCTACCCCTTCATGTTCAGCCGAGACATCGTGGTCGACGGGCTCGAAACCGACAGCAAATATGTCTTTCAGTACGTCCGAAACGCCGAAATCCGGCACGCCCGCATCACCACCAAGGACGCCCTGTGGGAGGCGGAGGATGTCACCATCTACGACTCCGAGCTCAACGGCGAATACCTCGGCTGGCATTCGCGGAATCTGCGGCTCGTCAACTGCCTCATCACGGGCGAACAGCCGCTCTGCTATGCGCAAAATCTCGTGCTGGAGAACTGCCGCTTCGGCGCCGACTGCGACCGCGCCTTTGAATACAGCAGCGTGCAGGCCGACATCTGCGGCAGCATCACCAACATCAAGAATCCGCTCTCGGGGCAGATTATTGCCGATGCCATCGGCTCCGTCACCCTCGATGAGCACCTCCGCGCACCCGGCAACTGCCGCATCAGCCTCCGCTCCTCATGAATACGCTCTTTGACGACACCCCGATACGTCGCGGCAGCGCCTCCTATAAGTGGGACAGCGACGCCGATGACAACATGCTGCCCCTGTGGGTGGCCGACATGGACTTCCGCACGGCTCCCGCCATTCTCGAGGCGCTGCGCCGACGGGTCGAGCACGGCGTGTTCGGCTACACCCGCGTGCCCGAGGCCTACTACGACGCCGTGATGCAGTGGTTCCGCCGTCGCCACGGCTGGGAGATCGCGCGCGAGTCCGTGCTGTACACCTCGGGGGTGGTACCCGCCCTCTCGGCCGTCATCAAGGCGCTGACCAAGCCCGGCGACGGCGTGATCGTGCAGACGCCCGTCTACAACTGCTTCTTCTCCTCTATCCGCAACAACGGCTGCGAGGTCGTCAGCAACCCCCTGCGGCTCGAGCAGGGCGCGTGGCAGATTGATTGGGGGGATTTGGAGCGCAAGGCCGCCGCCCCGCATGTGCGCCTGCTGCTGCTCTGCAACCCGCACAACCCCGTCGGTCGCGTGTGGACGCGGGAGGAGCTCGCGGCGCTGGCCGAGCTCGCGCAGCGCTACGGGCTCACCATCATCTCCGATGAAATCCACGGAGAACTGGTCTACGCACCGCATCGCTACACCCCCCTCGGCTCCCTCGGCGCGGATATCCGGCAGCGCAGTATCAGCTGCGTCTCCGCGAGCAAAGCCTTTAACATCGCGGGCTTGCAGATCGCCAACATCATCGCAGAGGACGCCGCGATGCGCCGCCGCATCGACCGCGCCCTCAACATCAACGAGGTGTGCGATGTCAACCCCTTCGGCGTCTGCGCCACCATCGCCGCTTACAACGAGAGCGGCGAGTGGCTCGACCGCCTGCTGGACTATCTGGCGGGCAACCGCGACACCCTCTGCGCCTACTGCCGCGAGCATTTGCCGGAGTTCCCCCTCAGCCGCATCGAGTGCACCTACCTGGCATGGATGGACTGCCGCGCCCTCGGGCTGAGCTCCGGGGAGCTCGACAAGGCTCTCCGCGCGCGGGTGGCGCTGCGGCTCAGCCCCGGCAGCATCTACGGACCGGAGGGCGAGGGCTACATGCGCTGGAACTTCGCCTGTCCGCGCAGTCGCCTGCTCGAGGGCTTGGAGCGCTTCCGCCGCTTTGTCCGCGAGCAGACTGCCCGGCATTGAAACGCCGCTCCCCGCTGCCGAGCGCGTCGGCGGCGGGGAGAGCAGGGAGCCGTTCGGGCTCTGTAAGCCGGATTCTGTCCGCCCTGGCGGGCTGTGCGGTCATTTTTCTCGCGGCCGGAGCCGTGCCCCGCCTGTGACGGCGGGGTGCAACTAATACCCGGGGAATAGCGGGCAGGCGACCCTTCCCCTGTTTGTCTTGCATCGCGCGGGGTTTACCCTGCCTCCCTTGTTGCCGCAGGAGCGGTGGGCTCTTACCCCACCTTTTCACCCTTACCCTTGCGGGCGGTTTGTTTTCTGTGGCACTGGCCGTCCCCCCGCCTTTGAGAGCGGGGAGCCCCCCCTTTCAGAGGGCGCGCTGCCTTGTGATGTCCGGACTTTCCTCTACGGGGTTCCCCCCGCAGCGACCGCCCGAACCCGAACGGCGCGCTGAGCATACATCCTTCTGCCGCGAAAGTAAAGCGAAAATCAGCTGTCACAGCACCAGCGCCATGATGGCCATGCCGAGAATCACGCCGCTGATGGCGAAGTGGTGCTGTCCCCAGCGCTCGGCCATGGGCAACAGCTCGTCGAAAGCAATGTAGACCATGATGCCCGACACAAGCCCGAAGAGCGCCGAGAGGAGAGCCGGCGAGAGGAAGGGCAGTAGAATAGCCATGCCGATGAGCGCCCCCACAGGCTCGGCCAAGCCGCTGGCCGTCGCCCAGAGAAAGGCCTTGCGGCGCTCGCCCGTGCCGTAGAGCAGGGGGACTGCCACGGCGATGCCCTCCGGCACATTGTGGATGGCCACGGCCAGCGCTACCGATGTCGCAATACCCGTGCTCTCAAAGGCAGAGGCCATGGTGGCGATGCCCTCGGGAAAGTTGTGGATGCCGATGGCTAGGCAGAAGAGGATAGCCGAGCGCCGCACCCCGACCAGCGGGGTAAACTGACCCGTGCCGTGCGCCTGCTCAAGCTCTCCCTTGGCAGGGAGTTCGTGGGGGTTTTCATCTTCGGGGATGAGGAAGTCGATGAGCGCCGCCAAGCCCATGCCGCCGAAGAAGAGCAGGGTGGGTAGCCAGTGCCGCGGGCTGTCGAGCATCCCCGCCGCCGTGGGCATGAGCTCCATGAAGGAGATGTAGACCATGACCCCGGCGCTGGCACCCAGCGCCAGCGTGAGCAGCCGCGTATCGGGCTTGCGGATGAAGAGCGCGACCGCCGCGCCGATGCCGGTGCTGAGCCCGGCCAGCAGGGAGAGCGCGCCGCCGAACAGCAGTTGTTGCCACAGGTGAGCATCCATGGGGGATATGCTACGCTGCGGCGCGCCCTCCTGTCAATCGGAAAGGACGTTTTTCAGCGGAAAAGAGAAGCTTTTTACTCGCCAGCATGGCGCAAAGCTGTTACAATGGACGCCAATCCGACATGAGCGAATCTTACATTTACGACAATCTGGAGGAGTACCTGAAGCTGGGGCAGACGGTGCTGAGCCCGACGATGTATTTGGGCGCCGGCTTGCAGCCCTACTGGATGCGCGAGGCAACCTACGTCCCCGTGGACGAGGAGGCTGCCGCCCTGAGCCAGGAGGACATGCAGCGACTGGTGGAGAGCGTGACCACCCCCGAGCAGCGCGCGACATTGGACGAACAGGGAGCCCTCGACTTCATTGCCGACAGCCCCTCCGTGGGCAAGTACCACCTCTACCTCTACGCACAGGAAGAGGGCTATCTGCTGGTGACGCTGAGCCTGCATGTGGACAGCTACCTGCAACAGGGGCTGGACTGTAAGTGCTCGGACATTCACCTGCCCTCAGCCTGCGCGCCCTCGTGGCGCCGCCACGGCCTGCTGCAGCCCATGTGGGAGGGGGCTCCCACCCTGACGCGCGAGGATGCCGAGTGCCTCGTCAACAGTTTCCTTGGTGCGAAGGAGTGGGCTCGCCTGCGCGAGGTGGGCGATGTGGACTTTGCCTACCAGAACGAGCACGGTCGCTACCGCGCCTCGGTGGTGTCGCAGCGCCTGGGCTACGACATCTGCTACCGCATCATCAACAGCAAGATTCTGACGATGGAGGACATCAACCTGCCCAAAGAGTATGTAGTGCCGCTGACGCGCTTCACCAACGGGCTCATTCTGGTGACGGGTGCCGTGGGCTCGGGTAAGTCGACCACGCTGGCCTCCATCATCGACTTCATCAATGGCGACCGCAAGGACCACATCATCACGCTGGAGGACCCCATCGAGACGGTGTTCCCCTGCCGCGAGTGCCAGGTCAACCAGCGCGAGGTGCACAAGCACACGGAATCCTTCGGCCGTGCCCTGCGCGCTGCCCTGCGCGAGGATCCGGATGTCATCATGGTGGGCGAGATGCGCAACCTGGAGACCATTTCGCTGGCGCTCTCGGCCGCAGAGACGGGTCACCTGGTGCTGGGCACCCTGCATACGGGCTCGGCGGCGCGCACCATCGACCGTATTTTGGATGCCTTCCCCGTGGAGGAGCGCGACCACATCCGCGTGATGGTGTCGGAGTCGCTGCGCGGCGTGTTCTCGCAGCAGCTGGTGCCCAAGAAAGACGGCAGCGGGCGCGTGATGGCGCTGGAGCTGCTGGTGAACACGGCGGCTATTGCCAACTGCATCCGCGAGGGCAAGACCTTCATGATTCCCGGGCTGATTCAGACGGGCAAGTCGCAGGGCATGCGCCTGATGGATGATTCGCTGCAAGAGCTCTACAAGCAAGGTCTGATTTCGGCGCTGGAGTGCCGCATGCGCGCCACCGACTCGGCCACCATGTCCAAGTTCCTTGCCGCTAACCCCGAACACTGAACCCTTTCCGAACGACGATGAGCAACAAAATTGACCACTATTTCCGCATCTTGGTGGAGCAGGGCGGTTCTGACCTGCACCTGTCGGAGGGACAGCCCGCCAAAATCCGCGTCCACGGCTCCATTGTTCCCGTGGAGGACAGCGTGCTGACCCATGAGCAGATGGTGGAGCTGATGCAGCCCATTTGCCCGCCCAAACTCTGGGCGCAGTACACCGAGGGCGGCGATGCCGACTTTGCCTATGAGATGGATGAAACCTCGCGCTTCCGTTGCAACTACATGAAGCAGCAGCGCGGCTACTGCTGCGTGTTCCGTCTCATCCCGACCAAGATTCTGACGCTGGAGCAGCTCAATGTGCCCGAGCAGATCAAGAAATTCGGCGAGATGAAGTCCGGCCTCGTGCTGGTGACGGGCCCGACAGGCTCGGGCAAGTCCACCACGCTGGCCGCCATCATCGATTACATCAACACGAACTACTCGCGCCACATCATCACGGTGGAGGAGCCCATTGAGTTCGTGCACCCCAGCAAGAAGAGCATCATCACCCAGCGCGAGGTGCCCAACAACTGCCCGACCTTCGCGGACGGTCTGCGCGCCTCGCTGCGCGAGGACACGGACATCGTGCTGGTGGGCGAAATGCGCGATCTGGAGACCATTTCGCTGGCGCTGACGGCGGCGGAGACGGGCTTGCTCGTGTTCGGCACCCTGCACACGAACAACGCACGCAAGACGGTGGATCGTATCATCGACGTGTTCCCCGCCGAGCAGCAGGCGCAGGCGCGCACCATGCTGGCGGGCTCGCTGCGCGGCGTGGTGGCGCAGTTGCTCATGAAGCGCTGCGACAAGCCGGGGCGCGTGGCTGTCAACGAAATCCTCTTCGCCACGCCCGCCGTGTCGGCCATCATCCGCGAGGGCGCAACGCAGAAGCTGGCGGATGTCATCGTGGGCGGCAAGCAGCTGGGCATGCAGTTCATGGACGATGCCATCTGGGAAAAACTGCTCGCCGGGCAAGTTTCGCCCGAAGAGGCCTACATGAAAGCCATCGACAAGAAACGCTTCCAGAATTTCCTGCCGCCCGAGAGCGCGGCCTTGGCCAACGCCGGCGGCGCATAAAACCGTTGCCCTATCCGTGGCTGCTGAGCGAGCGCGTTCTCCGTGTGTTGGGGGGCGCGCTTCTGCTTTTGGGGGGGGGGCTTGCGTTCCCGGTGCTGCGCCTCAGTTGTAGAGGTCGATGCCGAGCTTGGCCAAATCGCTCAGCGAGAGGGAGCAGGGGTCGGGCGCGACCCAGTGACCGGGCTCGATTTCCTGCGGGGTCAGATCCATGCCATAGGTGACCTCGAGGTAAGG
This sequence comes from uncultured bacterium, assembly GCA_945831585.1. GTDB lineage: Bacteria > Verrucomicrobiota > Verrucomicrobiia > Verrucomicrobiales > Akkermansiaceae > Akkermansia. The sequence continues at coordinate 24,596 of CAMACY010000010.1, read as the reverse complement.
GTGGTTGATGCGCCGCCCGAACGCGCTGCCCGGCGGCGGGTCAATGGGGGAGGGCACATCACCCGGCAGGATGGGGATGTGGCGCCGCTGTGTCGGGTCAGGGACGGGGATGGCGGAGAGCAGCGCCTTGGTGTAGGCATGGCGCGGGCGGTGGTAGAGATCCTTGGCCGACGCCATCTCGACAATTTTGCCGAGGTACATGACGGCCACGCGGTCGGAAATGTGGCGCACGACGGAAAGATCGTGCGAGATGAAGAGGTAGGCCATTTTCAGCTCGCGCTGCAGGTCGAGCAGCAGGTTGAGCACCTGCGACTGCACAGAGACATCCAGTGCACTGACGGGTTCATCGAGCACCAGCAGCTTGGGACCCAGCGCGATCGCGCGGGCGATGCCGATGCGCTGGCGCTGCCCGCCCGAAAATTCGTGCGGAAACTTGTCGGCGGCCGAGGCGGGCAGCCCCACGAGATCGAGTAGCAGCTCCACCCGCTTGCGGCGCGAGACGCGCGTGCCGAGCCCGTGAATTTCCAGAGGTTCCGCAATCAGGTGGCGCACATCCATGCGCGGGTTGAGCGATTCGGCCGGGTCTTGGAATACCATCTGCACACGGCGGCGCAGCTTGCGCAGCCCCCACTGCGAGCGGTGGGTGATGTCCTGCCCCATGAAGCGGATGCAGCCGTCCGTGGGGTTGAGCAGGCGCACAATGCAGCGCCCGATGGTGCTCTTGCCGCAGCCGCTCTCGCCCACCAGCCCCAGCGTCTCGCCCGGGGCGATGGAGAAGGAGACATCATCCACCGCCTTGAGAATGCCGCGTTGTCCGCCCGCAGCACGTCGCTGCACGGGGAAGTGCATCCGCAGGCGGTTCACATCGAGAATACTGGGGGAGGCGGCGCACATGGGTGGGGGAGAACGCTCGCTATTCTATCACGCACCCCGCGCGCTGACAAGCGGCAAAAACAGCCTGTGCCTCCCGATGTTATCGCTCTTGATAGGAAGAGCCTTCGTGGGAGTAATACGCCCTGGGTCCACTCTTTTATCCACATGTTCAGTGCCTTTGCTGGCAGCTCCGGTCTGTCTCTTGCCCAAATGAAGGTGGATGAAACATCTCATGACGGATGGACGGCGTTCCACTGGTTATGCCTGCATGGCTTGCCGAGTCACTACCCTCCCGAGTTGCATCCGGAGAGTGCCCGCGGCCTGCCGGAGGCCTACCGACCGAACCCCTTCGGGGTGACACCACCGGGGTTGACGGCGGTGGCGGCGATACACATCGAGCGCGGTCGGTCTTGACTTGCGGGGGGGCGTTTGGTAGCATGGCGCTATGATTGCTTTTCTGCGCGGCGTGGTGGCGGAGGCTTTGCCGCAGTGTCTCGTGTTGGATGTGAATGGCGTGGGCTATGAGGTGCAGGTGCCGCTGTCGACCTTCGATGCGCTCAACCCGCATCTCGGGCAGACCCTGACGCTCAAAACGCATGTGCATGTGCGCGAGAATGGGCAGACGCTTTACGGTTTTGCCACGGATGCCGAGCGCGATATTTTCCGTTTGCTCATTGAGCGCGTGTCGGGTATCGGCCCGGCGACGGCGGTCGCCATCCTGAGCAGTCTGCAGGTGCATGCCTTCAAGTCTGCCGTGGTGAGCGGCGATGTGCAGGCGGTGGCACGCGCCAAGGGGGTGGGCAAGCGCACGGCCGAGCGCATTATCTTGGAGCTGAAGGACAAAATCGGCGTGGCCTCGACCTGGGAGGCGCAGCAGGCGGGGACGACGAGCGAGGCGGCGGGGGATGCGGAGCTGGCGCTGGTGGCGCTGGGCTTTAAGCAGGCGGAGGCGAAGAAGGCGATTGTCGCGCTGGTGCGCGAGAATCCGGCGGCAACGACGGACGAGCTGATTCGCGGGGCGCTGCGCCGCATGGGCTGAGCAGGGGGAGATGCCGATGATGGGGGAACGGGAGTTTGAGGACTTGCTGCGCTCGGTGTCGCGCAGCTTTTACCTGACGATGCGCTACCTGCCGGCGGCGATGCGTCCGGCGATTTCGGTGGCGTATCTGCTGGCGCGGGTCAGTGACAACGTGGCGGATGTGAGCAGCGCGCCCCCGGAGCCGCGCCGTGCTGTGCTGCGGCTCATGCGGGCAGTTTTGTCGGGGCAGGCGGATGCTGCGGACCTGGAGGAGCTGTTCATGCGCTTGCAAGCGCCCGCCTTGGCGGGCTCGCCCTCGGAGCAGGTACTGCTGCGCCTCTATGGCGATTGGCTGTGGCGTCTGGAGCAGCTGCCGCCGGAGCAGGGGACGCTCGTGCGCCGCGTGTTGGTCACGATTATCGGCGCGCAGCTGGAGGATTTGGAGCCTGCGGTGGATTTGAGCACGGAGGAACAGACCCTGCGCTACTGCGATGGGGTGGCGGGTTGCGTGGGCGTCTTTTGGACGGAGCTGGGCTTTGCGGCTCTGGGCGGGGGCTTTGCACCCCCTGAGCAGCGCGCGCTGATGGCCGAGGCAGGGCGGCGCTACGGGCGCGGCTTGCAGTTGGTGAATATTTTGCGCGATGAGGAGGAGGATGCCGCGCGCGGGCGCCGCTACTTCGCCGCTGCGGAGCGGGAGCGCTGGTGCTCGCGCGCGGAGCGCTACCTGCGCGATGGGGTGGATTATGCGCGCCGCCTGCGCGCGTTCCGCCTGCGCTTTGCCACGCTGCTGCCCGCGCTCTTGGGGCTGGGCACGCTGCGCCTGCTGCGCGCACGCCGGGGCACGGAGCGGGTGAAACTGCCGCGCCGCGCGGTGTATGCGGCGATGCTTGCGGCGGCTTGGCGCTCGCTGTGAGCAGAAAAAAGCCTGCGTTCGCCGGGAGAAACGCAGGCCCAGGGGGGGGGGGAGAAAAAAAGTGTTTGCGGCGCTCAGCGGCGGCGGTCGCAGAGGCGCTGCAGCTTCTTTTTGAGGGTGATGCGCGCCGCGCTGGAAACGCGGTCGACGAAGAGATGCCCGTCGAGGTGGTCGCACTCGTGTTGCAGGCAGCGCGCCAGCAGCCCGCCGCAGTCGAGCTCCAGCACGCTGCCGTCGAGCTGCGGCAGCTTGGCGCGCACGCGATCGGGGCGGATGACGTTGGCGCGCACGTTGTGCACGCTCAGGCAGCCCTCGGTGAAGAGCTCGTTTTTGCCGTAGGGCTCTATCTCGGGGTTGATGAAGATGAGCGGCATGATGCTGCGCACGGGGCGCTCCTCGCCGTTGACGGTGCAGAGCTCCTCGCCGTCCTCGGCGGCGTCCTCGTCATCGGGAGGACAGACGTTGATGACCACCATGCGGATGCTGCGCCCGATTTGCGGCGCCGCCAGGCCGATGCCGTGCGCCGCGTACATGGTCTCGAGCATGTCTTGCGCCAGCGTCTCCAGCCCCGTCGTATCCGTCACAGGGGCGCAAACCTCGCGCAGGACTCGGTCGCCGTATTGGTTGATGGGGAGAAGCATGGGCAGGGAATTAGACAGAGGCTTCGGTGCTTACTTCGGGAGTCGCCGGCAGATTTTCCTCGGCGGGAGCCTCCGCCGCGGGAGCCTCAGCAGGTGCTTCCTCGGTGGGAGCCTCCGCTGCGGGAGTCGCAGCAGGTGCTTCCTCGGCGGGAGCCTCCGCTGCGGGAGTCGCAGCAGGTGTTTCCTCGGCGGGAGTCGCTGTGGGAGCTTGCTTCACGGCGGAGCCTTTGCCGCCCTTCTTCTTCTTGGCAGGAGCTTTTTTATCCTTGCTCTGCGGGGCGGATGGCGGGGCGCTCTCGCCCTTGGGGAACCAGACGGCGTTGTCGCCGGTGACGACGATGTAGCCCTGCTCCAGCAGCCAAATCATGTCGGCCACGTAGGGGGCATAGGCCTCGGCGGCGGCGGCTTTGCCGGCCTCGTCTGTGCCGGCGGGCACGCCCGAGAGGGCGGCGAACATCAGGTCGCAGGTCTTGCCGCTGTTCTCGCGGCTCCAGTTGATGATGGACATCATGCGGTCGGCCAGCACCGTGCCCTCGGGGATGGCGCGTACGCGGCTCGGCCCTGTGTAGTGCTTACCGTGCCACTTGAAGATGGGCAGGTGGAAGCGCGCCATACCGTGGCAGAGGTTGGGGATGAGCATCTGCGGGAACTTGCGCGTGCGGTCGGAGAGGATGGCGAGGTGTGCCGCCAAGCCGGGGCTCAGGCGGGCGCGCTCGGTCGCTCCGTTGATGAACACCTTGTCTGTTGTCTCGTAGATGTCATCGAAGTGCGCGGCGGCGAAATCGGCCTCTACGGCGCGCCAGTCGTTCAGCACGAGCTCGGCGGCTCCCTCGCGGGTGGGTTTCCACACGGTTTTGTGCGAGACGCTCTTCAGCCATGCCGCCACGGTCTCTTCGTCCTTGTTGAGATGCACGCTGTTCTTGAACGCATCCAGCGGCATGCGGCTGTACTTGCTGCGGTAGAGGTTCATGAGCGCGGCCTGATAGCCGTGCCAGTTGACGGGTCCGATGAGCTCTCCGCCCAGCGAGCAAACGGCTACTGCCGTGAACTGCCCCTTGGGGGCTTCGGTTTCCACTTCCTCGGTGCTGTAGAGCTCGGCCAACCACGGTGCCTTGGGCAGGTAGCCCAGTGCTTCCTCGCGCGTGAGCCAGCAGGCGCCGTCGCCCTTGCGGGAGTGAATCAGGGGCGCGCCCTCCTCCATCTTCATGAACACCAAATCGTAGCGATTTTTGGCAGCCATGACGACACGGGCGAGCTCGATGAGCGGCAGCGTGCGCTTCTGCTTTTGGATTTCGGCGGCAAAAACTTCGAGAATGACATTGGCGGGGCGCAGCTCGACCCGGTAGCCCGCGGCGGGCTCGGGAAGCGCGCGTTGCGGACGGCTCTCGAGTGCTTCGTTGCGGCGGTTGCGCGGGGCGTGCCTGCGGTCGCCGCGCTGCTCGCCTTCCTGACGGCGGGGACGGCGCTCTCCGCGTTCGCTGCCGCGCTGCTCGCCTTCCTGACGGCGGGGACGGTGCTCTCCGCGTTCGCTGCCGCGCCGCTCGCGCGTTTCGCGGGGCAGGCGAGTGTAGTCGACCGCAGGGGCGGAGCCGGGGCGCGCCCACGAGGGTCCGAATTGAAAATCAGTCAACTCAGAAAGGTTGAGAGGGGAAGCATCATCCTTCATAGGTCTTGCAGCGTGATAACCGGGAGCAGAATACCCCGAAAACAGCGTCATGGCAAGCTTCTTTTGCGTTCCGATGGCCAATCCGGGGCATTTTTAACGCCCCCGCGCGGAGGCCGTGGGAGAGCTGTTTGCTCTTACTCCTCGCTGTATTCCACCCCCAGCAGGCAAATATCGTCATCCTGGCGCGTGGTGCCCGTGAAGTTGTGCATGCAGGCGAGCGAGATGTCGAGCATTTCGCGGATGTTGCGGGGGCTGCGTTCGTGCAGGAACTGCATGATGCGCGCAGTACCCAATTCATCGTGCTGTGCGTTGCGCGCTTCGGTGAGCCCGTCGGTATAGAGCATGAGCTTCATGCCCGGTTCCAGCTTCAGCTCACTCTCGCGGAACATGGCTCCCTCCAGCAGACCGAGGGCGGGCGAGCGCGGGATGGCCGGTATCAGGGGGCGTCCCTCCGCTGTCAGCACGATGGGGGCGGGGTGCCCCGCGCCGGAGAGCGTCAGGCGGCGCTTGTCGAGGTCGAGGTAGACGTAGCAGGCCGAGGCAAACATGGTGATGTTGGCTTGGCTGAAGATGCGGAAGAGCTGCCGATTGAGCGAGGAGAGCAGCAGGGCGGGGGTGTCTGCCAGGTTGGACACCTGCTCCATGAGCCCGCGCAGCATGGAGGCAATGAGGGCGGCGCGCACGCCGTGTCCCATGACGTCGCAGATAATCATGCCCAGCCCCGCAGCGCCGATGGGGAAGACCTCGAAGCAGTCACCCGCCACGCCGGTGGAGGGGAGGTAGACATGGTGGAAGTGGGCGCAGCGCGTGCTGCCGTCGCTGTGGTGCCACTCGCGGTCGGGAATGCTGAGGGGTTGCAGCGCCTGCTGAATCTCGCGCGCGAGACTGATTTCCTTTTCCAGCGCGCGGTTGCGCTCATCGAGCTGGGCGGCGATGCGCTGGTAGCGCGCGCGCGCCTCCACCAGCTCGGTGACATCGGAGGAGATGCCGACAATACCCTTGACGCTGCCGTCGGCGGCGTACCAGGGGAACTTGGAGACGCGCGACCAAGTGTCGCGCCCGCCCTTCCAGGTCTCGTGGTGGATGCGGTTGGTGACGGGCTGCCCGCTGCGCATGATTTCCTGCTCCTCGTGGCGTGAGACGGCGCACATCTCGGGGGAGAAGAAGTCGTCGTCACCGCGGCCGATGAGGTCGGAGGGGGTGGGGACGCGCATTTTGCGCGTGGTAGCCTCGTTGGCGATGACGAAGCGCGATTCGCGGTTCTTGTAGTAGATGTTGTCGGGCAGGCAGTTGATGAGGGTGCGGAAGAGGTCGCGGTCTTCCATGGCGTGCAGGTCAGCCATTTTGCGGCGGGTGATGTCGACCCACATGCCCACGAGCCGCTTGGGCTTTTGCTCGGCATCGCGCTCGACCAGACCGTTGATGCGCGTCCACTTCCACCCGCGCGAGCGCAGCTTGAGCAGGCGTACCTCCACGCGCAGCGGGCTGCTGCGCGGGCGCTCCAAGTAATGCTGCACCGTGGTGACGAAGAAGTGCAAATCCTCGGGGTGGATGCAGCGCTCGGGCTCGGTGAAGATGTTGGGAGCCCACTCGGTGATGGGGAGCCCCATGGTGCGCATGCATTGCTCGGTGTAGAAGATTTCGCCGCTGTCGATGTCCCAGCAGTAGACGCCCTCCTCCGCGGCGCGCAGCGCCTTGCGCACCATTTCCCATTGGAAAACGGCGGGCACGCGGCACTGGTGCGAGAAGGGAGCGGGCGCTTCGTCCATCGGCTCCTATTTCTACACTTTTTTCGAGCTCTTTCAAGCAAAAACAGGGGAGGCTCCGGTCTTTTTTCTGTCGGAGGGAAAAACTGTTTGCCGTCGGGGGCTGTACTCGCTTCTAATATCCATGGACAGCCCCCGAACAGGCCGCTATGATGCCTGCATGACCGAGCGGGGCAATCCCGCCCCGACGGTCTGCCTAATTACCCAACTATCATCATCATGAGACCACATTTACCCATGCCGCTGCGCCGCGCGCTGCTGGCTGCTGTTGTGACCGTCGCTGCTTCGGCCTATACCGCCTTTGCCGTTCCCGTGGAGCAGGCAACGGTGACTGTCACCAATACCACCGATGCCAATAGTTACACCGGGGTAGAGACCGCCACCCTAAGCGGTGTGACGGCGACACCTGCCGAATTGCTCGGTTCGCTGACCGGTACCGGAGCGGCGGGCACCTCGCTCACTGCCACGGGCACGGTGACCACGGGCTCCGACACCATCGACGGCTCGGTTACGGCTCTGCAGAGCGTGACGCTGGGCGATGTGAGCGGGGCGACCCCTGCCGAACAAAGCTACCATGGCAACGTGCTGACGAATGCGGGGGGTACCATCCTGGTGACCCATGCCGGCACCTTCCTGGTGACGGGGAACCTGGGCGCGGCCGGGACGGGCGCTGCCACCATGACGGTCGAGGCGGCTGCCGAGCTGACCGTTGACGGGCAGATTCAACTTGACGGCGGCACGCTGAGCATCAGCGGCACGGGCACGAGCGTGACGGTGGACGCGGACGGCTCGGAAACGAGCGCGTTGAGCAGCGGCACGCTGGGACTTTCCGTGGGAGCCGGCAGCTCGCTGGCGGGCGGTGCTGTGACGCTTGATGCGGCCGCCGTGACCATCAACGGTACGGTCACGACCACGAGCTTTGCCAACAACGGTAATGCCACGACCGTGGATGGCGCCGCCTCGGCTCTGACTGCGACCACCGGTGATTTGGTGCTGACCGGCGACAATACGATGGATAACGGCGCGACACTGACGGCTGCCCAGGGCGATATCCGCATCAGCTCCTCCGGTCTTGGTGCGGACAATAGCTTTGGGGATGTTTCGCTGAGCGCTGCCCAGGGGGACATCCGCATCAGCGGTGACAATTCCTTCGAGGCCGATACCGAGACGAGCTTCGCCGCGCAGTCGACGAGCATCAGCGGCACGAACAGCGTGACGGGCAAGCTGGTGGCGACCCAGGGCAATCTGGAACTCTCGGGTGTGAACACGATTTCCGCCGCCGTGGTTGCCGAGCAGGGTGCCTTGACGCTGAGCGGGAGCAACATCCTCATCGGCGCCACGCTGCAAGCACAGGAGTCCCTTGTCCTGAGTACGGACAACAGCCTTGACCCCGGAGCCTACACCCTTATTAGCAACAGTACGGTGCATTCGGATCAATCGGTGACGATTGCGGGGTTGACCGGCAAGCTGGCTACCGTCACCGGTGATTCGACTGTCACCTCGAACGGTACGAGCGATGTGGTGCTGGGCTCGGGCGCGACGGTGGCGGCCGGCATGGTGCTGGACAATGTGCAGGTGGAGAATCTGACGGGAGCTACGGATATCCAGGCTACGGGCGGGGACATCGTGCTGCAGCATGAGGTGAAGCTGACCAACGCCGTGCTGAGCACCGTGGCAGCTCCCGGTGGCACGCAGCCGGTCATTATGTTCGACACGGACAGCGAGTTGGATTTGTATGCGGGTGGGGTGCTGAACGCGCCCATCGCTTCGCAGGACACGCAGAGCGTCATCAACGTGCTCTCGGGCAGCATGCTGAGCTTGAGCGCGGATGCCACCGGCTATCAGGGCACGATTGTGGCCATGGATGACGCCGGAGCCGAGGTGCAGCTCAACGGTACGGGGCTGCACGCGAATGCCGTGACGGTGCTCAAGGACTCGAACTTTAGCACCACGGCGGCTTCCTACGCCGCCGGTCCCGTGCAAATCGGCTCGATTGATACCACCGAGGATGAGGGCGAGCGCGCGGCGAACGCTGTGCTCAACCGATTCTTGGTGAACGGTTCCTATACATACGATGACAATACGCGCACGGGCTACCGCAACATCGGCAGCATCCTGAGCTTTGACCACGCGGTGGCCGGGACGGTGACGCAGGGCAACAGTCTGGCGCTCTCGCCGCACACGCTGCTGTGGGAGGATGTGGCCATCGGTGCCGATGGCAGTGTGACGGCGGATGTGCTCCATCTCTCGGGCACGCTCGATGCCGCCGGCGCTCGCGTGTTTGTGACCTTCAACCCCGATGTCGCGCAGCGTGCAGCGGATGCTCTGCAAAACGAGTCGCTGTTGCTTGACGGCACGACCACGCCGATTGTCAACGGAACGGTGCTGAGCGGATTCAACCCCGATGCCCTGTACGATGTGGCCGAGGTGGAGAATGGTACCTACCAGCGCTTGCTCACCAATCACAACGTGTATGTGGCCACGGTGCCGGGGCAGGGAGCCTCGCTCGTGTTCAGCGATAACTACCGCATCGCGGGGCAGACGCCGAACCAGCGTGCGGTGGCGTCGGTGCTGCAATCTCTGGCGGGCGAGGTGAGCCACACGGAGGGGACGCTGGCGGCTTCGGACAATCAGCTGGATCGCCTGTTGGATGCCTTTGACTACACCCGCAGCAGCGGCGCCGCCGTCGCCGGTTTGCAGAGTGCGTCGGGCGTGAGCAACACCATTGCCCAGCATGCCGTGCTCGATGCGACCAGCCACCATCTGGATACCCTGCGTTCGCGCATCACCGCCCCCACACCCTGCACGATGGGCAAGGGCGGTTGGGAGATGCCCGCGCGCCGCAACGATGTGTGGATGGTCTACACGGGAGGTTACGACAGCATCAGCAGCCAGGCTGCCATGGGCAAGTACTCCCGCACCTGGAATGGCTTGTTGCTGGGGATGGATCGCCAGCTCTGCTGCCACGCGACCCTCGGGCTGGCCTTCGGCTATGAGAACGGCATCGCCCGCACTTCGGAAACGAAGTTCGATACGGATACCTACTTCATCGACCTCTACAGCGCCGTGCGTACGGGCTCGTATGACCACAAGCTGTCGGTCGGTGTCGGTATCTTCGATTTCGACACACGGCGCGGAATCACGGTCAGCGCTCCGGGGCACGATTTTGCCGCGACAGCGCAGGGTAGCATGACGGCGCATTCCATCAATGTGGGCTACGAGCTGAGCCGGGATTTCGTGTTGGAATCCCAGAACGCCGTTGCCACGCCCTTCTTCGATGTCAACTACGCCTACATCGACATCAACAACCTGCGCGAGCACGGTGCGGGCGAGGCAAGCCTCAACACGCAGTACGACAACCTCAATCTCGTACAGCTCGGGCTCGGTGCGCGCTACACCATGCAGTTCCGCGCCCTGCCGCAGCGTGAGCGCGGCACGCTGACGGCCTCGGCCTCGGCGGTGTTCGAGCTCAGCGACCGCAGCCCCGATGCGCGCAACTGCTTTGTGGGTGCCGAGGGGCTGCCGTTCAGCGTCGAATCCTCGAAGCGTGACTGCTTCTACGGTCAGTTCGGGCTGAATGCCACCATCCCCCTCTCCGAGCAGCTGGACCTCGTGGCGGGTGGCTATGGTCGCGTCGGTGCCAAGCGCGGCAGTGTCACCGGTAACGTCGGTCTGCACTACGAGTTCTGATCCGCCGAGTCCTCGGCTCAACTGCCCACTCCCGCCGCCCGGTTTCGGACGGCGGGTTTTTTTTGCCCCGGTGTTGCAAGACCGCGCGCCGCATGGCTGGCGACGGTAGACAAAACCCCCATGCGCACGGCGCGCATGGGGGCGGGGAAGGAAACAGAGAGCGAGCTTAGCTCTCGGAGTCGCCGAAGGAGATGCCGATTTCCTTGGCCGATTCGACGATTTGGCTCTTGCTGTCCACCAAATGCAGAGTGCGCACGGCTTCTTCGATGGGCATGGATACCATGTCGATACCGCTCAGAGCCACGGTTTCGCCGAATTTGCCCTCCTCGATGAGGTCGATGGCCTTGGCGCCGCAGCGCACACCGAGGACACGGTCGAAGGGGATGGGGGCACCGCCGCGCTGGGTGTGCCCCAGCACGCAGTAACGCGTTTCGATGCCGGTGATGGTCTCCAGCTTGGTGGAGAGGAAGTTGGCAATGCCGCCGAGGCGTACCTCGCCCTTAGTTTCCTCATCCAGCGTGAGCAGTTTGCCGGAAATCTTGGCGCCCTCGCTGACGACAACGAGGATTTCGCGCTGACCGAGCGCCTTGAGCAGCTCGACCTTGCGCACCACATCTTCGAGGGTGAACTCGATTTCCGGCAGCAGAATGACATCCGCGCCGCCGGCCATGCCGCCGTAGAGGGCAATCCAGCCCGCGTGGCGCCCCATGACCTCCACCACCATCATGCGCTGGTGCGAGTAGGCCGTGGTGCGCAGCCGGTCGAGGTTCTGGGAGACGATGGACACGGCGGTCCAGAAACCGAAGGTGTAGTCGGTGGCGCCCAAGTCATTGTCGATGGTCTTGGGCACGCCCACGATGGGCAGGCCGATTTGGCGCAGTTCGAGCCCGATGGTTTGCGAGCCGTCGCCGCCCACGACGATGAGCGCTTCGAGTTGCAGGCGTTCGACGGTGGCCTTGCTGCGATCGAGCACCTCTTGCGCGATCTGCATGCGACCGCCGACGCCGCTCTTGACGGTGAAATTGCCCTTGTTGACCGTGCCGAGAATGGTGCCGCCCTCGGAGCGGATGTTGTGGCAGTTCTCGGGGGTGAGGATGCGCCAGCGCTCGTTTTCGGGAGTCGAGAGCAGCCCCTCGAAGCCATCGTAAAAGCCGTAGACAATCCAGCCGCGGGCAGAGGCGGCGCAGACGGCGCCTTCAATCACCGCATTCAATCCGGGACAATCGCCGCCGGCGTTCAAAATACCGATGTTCATGGGAGGAAGAGTTGTTAGTTAGGAAGAATGATGAATTTGGTTTTGTCTTGGTAGTCGTTGGTGGGCAGCCATTGTTCCCAAACATCCCAGCCGTCGCGCAGGAAGTGGGCGGCGGTGGTGTAGCGTGTTTTGGAGCTGGGCATACCGAGCATGACCACGAGCAGGCGCTGACCATAGGTGGCTTGCTTGCCGGTTGCGGGGTTGATGCGCTTGACGGAGACACGGCGTGCCGTGGCCATGAGGCAGGCCCCGGCGCTGCGTGACTGCCCCGCCTTGAGCCCGTCGACCGTTTCCGAGAGGGCGAGCAGGCGGTTGTTGTTGCGCACAAGCTGTGTGCGGCTCCCGGTGGCGCTGTTGATGGTGACCGTGGTTCCCGGTTGGTTGGTGATGGCCAACAGGTCGGCGTTGCCGATGGCATACATGCCGAGCAGGGCGAGATCGCGCGCCGTGGATTGCGAAACCACGGCACCACTGGTCCCCTTGAAGTAGGTGGAGCTCATCAGCAGACGCGCCGCAAGGCGGTTCATCTGGTTGACAAAGGCCGCCGCCGGATCATGGGGATTCAGGTAGGCGCCGCAGGCATAGGCGAGGGTCATGGCGCTGGCGCTGTCGTCCCACATGAGGGTAGAGTACAGCGCATCACGAATGGTCATGGTATCCCCCGGACGCAGCTTGAGCAGGTTGGTCTTAGGCCACTGTATCGCCGCCGCCGGCACGGGAATCTGCCGATCCAGCTCCACCCCGGCGGACTTGATCCAATCCATGGCGACGCAGGCGGTCGCGAGATTGGTTAACATGCCGATGGGGCGCTTTTCCGTTGCGTTCTGCGCGTAGAGAATGCGCCCGCTGTTGGTTTCCACGCAGACATAGCTCGGCGTTGTCTCCTCGGGGAGAACACCCTCCGTCGAGGAGCAGGAGCTGCCGAGCAGGGCAGCCATCAGCCCGATGCAGGCACCGAAGATGGTCAGGGGGGACTTCATGCGCTCTCGGTTTTACAGGCCTTTTTGCGGCACTTCTTGGTGGCTTTGGCGGCGGTGTCCATCGCGCGCTCGCTCATGAGTCGGTCGGGGCTGCGATCGCCGAAGATGATGCCGAGGTCGCGCGCCGTGCGCACGAGTTGGCTGTCGGGGTGGACGAGGCGCAGCGAGCGCACGGCTTCTTCGATGGAGACGGTGTTGACATTCGGTCCGTTGAGGACGAGGGTCTTGCCGTATTCGCGGCGTTCGATGAGCTTAACGGCCTCCACCCCGAAGCGCAGGGCAGTGATGCGGTCGAAGGCGCAGGGGGAGCCGCCGCGCTGGGTGTGCCCCAGCACGCAGTAGCGCGTTTCGATACCGGTGAGCTCTTGCAGCATGCGCGAGAGCCGATTGCCGATGCCGCCGAGGCGCTCCTCGCCCTTGTCTTTGTTGCGGATGGTGATGAGTTCGCCATTGAGCCGAGCGCCTTCGCAGACCACGACGATGATTTCGCGCTGCCCCGTGGCCTTGCGAGCTTTGATGCACTCGACGACGTTTTGCAGGTCGAAGGGGATTTCGGGGATGAGCACGACATCCGCTGCGGTGGAGATGCCGCTGTGCAGGGCAATCCAGCCGGACTGGTCACCCATGACCTCGACCACCATCATGCGCTGGTGGGAGTTGGCCGTGGTGCGGATGCGGTCGATGGATTCCGTGACGGTGGTGACGGCGCTCTGGAAACCGAAGGTGTAGTCGGAGGCTTCGCAGAGGTCGTTGTTGATGGTCTTGGGGATGGAGATGACGGGCAAGCCCTCATCAGCCAGCAGGCTGGCTGTCCGCGCGGAGCCGGAACCACCCACTACGGCGAGGGCTTCCAGCCCCAGAGCCGTGATGGTTTTCTTGGCCTTGGCCAGCATGTCCGTGTCGATGGACGCGCGCCCGAGCTTGTTGATGTGGATTTTGAAGTTGCCCGTGCTGGTGGTGCCGAGGATGGTGCCGCCGAAGGAGCGGATTTGGTGCGTCTTGTCGGGCGTGAGCGTTTCGTAGCGCCGCCCGCCGGCGACGGGCAGCAGCCCTTCAAAGCCGTCGTGGAAGCCGATAACGCGCCAGCCGCGGCGGTAGGCGGCGGAGACGTAGCCTTCGATGACTGCGTTGATGCCCGGGCAGTCGCCGCCGGAGTTGAGAATGCCGATAATCATGGATTCGGAGTGGTTAGGTGAAAATCAGGAATGTTGCGTTTGGGGGGCGGGAATGGCGCCGAGGAAGTGGGCGCAGAACCAGAGGGCGCGGGGGTGGTGGAAGAAGGATTTCCACATGGTGCCTTTCAGCCCGTTGGCGGGGCTTCCGTCGCGCTCCAGATAGCCGTACCAGTCCCCGTGCTCCTTGTCGTGGAAGTGGGTGAAAGACCAGTCGCGGATGCGCTCGTGCCACTCGGCGTAGTGCTCATCCCCCGTCATGACGTAGGCGAGGCAGGTGCCGATGAGGGCTTCGTCGTGCGGCCACCAGAACTTCATGTTGTGCCAGTATTCCTGCACGGGCTTGCCGTAAATGTCGGTGTAGTAGAGCAGACCGCCGTACTGCTTGTCCCAGCCGCGTTCGAGCGACCAGTCGATCATCTTGCGGGCGGTGGCGATGAGCTCGCTCTGGTCGCCGCCTCGCTCGCGTGCCTCGGCCAGGATGAACCAAGCCCCCTCGATGGCGTGTCCGGGATTCTGTGTGCGTTCGTCGAAGTGGTCGATGATGCTGCCGTCCGGGGCGACATTCTCGGCCACGGCGCGCAGTTCGTCGTGGATGAAGAGGGTTTGCAGATCGCGGATGCAGCGGTCGATCCACGCGGTCAGGCTGCCGTCGGGGTCGCCCAAATAGCGGCGAATCTCTTGGCAGGTGACAATCATGATCATGCGGCAGCCGAGGTTTTCGCTCGGGCGCTTGCCCGTGGTCTTGGGCTGCATCTTGCCGGGGGTGAAGAAGATGTCGGTGTAGACATCGAGCCAGTGGCGCGCGCGCTCGGCGCTGTGCGGGTCGCCGGTGGCGCCGTAGTGGGCAGCCCAGGCGATGGCGGCAAAGCATTCGCTGTAGGCGTAGCGGCGCTTGCGGATGGGGGTGCCGTCGGCCGTGACGTGGAAGTACATGCGGCCGTCGCTCGGGTCAACGCATTTTTCCTCCAGGAATTTGAGGGCGCTTTCGGCGGCTTCTTTCCAGTAGGGGCGCTGCTCGATGCTGTTGTAGCAGGTGAGCAGCATCCACGCCATGCGCCCCTGAGCCCAGACGTTCTTGTCGCTGTCCACCAGCGTGCCGTCGGCATCGAAGCAGTGGTAGAAACCACCGTGTTCGCGGTCGATGGCGCGCGGGAACCAAAAGGGCTCTACATCGTTGAGCAACTGCTCTTTGTAGAATTGCCCCAGTGCTTGGGTGTCCATGGTGCAGCGGGGGATTATTTGTTGATGGCCCAGTCGAAGAAGCCGATGGCGCTCAGCTCATCGCGCAGCTGCTTGACGGTGGCGGCATCGGGGGTGCCCATGGGGAGGCGCGCGGGACCGAGGTCGACGCCCCACCAGCCCATGATTTGCTTGCAGCAGCCCATGTAGCCGTGCGAGGCGATGATGTTGATCATGCTCACCGAGAGTTTTTGCAGGTGGCGCGCCGTGGCGATGTCTCCGGCGTTGAACGCGGCAATGAGGTCTTGGTAGAGCTTGGGGGCGTAGTTGAACGAGGAGCCCACGCCGCCTTTGGCTCCCGTGGCCAGTGCCCCGAGGAACCACTCATCCACCCCCCAGGGAATGTCCCACTTGCCGTCGTCCTTGGTGAGGGCGTCCATGTAGAGCGCGAGGTCGGGGTTGGTGAACTTGATGCCGCAGAAGTTGGGGATGCGGGCGGCCATGGCGTCAATGATTTTGCAGGGGTTGAACGCCACATGCGTCAGCACGGGAATGTCGTAGAAATAGTAGGGAAGCTCCGGGGCGCCGGAGGCTTCGAACGCGGCACAGTCGGCCAGGGCTTCCACGCTGCCGGGTTTGAAGTAGCAGGGGCTGTTGCTGGCGGTGCCGGCAGCGCCGCACTGCGCGGCGTAAGCCGCGAGCTCACGACCGTCGTACACGCTGTTGCCGCCGGTGTGCACCACGAATTCGATGCCGTGCTTGCGGGCGGCTTCGCCCCAGGCAGCCATGTTTTCCTTGCGCTCGGTGAGCTGCATGTGCGCCGATTCACCCGTGGAGCCGGTGATGAACACCTTGCTGATGCCCTGGGAGGCCAAGAACGCCGCTTGAGCCTCAACAGCGTTGGGGTTGCAGCTGCCGTCGGCATTCATGGGGGTGTGCGTGGCGGCGACTAATCCGTGGAGTTTGAGAGTCGTTTGCATGGGATGAGACAGTAAAGGGTGAACAATGTGGTCGACTTTTGTCCGAGTCTCTTTCTAACGCAAACCTTTGTTGTTATCAAGAAAAAAGGCGCACAGTGGCGTTATTTTTGCTTTTGTGGCGTGGCCTCGCGGCGAAAACGGATGATGAACTCATCCTCCGGGCGCCCCTTGGCACGGTTCTTGGAGCGCAGAAGCTCGCGCGCCGATTCCGGTAATCTGTCCATGATGCGGGGTGCGAGCAGAAAAACATCGTCATCCTCAAATTGCAGTTCGGCTGTGATGCGTTCGCGGCGGTAGAGCAGCTCGACCTCGTAGGGGCTGTGCTCAGCCTGCAGCCAGCGGTAGCGCAGCTTGCCCCGGTGTTTGCCCTGCCAGCGGGCTTCCTCTTCAGCGATGGTGACAAGTAACACCCGCTCGCTGTCGCGCCACTCGCCCAGCACCAGTTTTTTGGGGTCGCGCAGCCAGCGCGGCAGGAGAAAGGCGGCGGCACCCGCGAGTAGCAGGCAGCCGAGCAGGAGGACGGTGCGGCGATGGTTCATGCTTGCTCGGCACTGCGGAAGCGGGTGAGAACATCCGCTAAAAAGCCCTCGGCCACGAGCATTTGCGCTTCGTGTTGGGGGATGCCGCGCGAGAGCAGGTAGTGGAGCTGCTCGCTGTCCATGGGGGCGCTGGCGCTGCCGTGCGAGCAGCGCACACGGTCGGCCAGAATTTCCAGCCCCGGCAGCGAATGTACGGTGGCGCGCTCGCTGAGCAGCATGTTGCGGTTGGCTTGGTAGGCATCGGTGGCGTGCGCCCCGGGAGCCACGTAGATGTTGCCGGCAAAGACGGCGGTCGCTTTGTCGTCGATGACGTTTTTGTAGAGTAAGTCACTGGCGGCGCCGCCGTTGGTGTGGATTTGGCGCGTGTGCTGGTCGAGCACCTGCTCGCCGCTCAGGCGGTTGGCGGAGTAAAGCCCTACATCGGACGGGCTCCCCGACGGGGCACTGAGCAGCTCGGCCAGGGTCTCTTCGCGCGCCCAGCGGTGCCCGCTGTGGGTGCTGAGATGGCGCACGCGTGCGTTGATGGCCGTGATGTTGGTGATGTTCAGGGTGCGTGAGCTGCCGCTGCCCTCTTCCCGCAGCTCGACGGAGAGCTCGGCTCCCTCGCAGGCGTGGATGCAGCGCGCGCAGAAGGTGCAGCCGCTGCCGCGGGTGATGTGGCGCTCGATCAGGTGAGCCTTGGTGCCGGGAGCGGCCATGATGAGGGTGCTCGGCAGGAACAGACCCTCGGTTTCGTAGGTGATGACGATGGGCTCATCGTAGCAACCGTCCAGCAGCAGGGAAACACCCTGCCCGAAGTGCGCGTGGTGCCGCGCCAGCAGGTAGTCGCTGCCGATGCTGCGCATCAGCAGCTCGCTGTCGGCTTCTTCGGGACTCAGGTTCGCGGCACAGTCGCGCGGGGCTTGCAGGCGGATGTCGCCGCTTTGGGACGCGCCCTCCAGCAACGCGGCCAGCTCGGCGGCGTAGCGATGGGGTTTGCCGAAGCGCCAGTCCTCGCAGCGCCGGTCGGGCAGGGCGGCGGCCGCAAGTCGGGCGCGTGCCTCGGCGGTTTCGAGGGCGAGGCGGAGATGATGCTCGTCGGGGAAATCCATAATCGTGCAGGGGAAATTAGCCGATGGAATCTTCCATTTCCAGGTCGATGAGGCGGCGCAGCTCCACGGAGTATTCCATGGGGAACTCGTTGACCAGGTCGTTGATGAAGCCGTTGACGGCCAGGCTCATGGCCTGCGCACGGGTCAGCCCGCGTTGCTGCATGTAGAAGAGCATCTCCTCATCGACCTGCGAGACAGAGGCTTCGTGCTGCACGGCAGAGGCCTTGCCGTTGACGGTGATGGCGGGGTAGGTATCGGTGCGGCTGGCGGCGTTGATGAGCAGAGCGTCGCATTCGGTGTTGTTCTTGCAGCCCTGCATGCCCTTGAGGACGCTCACTTCGCCCCGGTAGCTCGCGCGCCCCTGTCCGATGGAGATGGACTTGGCCACGATGTTGCTCGTGGTGTCGGGTGCGGCGTGGATCATGCGCGCGCCGGTGTCCTGGTCCTGCCCGTCGTGCGCCAGCGAGATGCTGACCACCTCGCCGCGAGCGCGGCGCCCTTGCAGCACGACGGCCGGGTATTTCATGGTGAGGGCGGAGCCCAGATTGCAGTCAATCCAGCGGATTTCAGCATCCTCCATCGCCAGACCGCGCTGAATGACGAGGTTGTAGACATTGGTTGCCCAGTTCTGCACGGTGACATATTGGATTTTGGCGCCTTTGAGAGCCACGAGCTCTACAACACCGCTGTGCAGGGTGGCGCTGTCGTACTTCGGGGCGGTGCAGCCCTCCATGTACATGAGTTCTGCGCCCTCGTCGGCGATGATGAGGGTGCGCTCGAACTGCCCCATGGCCTCGGAGTTGATGCGGAAGTAGGCTTGCAGCGGCTGGCGCAGCTTGACGCCCTTGGGTACATAGATGAAGGAGCCGCCGGAAAAGGCCGCGTGGTTGAGTGCGGAGAATTTGTTGTCGCCCACGGGGATGACCTTGCCGAACCAGGGGCGGAAGATGGCCTCGTGGTCGCGCAGCCCTTCGGTGGAGTTCACGAAGATGACGCCCTGCTTGGAGAGCTCGCTGCGCATGTTGTTGTAGGCGGTCTCGGAGTCGTATTGGGCATCCACCCCGGCCAAGAAGGCTCGCTCTTGCTCCGGAACGCCCAAACGCTCGAAGGTGCGCTTGACATCCTCGGGCACTTCGTCCCAGCTCTTGCGCGGCGCGGTGCCGTGCGCCAGGTAGTAGCGGATTTTCTCGAAATCGACTCCACGGATGCCCTCGGGTGCCCAGTGGGTGGGCATGGGCATCTCGCGGAAACGGCGCAGGGCATCTTTGCGGAATTGCCGCAGCCAGTCGGGCTCGCCCTTGGCATCGCAGATGTAGTCGATGGTCGCCTCCGTCAGCCCGTAGCCCGCGTCGTAGCGGTGCTGCTCGGGCATGGCAAAGGCACCGCGGGTGTCCATGCGGAACGGGGTCTCGTCCATCGTATTCAATCCTCCTCCCCGTTCTTGACAAAGTCGAAGCCGTGCTCCTCGATGTAGTCGACCAGCTCTGCCCCGGCGCTGCGGACGATGCGCCCTTGGTAGAGAACGTGCACCACATCGGGGCGGATATAGTCCAGCAGCCGCTTGTAGTGCGTGATGACGAGGAAGCTGCGGAAAGGCGCGCGCATGGCGTTCACGCCGTCGGAGACAATGCGCAGGGCATCGACATCCAGCCCGCTGTCCGTTTCATCCAAGATGGCGTAAGAGGGTTGCAGCATCATCATTTGCAGGATGTCGTTGCGCTTCTTCTCGCCGCCGGAGAAGCCTTCGTTGACGGCTCGGGCGGTGAACTTGGGATCCATGCCCAGTTTTTTCATGTTGCCGCGCAGTTGCTTGTAGAAAGAGACGGTGTCGAGCTCCTCGCCCTTGGGCAGGCGCGCCTGCAAAGCCGCCCGCATGAAATTGGCGTTGCTCACCCCCGGCACTTCTACGGGGTACTGGAAGGCCAGAAAAAGCCCCGCGCGGCTGCGCTCATCGACGCTGAGCGAGAAGAGATCCTGTCCGTCCAGCTCGGCACTGCCGCCGGTCACCTCGTAGTCGGGGTGACCACAGAGCACTTTGGAGAGGGTGGATTTGCCCGAGCCGTTGGGACCCATGACGGCGTGCACCTCCCCCTTGGGGATTTCCAAATTGATACCGTTGAGAATGGTCGCGCCGTCTCGGACGCGGGCGTGTAAATCTCGGATAATCAGGCTCATTGCTTTTCCGTTTCGTGACTCGTGGTCGGGAAACTGCCGCGCAGACAGATGGTCATTCCCGTGATGGTCGCCCCCTCGGGCAACTCAAAAACATCCTGTAGGCTCCGCCCGGGTTTGAGGTGGATGTCGTAGATGCAGTTGCTGTTGACATCCGTAAAATGGGCATGGGGAAAGAGGTTCGGGCAGTAGCGCGAGGTGCCGTTGTGGAGATGCAGCTTGTTGATGATGCCCGCAGCGCTCATGGTTTCCAAGCAGTTGTAGACCGTGGCGAGCGAGAGCCCGCTGATTCGCGCGGAAGCACGCTCAAAAATCTGCGCGGCCGTGGGGTGGTCATCGGATTCGAGAATCGCCTCCAGAACAGCGCGTCGCTGGCGAGTCATGCGCACCCCCGCGCAGCGCACCATGCGGGACGCCGTGTTTTGAGTCGCTGATGCCTGCTCTTCGCTCATACCCTCTTGCAGGAGTATGGATTTTTTGCACGTATTAGGCAAGCCTAAAAGAGGTCATGCGCAATCGAATGCACACGTGCCGCAAAGATTTTTCTAAGAACCGGGAGGGCCGATAAACACAGGCATTGTCGATGGGGGCTCTTCGAAGCTCCCCTTTGGCTCAAGAATAGGCTTGTATCGGCAGAGCTGCGAATCATCGCACCCTCGGTCGGCTACCATGATACCCCGAACGTGCGCGCGCTCCTCCTGCCCGCCCGCGGGCAGGAAGCTGGGGGCGCAAGCGTGGGCTTGAGGCGAGCGTGGGGGTTGTTGTAGGCTTGCAGGTGATGCAAGCAACACCCCCAATTCCCCCCTACAGCAAGTGGTACACACCCACCCCTGTCGCCGCCCGCACCGCAACAAGCGCCACCCCCATTGCCCCGGGCGATGTTCTAGCCGATGGTCATGAAAACCGCAACCAAGCGCCCCCCACCCAGGGAACGTCGTGGGAGGTGGAGCGCAGCTTCTCGGTGCCGTGGACAACGGATGAGGCGGGCGAGCTCAAAGAGCTGCTCGCCAAGCTGGAGCTGCGCTACCGCGTGGAAGATTGGGGCGAGGTCTTGCTCGATGGAAAACGTATCATCGACATGACCCCCATGGCCGAGAAACCGACCGGTTCGCATGGCGGGCACAGCGTGTGGACGCGCCGGGTGAACTGCCTGCTCAGTTCCGGGGCGCACACGCTGCTCTTCCGCTATACCAACATCGCCATGGATAACCCCAACAACAACCAAATCATTTTTGAGTACGACTACCGCGTGGTGGCGCTGGAACCCGGCGGTGTGCCCATGCCCGAGAGGTGCGATTGTGCGGGCGATACTTGCAGCCTGGAGGGCGGTTTCCCCGCTGCGGCAGCTCAGGCCGAGGGCGACGGAGAGGAGGAGGGCAACAACTCGCCGTCCGGCAGCGTGCTGAGCGACAGCTCATCGGCGGGCAGCTCCGTGCAGCGCGGGCTGGGCGATGATTACGCGTATTGGAGCTGCAACATGGGCACCCTGCGCGGCTTGGGCGCCCTGCTCACCGGGCACCTGCAGCTTCGCGCCGCCACGGCCGGCGCGGAGCTGGCCTCGCCGGCAGCCTTGGCATTCGAGCACCCGCTGGCCGCGCAGCTGAGGCTCCCGGCCGGCGGTATCGTGCCGGGCGCCCGGCTCGAGCTGCAATTCGGGCAGCGCGTCATCGCCCTGCGCTACTACAGCGACGGAGTCTTGGCTCCCATCGGGGTCGACTCCGCCGGCGGGGGCGTGGCCACGCTCCTGCGCGATGAGGATGAACGCGTTGTGGCGCTGCGCTGGCAGGACGGCAGCGAGGCGCAGTGGCAGTTCGATGCCGCCACCGGGGAGCTGCAGGCCTACACCGCACCCAACGGGGTGTGCCTCTCGCCCATTCCCGAGCTGCTGAGCGTGCGTCGCAGCGCCGATGGGCGCTACATCCGCCAAATCGAAAGCCCCTGGGATGGGCTGGCTGACATCGGCAACATCACGAGCGAGGGCTACACCATCAGCCTCTACACGCCCGCCCGCATCACGGGACACGATGCCGATGGCTACGCCATCCCCGAGCCCGGCAGCGCCTACAAGAGCTTTGTGGTGCGCTACGCGGCAGGCGAGCTGAGCATCAGCGAACAGAGCCCCGAGCACCCCGAATACCGCTGCGCCTGGTCGCAAGGGGACGGTGGCGCCTGGTGCATGAGCGAAGGCACGGGGGAAGAGGCCGTCGTGACAGAACGCAGCCTGAGCACGCCGGAGAGCGCCGACACAGGCGCTTATGCCGTGCGGCAGCGTATCACCACACAGCGCCGCGGCAGCGCGGTAGCATCCTGCGTCTGTGAGCTGTTTCAGGAATCGCCCATGGGACCTCTGGTGCTGACGCGGGTGGAGGGCTACGGCTCGGATGCCGCCCGCACCACACAGTTTGAATACGATGCCGTGGGCAACTGCACCGCGCAGGTCGCACCCGGCGGGCACCGCACCGAGTATGCCTACGACAGCACAGGGCGGTTGACGCGCCAAAGCGAGCCCTGGCACGGGGACGCAGGCACCCTCATCACCTACTTCTACTACAGCGAAGGCGAGGGCAGTTCCTACCGCGACACGCCCTCCGCGCAGGCGGTGTGGTTGAGCCCGTCAGGCGGAGAGCTCATGCAGCTCCTTCGTCGCGAGCGCTACCTGCGCAGCGAGCAAGACGGCGTGCGGCGCGAGGAGATCCGCCGCAGCGCCACGGGAGCCGCGCAGGAACGCCTGAGCATCACCGAGCGCTGGAGCGAGAGCGCCGAAAACCCCTTAGCGCGCGGGCGGCTGCGCCTCACGCAAGGCGAGGATGGCGTGCAAACGCACTACAGCTATGCCGCCACCGCGCAGCACGGTGCGCTCTACAGCCTGATTCGCGAAACGCAGGTAGCGGGAGCCGCTGTGCCGGGGCAAAGCCGCCGCCGGGTAGCATACATCGGCGCGGCGGGCAACACCCTGCGCGAAGAAGAATACCTCTTGCTGAGCGATGGCGCAACCTGGGCGCTGCTTTCCGGCGCCACCCACAGCTACGACACCCAAAACCGCCGTATCGGCACGCAGCGCGACAACGGGCGCAACAGCAGCCGCACCCTGAACTGCACCGGCGCCCCGCTGCGCGAAACCGATGAAAACGGCATCACCACCACCTACAGCTACGACAGCGCGCGGCAACTCATCGAAAGCACCCGAGCCGCCGTCTACGAAGGCGAGCGCTGCATCACCCCCGAAACCATCACCAGCTACACCCACGATGCCGCCGGGCGCATCCTGAGCGAGCGGCGTGACATCGGCCCCCTGAGCAGCATCCGCACCACACAATACGACCTGCTCGGGCGCCCCATCGCCCACACAGACGAACTCGGGCGAACCACCACGACCACCTACAGCGCCGATGGCCTCACCACCTGCGTCACCACCCCCGCCGGCGCGACCCTCATCACCGAGCAGCACGCCGACGGCAGCCTCGCGCGACGCCACGGCAGCGCGCAACGCGAGCAGCGCTACGTCTACGGGATGCAGGAAGGCTGCCTGAGCGAGAGCATCTGGGATGGCACCACCCTGCTCAGCCAACGCCTCAGCGACGGCTTCGGGCAAATCGTGGCGGAAATCGCCCCCACCACGCTGAGCAACACCTCTATCTGCACCCGCAGCAGCTACAATGCGCGCGGTTAGCTCACCCAACAAGGCATTGACGGCATGGCACCCACCGTGTATGCTGACGATAGCATGGGTCATGTATGCCGCCAGACGCTCCTTTTGGATGCCGATGCGCCGGATGATGCAAGCAAGAACCGCATCATCACGCACAGCATTGCCGCTGTCGAGGAAGCCGACGGCATGATTTACCAGGTGAGCACCGAAAGCCGCAGCACCGCAGCGGGCAATACCCTGAGCCGCAGTGAACAAACACTGCTCTCGGATTCCACCGAGCTGGAAAGCAAACGCATCAGCATCGACGAGCGCGGCAACAGCACCACCAGCCTGACCGAATACGGCACCGGCAGCATGCGCGTCCGCAAGAGCATCATCCCCACATCCGCCATCACGGCAGAAAGCGTGGTGATCGATGGCTTTGTGCGCTCGCAAAAGGACACGGCGGGCATCACGACCACCGCCACGCGTGCCTACACGGCAAGCGGCATGGTGCTCACGCAGACCGACGGGCGCGGCAACACCACGACCACGGTGACGGATATCGCGGGGCGCACCACGAGCGTGACCGACGCCGCAGGCAACGTGACCACCACCGCCTACGATGCCGCGCACGATTTGCCGGCTCTCATTACGGATGCTCAGGGCAACACCAGCTGCTACCGCTACGATGCGCGCGGACGCAAAGTCGCAGAATGGGGAATAGGAATTCAACCCGCTTGCTTCGGCTATGATGACGCGGACAACATGACCTCACTCACCACCTTCCGCGCGGGCAGCGAAACCATCAGCAGCGACCCGAGCGAACGCACAGACGGCGATGTGACGACCTGGGTATTCGACGCCGCCACCGGATTGGAGCTTAGCAAGACCTATGCCGATCATACTTCGGTAGTGAAAACATATGATGCCTTCAACCGCCTCGCCACCGAGACCGATGCTCGCGGCAACGTAAAAACGCATACCTACGAAAGCGCACGCGGCCTGCTGCTGGGCACCACCTACAGCG
>CAMACY010000009.1 GCA_945831585.1 uncultured bacterium | reverse complement strand
TGCCCTGCACCACCACGGCCCGGTCTAAGAGCCGCCGGGTGATGTAGTCCTGCTTGGTCAGCCCGGAGAGGCGGACGGCAATCTCAATCTGTTCGTTTTCCTCCGGGGACACCCGGAACGCTATGGTTTTGCTTCTCCATCGGTTGTGGTTGTCAAGGTTCTTTGCAGACATGATTTAAGCCCCCTTTCGCTCCATGTCCAGTTTGTTCGCCATCTCCGCCTGCCGGGTGGGAAACAGGTGAGCGTAGCGGTAGGTGATGTCGATACTTTCATGTCCCACCCGGTCAGCGATTGCCAGGGCGGTGAAGCCCATGTCAATCAGCAGGGAAATGTGGCTGTGTCGGAGGTCGTGAATCCTGATCCGCTTGACCCCCGCCTCTTTCGCTCCCCTGTCCATCTCCCGGTGAAGGTAGGATTTCGTCACGGGGAAAATGCGGTCTGTCGGCTTTGCGGCATACAGGCTCTTGATGTAGTCCTCCATTTCTTCACAGAGGAAAGCGGGCATTTGAATGACCCTGTTGCTCTTGGCGGTCTTGGGGTCGGTGACTACATCCTGGCCCTTGATACGCTGATAGGATTTTGAGATGGAAACCGTCTGCTTCTCAAAGTCGAAGTCCCCAGGGGTGAGGGCCAGCAATTCCCCCTCCCGGATACCGCACCAGTAGAGCATTTCAAAGGTATAGTAGGAGAGGGGCTTGTCCATCATAGCGTCAGCAAATTTCAGATACTCCGCTTTCGTCCAGAACAGCATTTCCCGGCCCTTGGCCTTGCCCATGTTGCCCACCTGGGCGGCGGGGTTGGCTTTCAGCTTGTAGTGCTTCACCGCATGATTGAAAACGGCGCTCAACTGATTGTGCAGCGTTTTCAAGTAAACGGGGGAGTAGGGCTTGCCGTTCTTGTCCCGGTAGTTGAGCATTTCGCTTTGCCACGCCATGACCTCTTTAGAACTAATCTCGCTCATTTTCCGCTTGCCGAAGTATGGCACCAGCTTCTTGTAGAGGATATGCTCTTTCGTCCCCCAGGTGTTCTCCTTGATACGGCCTTTCATGTCCGTAGCGTAGAGCGCCACGAAACTCTCAAAGGTCATATCCAGGTCAGCGGTCTGCTGTTGCAGGAACGTCCGTTCCCACTCCAGCGCCTCCCGCTTGGTCTTGAAACCCCGTTTCATCTTCTTTTCCTTTTTCCCTGTCCAGTTCTCAAAGTAAAAGGACGCATACCATGTGCCTTTGGCCTTGTCTTTGTATGCTGGCATTTTGTTCCCTCCTTACTGATTTTCCCGCAGTCCATAGAACTTTTCCTCAAAGTAATTCCTGCTCACCCGTCCGGGGATGGTGAGGAAACCCTTCTGCTTCAGTTCCTCGTTCATCTCCCGCACCAGCTTGTAGGCGTAGGGTTTGGAGATACCCAGCACCCCGGCCACTTCCTCGGCCCGTACAAACAGTTCCTTGCTCATGTTTTCACCTCCTCGCTTCTTATTCGCAAAATTGTTAATGCCAACGTCCTTATTATACATTCGCATGGTTGTTAATGTCAAGAGGAAATTTCGCAATTTTGTTAATTTTTCTCTTGCGTATTTCGCTTATTTGCGCTATACTATGTTCAAAGGCGGTGGAACATATGACAGTAGGAGAAAAAATCAAGAAAATCCGAACTTTTCGAGGCATGACGCAAAAGGAATTGGGGCTGGCTGTCGGTTTTGAGGAAAAGGGAGCGGACAACCGTATTGCCCAGTACGAAACGAATTACCGTGTTCCGAAAAGGGAACTGCTGGACAAGATTGCCCAGGCGCTTCGGGTAGACTTCCAGAACTTCTACACGCTCCGTCCTGGCTGCGCCGAGGACTTCATGCGGACATTCTTCTGGCTGGACGAGGACAGCCCCGGCTCCATCCGCTTGTTTCAGCTTGTCCGCAATCCCGGCAAGACGGGGGCCTCCGATGATACCGCCGTCCGCTACAATGACACGGACGACTGGCCCGCTCAACCTCCCGTGGGCATATACTTCAACTATGGGCTGGTAGATGAGTTCATGCGGGAATGGCTCTTGCGTCAGCAGGAACTTCACGCCGGGGAAATTACCAGGGAGGAATACTTTGAATGGAAAATCAACTGGCCGTGTACCTGTGACGACAGCAAACGGTTTGACTACTATGTTCCTTGGAGAAAAGAAAAATAGGACAAGCAAAGCCGCCCTGCTGAATTTGTCGTTCAGCAGGGCGGCTTGCTTGCCCTTTGCAATCATTCTCTTGTGTACCGGGTTGACACGAATAGTATCAATCCAGTATCACAAGGCAGATTGACAGGTCAAAAACCCTGTATTCATGCGGGTTTGAGCCGTTTTGACGGTCATTCCCACTCGATGGATGCCGGGGGCTTGGTGCTCACATCGTAGAGCACGCGGTTGATGCCCTTGACCTCGTTGAGGATGCGGTTGGAAGCCTCGCGCAGCAGCTCGTAGGGCAGCTGCACCCAGTCGGCGGTCATCGCATCCTCGGAGACGATGGCGCGCAGATTGGTGGCAAACTCGTAGGAACGTTCGTCGCCCTTGACCCCCACGGTCTTGACGGGAATGAGCCCGGCGTAAGCCTGCCAGCACTTGTCGTACCAGCCGAACTTGCGCAGGGTGCCAATAAAGATAGCATCGCAGTCGCGGATGATGTCCAGCCGCTCCTTCGTGACCTCGCCCGGGCAGCGCACGGCCAAGCCGGGGCCGGGGAAAGGATGGCGCCAGAGGATGTCGTGCGGAATGCCCATGCTGGCGCCCAGCTCGCGCACCTCGTCCTTGAAGAGGAAGGCCAAGGGCTCAATCACCTTGCCCTGGCGCTGCATCTCCAGCACGCGCTCCACGCGGTTGTGGTGAGTCTTAATCACGCTGGCCTTGCTCTTAGCGTTGGAGGCCGACTCGATGACATCGGGGTAAAGCGTGCCCTGCGCCAGCATCTCGGCGTCACCCACGGCATCCCAGAACACATCGATGAACAGATTGCCGATGATGCGGCGCTTCTTCTCCGGCGCCGTCTCGCCCGCCAGCGCCGCCAGGAAGCGCGCCCCGGCGTCCACCGTCTCAATCTTCACGCCCATGCGGGCAAAGTTTTTCTCCACCTCGCGCGCCTCGTCCTTGCGCAGCAAGCCGTTGTCGACAAAGATGCAGCGCACGTTCACCCCCGCCTCATGCAGCAGCACGGCCAACACCGTGCTGTCCACGCCGCCCGAAACACCGCAAACCACTTGGCGCTCGCCCACCTTGGCGCGAATGTCGTCGATGAGCTCGCGCTTGAAATCGCCAATGTCGAAGCGCGCCAAATCCTTAGCATAGGAGAGGAAGTTTTTGAGGATCGTGCGCCCCTCGTGCGAGTGCGTTACCTCGGGATGGAACTGAATGCCGAACATCGCCTCGCCCCACTGCAGCGACACCGGAACCCCCTCGCTGTTGCGGGCGATGACGCGGCAGTTGTCCGCCAGCTTCTCCACGGTATCGCTGTGGCTCATCCACACCTGTGAAGAGGGGGACATGCCCGCGTAGAGACCGCTGAGTTCCTCGGGAATCAGCGCCGCAGGGCCGTACTCGCGCTTGTTGCTCTGGCGCACGGTGCCGCCGGTCTTCTTGTTGAGCAGCTGCATGCCGTAGCACACACCCAGCACGGGTACGCCGAAGCTCCGCAGCCAGTCAAAATCGATGTCGGGAGCATCGGGCTCCGAGGTACTGCGGGGGCCGCCCGAGAGAATGATGGCGCCGGGCTCGGCAATCTCATCCAAATCCTCCAGAGCATAGAGCTTGGCCAGATAGCCCAGCTCGCGGACGCGGCGCACGATGAGCTGCGTATACTGCGAACCGTAATCGATAACGGCAACAATGTGTTTGGGGGTCATAACGCTGCGCGCATTCTAGCAGCTTTTGCCGCACCGCGCAAGGCAGAACTCACGCAGCGCGCGCGGCCGGGGGCTGTTTCAAATCCGCCGGTGTGGGAGAGGCGGTCAGGAGAGATCAATGGGGTCTAAGCGTTTTCGCTAAAGGTTTGAATGGCTTTAGTTGACGCTTCGGCCAACGCGATGATGACCTGTACCATCTGACGCAGAGCTGCGCCGGCCTTTCCTCTCAAGAGGCGGTATCATGTTCATGGCAAACGCATTCTACCACAACTCTTTTGACTTGTCTGCGCGGGGCTTTTGTGCTACCCTGCCCACGCAACCACACACCACGATGATGAATGCTATCCCCAATGTTTTGGCGGGGCGCTATGCCTCGGATGCGATGAAGGCGATTTGGTCGGCCGAGGGTCGCATTGTTCTGGAGCGCGAGTTCTGGATTGCGGTCATGAAGGCGCAGCGGGATTTGGGGCTGGATATTCCTCAGGAGGCGATCGAGGCTTACGAGCGCGTGAAGCATGTGGTCAACATTGATTCGATCAATGCCCGCGAGCGTATCACACGCCACGATGTCAAGGCGCGCATCGAGGAGTTTTGCGATTTGGCGGGCTGCCAACACATCCACAAGGGGATGACGAGCCGCGACCTGACGGAGAATGTGGAGCAGTTGCAGATTCGCCGTTCCATGGATATTATCCGCGACAAGGCGGTGGCGACACTCGCCCGCATGGCGGCGCATGCCCGCCAATGGCGCGACCTGGTGTTTGCAGCGCGCACGCACAATGTGGCCGCGCAGGCGACGACGATGGGCAAGCGCGTGGCGATGTTCGGCGAGGAGATGCTGCACTGGACGCACGCTTGGCTGAGCACGGCGGAGCGCTACCGCGTGCGCGGGCTCAAGGGAGCCGTGGGTACGCAGCTGGATCAGCTCTCGCTCTTCGGCAAGAATGCGGCGACGGTGACGGAGCTGGAGGCGCGCATTTGCGCCCACTTGGGCATTCCGCAGAAGTGGGTCAACGTGGGTCAGGTGTACCCCCGTTCGCTGGATTTCGAGGTGATTTCGGGCTTGGTGGGGCTTTCCTGTGCGCCGAGTTCCTTCTGCAAGACTTGGCGTCTGATGGTGGGACATGAGCTGGTGACGGAGGGTTTCGCCAAGGGGCAGACGGGCTCCAGCGCGATGCCGCACAAGATGAATCCGCGTTCCTGCGAGCGTGTCAACGGTTTCCATGCGATTCTCAAGGGGCACCTGGGCATGATTGGCGGGATTATCGGCGATCAGTGGAACGAGGGCGATGTGTCCTGCTCGGTGGTGCGCCGCTGTGTGCTGCCGGATGCCTTCCTGGCGGCGGACGGTTTGTTCGAGACCTTTATCACGGTGCTGGATCAGATGCAGGTGTATGAGCCGGTGATCCGCACGGAGCTCAACCGCTATCTGCCTTTCCTGATGACGACGACCATCATGATGGCGGCGGTGAAGCGCGGCGTTGGGCGCGAGGAGGCGCACGAGGTCATCAAGGAACACGCGGTGGCGGTGTCGAATGATTTGCGCGAGGGGCGAATTTCCGCTAACGACCTGCTCGACCGCCTGGGGGCGGATGCTCGCCTGCGCCTGAGCCGCAGCGAGATTCAGGAGATTTACGATGCCAATGCGGGCGATACGGGCATGGCGGGGGCGCAGGTGGATGCCTTCTGCGCGATGACGGAGGAGCTGACGGCGGCTTATCCCGAGGCAGCGGCGTATCAGCCGGGCTCGATTCTGTAAGGGGCTATGGCTGCTCACCGCGAAGTGCTGCTTGCCGAGGCGGCGGGCTATCGCCTGACGTCTCACCGCCTGGTTCAGGGGGACACGGAGGTCACCTGCGAGCCCGGTCGCCTGGTGTATCGCCGGGGGGAGGTCGTGCTGCGCGAACTCCCGCTGGCGGAGCATCCCCTGCCCTCGGCGCCGCGCTATGCGGGCAGTATTCCGGTGCTGGCGGCGGCGTATCGCTTGGCGCTGCAGGAATTGGCGGCGGGGATTTCGCCGGAGGGGCTGATGCCGGCGGGGGCGAATTGGGCTTCGGTGTGGACGCGCGATGTGGCGTATGCCGCTACGCTGGGCGCGGATATCGCCGCTCCGGATGCCGTGCGGCGCAGTTTGGAGAGCCGTGTGCGTCATGGGGTGGTGGTGCAGGATACGGGGACGGGCGGAGGCTGGCCGGTGTCGACGGATCGCGTGGTGTGGGCGATGGGTGCCTATGCCTATGCGCAGGTGACGGGCGATGCGGATTGGCTGCGTTATGCGGCGGAGGTGCTGACGGCAACGCTGGCGCAGGATGCGGCGGTGCTGCCGCAGGGAACGCCGTTGCGCCCGGGCGAGACCTCGTTTTTGGATTGGCGCGAGCAGAGTTATCCCGCCTGGATGAGTACGGCGGACATCGGTGCTTCTTATGCGCTGAGTACCAATATTCTGTATTTCATCTGTCTCTCGGTGCTGGCGAAGATGCTGCGCCGTCTGGGACGCGAGGCGGAGGCGGCGCAGCGCCATCGCGAGGCGCTGGTGCTGGCGGAGGCGATTGAGGCTCATTTTTGGAATCCGGGGACACGCCGCTACAACATGCTGTACCGCCCCGGGGAGCCGCCGGAGGAGCGCTCGGATGCGCTGGCCTCTGCGCTGGCGGTGCTTTCGGGCTTGGCGGGGGAGCATGCGGCGGAGTTGATGGAGCATTTGCCGCGCTCGCCTTGGGGAACACCTGTTTTTGCGCCGTACAAGGCGGAGCCGGTGCAGGCGTACCACAATCGGGCGATTTGGCCTTTTGTGGAGGCTTTTGTGCTGCTGGCGCAGGCGGAGTTGCAGCAGACGGAGGGGGCGGCGTTTTCGCTGGTTTCGCTGCTGCGTGCAGCGCTGGCTTTCGGCACGAATAAGGAGAATTTCCACGCGGAGACAGGTCGGGCGGAGGATACGCTGCTGAATTCCGATCGCCAGCTTTGGAGTGTGTGCGGCATGCTGGGGGCTTTTTACCGCGGGCTGTTCGGTGTGCAATTCGAGGGGGAGAATGTGGTGCTGTCGCCCTGTGTGCCGCGCGCCTTTGCCGGCAGCCACTGGCTGAGCGGGCTGCGGGTGCGCGGGCTGCTGCTGGATATTCACCTCAACGGTTACGGCACGGAAATCGGCGCGGTGATGGTGAACGGCAAGCCGGGCTCGCCCGTCATTCCGCTGGATGCCTGCGGGCATTGGCAGGTGGAGATTGAGCTGATGCCTGCCGAGGGCGCGGAGTCTTCCCCTGCCCCGGCGGCAACGGAGGATTTGCCCGACGTACGGTGGGATCATCCCAGCGATGCTGCGCTGCGCTGGCACCCGGTGCCGGGGGCGGAATCGTACTGCATTTACCGCGACGGACGCGCGTTTGCCACGACTTGCGATTGCTTTTTCTCGCTGCCTTCGCCGCCCCGCTGCTACCACCGCTACAGTGTGCAGGCGCAGGGGCGCACGACGCTCTCTGCCCCCAACCGTCCCTTTAGCTGTGCCCCGGCGGGCGTGGTGCACCACCTGCTGCCGGAGCGCATCGGCGAGGCGGCGGAGTACCGTGTGGAGCACGGGCAGGCTTGGCTGGATCTGCGCCCTTGCACGGCGCGGGTGGAGTATGAGGAGCTGCATCTGGCGCCCGAGGAGGCGGGGCATTACCGCTTGCAGCTGCACTATGCGAATGCGACGGCGAGCAAGCGCGACGGGGATACCTGCGCGCTGCGCGAGTTGTGGGTGGACGGTGTGTTCCGCGCGGTGCTGGTGCTGCCGCACCACACGAAGGCGGGCTGCTGGGAGGAGGATGCACTGACGGCGCCGCTGGAGCTGGCGCTGACGCCGGGGCGACACTGCTTTGCCCTGCTCTGCACGCCGCGCTGCACCAACGGCAACGGGGAGCTCAACCAATGCATGGTGCGGGCGTTGGAGCTGACGCGTACGGACGGATGACGACTCCCCTGCCCTCCCGCGCGGAGCTTGCTCCGCTGTTTATCCTCGGCCCGACGGGCAGCGGCAAGAGTGCGGTGGCGCTGGAGCTGGCGCGCTTGCTGGGGGCGGCGGAGATTGTGTCGGCAGATGCGTACCAGGTGTACCGCGGTCTGGGGGTGCTGACGGCCGCCCCCTCGCCGGAGGAGCGGGCGGCGGTGCCGCACCATTTGGTGGACTGCATGGAGCCCACGGAGAATAATGATGCGGCAGCGCATGCGCGTCGGGCGGCGGCGGCGATTGCGGCGATTCAGGCGCGCGGCGCGCGCCCGATTGTGACGGGCGGCAGCGGGCTATATGTAAAGTTTATTTCGCACGGCATTTCGCCCGCGCCGCCGAGCGATCCGGCGCTGCGGGCGGAGCTGGCGAGCCTGCCTCTGCCGGAGCTGCTGCGCCGCCTGCAGGAGGCCGACCCGGCGGCGGCGGCGACGGTGGATGTGTGCAATGCGCGCTATGTGGCGCGCTATTTGGAGATTGTGCTCACGGGCGGCAAGCCGCTGGCACACTGGCAGCAGAATTGGCGAGAGCCTGCCGGGCCCGGTTGGGTGATTACGCGCGCGACGGAGGAGCTCGATGCGCGTCTGGCGGCGCGCTGCCGGGCAATGCTGCGCGGTGGAGCCATCGAGGAGGTGGCGGCGCTGGCGTCCGTGCCGCTTTCGGCAACAGCGGAGAAGACGCTGGGGCTGGGGCTGATTCGCGATTGCTTGGCGGGGCGTCTGTCGCGGCGCGATTTGGCTCCGGCGCTAAGCTTGCTGACGCGGCGCTACGCGAAGCGCCAGCGCACCTGGCTGCGCCGCGAGGCATGGCTGCGCCCACTGCCGATGGGGGTAGCTGATTCACCGGCAGCGGCAGCGGCGCGCATTGCCGAGGCTTGCTGAGTGGGCTTTAGCAGCTGAGCCGCCGCCCTTCGCCGTCCTCCAGCGCGTTGCAGAGCAGAAGGATGAGGTCGATGAGCTGCCAGATGAAGAAGAGTCCGCCGGTGAGCAGCTGCAGAATGCCGGAAATGGGGCGACCGAGGTAGATGCGGTGAATGCCGCAGATACCGATGCAGCCCAGCAACCAAAGGCAGAGGGCGGTGCCGCGGGATTTGTCGGAGATGTCGTTGTTCATGCTTGGGGGGTGGTGAGAAGTTGTCGGGCGCGGGTGCAGAGGGCCTCGGGGCTGTTGGTGAGCTGCTCATCCTGCACTTCGCGCAGCAGCTGCTCGAGCAGGCGGCGGATGCCGGGTCCGGGTGCCAGCCCCATCTGCAGGAGCTCGCGCCCGCCGATGGCCAAATCGCCCACGCTGAAGGCGGGGGGCTCGTCCTGAACCTCGGCCAGCAGGGCTTGGGCGCGGCGCAGGTCGGCGGCCCAGCTCTCGCGATGCTCGGGGGCATGGGCGGCCAGATCGGCGCGCTGTACCTCGAGCAAGCGCTGCGTGTTGAGCAACCCGAGTTTCCCGATGAGTCGCCGCATGGCGGGCAAATCCTGCGGCAGGGCTCTGTCGTGCTCGCGAATGAGGGTGACGACATCGCGCCGGGTGTCGTTGTCGCTCTTGAGCCGCCGCAGGATGCGCTCGGCAAGCTGCGCGCCCTGCTCGGGATGCCCGTGGAAGTGGTCGATGCCTGCGGCATCGGTGCTGCGGCAGGCGGGTTTGGCGATGTCGTGCAGCAGGAGGGTCAGGCGCAGGATGATGTCCGCGGGGGCGGCCTGCACGGCGTGGGCGCTGTGGGTCCAGACGTCGTAGCAGTGGTAGGGGCTGTTTTGCGGCGCGCCGATGCAGGGTTCCAGCTCGGGGATGACGGCGGTGAAGAGTTCGGGAAAGCCCAGCAGCATGCTCAGCGCATCGCGCCCCTCTAGGATGCCGCGCAGCTCGCTGAAGATGCGCTCGGCGCTGATGTGTTCCAGCAGGTGGCGGTTGCGGCGCAGGGCGTAGCCGGTTTCGCGCTCGGGGGCAAAGCCGTAGCGCGCCGCAAAGCGCAGGGCGCGCAGCAGGCGCAGGCCGTCCTCGTGAAAGCGGGCATCGGGCTCGCCGACGCAGCGGATGAGTCCGGCGCGCAGGTCGTCCTGCCCGCCGTAGAGGTCGATGAGCCCGCGCGCCGGGTTGTAGGCCATGGCGTTGATGGTGAAGTCGCGCCGCGCTAAGTCTTCCTCGATGCGCGGCACGAAGGAGACGCTGTCGGGGTGGCGTCCGTCGCTGTAGCTGCCGTCGGTGCGGAAGGTGGTGACTTCGACAGGCCGATGCTCGGACATGACGGTCAACGTGCCGTGCTGCAAGCCGGTTTTGATGACATGAAAGCGGCGAAAGACGCGCAGAACCTCCTCCGGCAGTGCCGAGGTGCAGACATCCCAGTCCTTCGGCTCGCGCCCCAGGAGGCTGTCGCGCACACAGCCGCCCACAACATAGGCTTCGTAGCCGTAGCGTTCCAAACGCTCGACAACATCGCGGGCATGGTCGGGTATCTGCATGGGGGAATTGTAAGCTCTGCGGCGGTGGATGTAAAGCTAGTAGTCCGTCGGTTGTCCGTTGCGGCGGCGCAGTCCTTCTTCGATGGACTGCTGCATGAGTTGTCCCTGGCGGCAGGACTGCCCCTCGGGTGTATTGCTGTAGGTGTAGTCGCACATGTCGGTACTGCGACGCACTTTGGCCCAGTGTTCCATCGCTTGGCGATGACCTTCGGGATAGGTTTTGGCCAGGAACGCGGTGGTGTTGGGTTCGTCCATCACCTCGCGATCTTCCAGATTGCTGCGATTCCAGATTTTGAGTTTACCGCTGAACCACCAGGCATCGATGACGACGGATTGCTCAAGCCCTTTCCCCCGCGGGGCAATGTAGACGCAGTGGTGCTCGCTGCCCTCGCGATAGTCCATGACGCAGCAGCCGAGGCGGAAGTACTGTAGGGGGCGGCGACGCAGCTCGCGGAAGAGGTCGTGCTGGTAGTGCCAGCACAGCCCGCGCTCGCGCACGGAATAGCGGGAGTTGACGAGAAAGTTGTTGAACCATCCGAGTAGGAGCGGACGGTTGACGCGCGCAATCGCTGCACCGCCTTTGTAGGCGGTGTCGGCCAGCCAATGCGCTTCTTCCTGCACATCTTTGCGCTGGCGAAGGCTTTCCCGGGTCAGGTTCAGGATTTTGTTTGCCAAGGCTTCCCGCTTTTCCACAATCAACGCTGTGTCGGCCCAGGAGGGCGAAGGTGCTGTCGCGCAGCTGCTTAACAAAAAATGCGCTGCGAGGAACACAGCAAGTGTGTACAGGTATTTAGCCAAAAACATCTTCATCAGTAGTTCGTGGGGCGGCCGGGATGTTCGGTCTTGCCTCGCAAGATGTTGTCGTACATGCGGCGGTACTGCGCCGAACGCCGGGTTTCGTCCGTCCAGTAGGGTTGATACTCGCCATCGGCAGCGCGTAAAATGCTCCAATGCTCGATGGGGAAGCTGTGGCCTTCGGGGTAGTAGCGCTCCTGCTGGTGACAGACTTCGGGCAGATCGCGCCAGCGTTTGGGGCTGAGCTCGCGGGCGTCATCGACTTTCAGGCGGCCGTTCCACATCCACGCATCCAGCACCCAGGCATTCGGCCAGATGCCTTCTTTGGCCGCGATGTAGACGCAGTTGTGCTCTGAGGCTTCCTCCATATCGCGCACACAGCAGCCGAGGCGAAAATAGCGCAGGGGGCGGCGACGCAGCTCGCGAAAGAGGTCGTGCTGGTAGTGCCAGCACAGCCCGCGATCCTGCAAGCGAGCGTTGATGAGGGCATTGCCCGCCCAACCGGGGAAATGCGAGTCGTTGACGCGGGCGATACCGGCAGCAGCTTGATAAGCCGTATCGGCGAGCCAGCGCGCTTCGTCCTTGGCCACTGCTCGTTGTTCCACAGGCAGCAGCGCAAGCAGATGCTCGGACAGGGTGGCGCGGCGCTCCGTCACCAGCGGGCTATAGGCATAGCCCACGGGCGGCGGCGAACAGGCTGCCAAGGCCAAGCTGAGGGCAAGGGCGGCGCAGAGGGATTTCACGGCGGCGACTTTAGCACAGGCTTCCCGGCGGTTCAAGCGAGAATGCCGCGCAGCAGAATATGCCCGCTGATTTCGCGACACTGTTCGACACGCAGTCGAAGCTCCTGCGGCAGGAAGGAATCCCCGGGGAGCACCGCGTCTTTCCCCCCGCTCAACAGGGGAGCTATTTCCTGCATCCATTCGTTGACCAGTCCTTCTTCCAGCAGTCGGCGCAGGAGCCTGCCGCCGCATTCCAGCATGAGATTGACGACCCCGCGCTCCTCGTGCAGCTGCTGCAACAAGGCTTTCCAATCCTGCACGGGTCCGACGACGAGGCTGCGCTCGGCAGCGGCATCGCAAAACATGCGGTAGTCCCTCCCCTGCACTGCTTCCGGTTGCCGGGTGACGACGATGCGCCAGGGTTGCTTTTTCTCGACGGGAATGGGGGAGAGCGGTGTGCGAATGGTCAATGCGGGATTGTCGTGGCGCAGAGTGCCGCCGCCGATGAGGATGGCATCGCTGCGCAAGCGCAGTTCGTGGGCATAGCGCAGGGTTTCGGCTGTGCTGATGAAGCGCTCGCTACGACGCGTCAGGTGTCCGTCCAGCGTGGTGGCGACCTTAGCGGTCACCCAGGGACGACCCTGCTGCACGGAAAAAGCCCAGGAACGCAGCAGGAGCTCGCAGGCGGGGCGTTCGACGCCGGGGCAGACCGTGATGCCGGCCGCGCGCAAAAGGGCGTCTGCGCGCCCTTGGTGGCGTTTGTCGGGGTCGACGGCTCCGTAGACGACGCGTGTGATGCCGGAGCTGAGGATGGCGTCGGTGCAAGCAGGTGTGCGTCCCACGCTGGAACAGGGCTCTAAGGTCACATAGAGCGTGGCGCCGCGCAGGTATTCGCTGTTGCCGCGCGCATAGACATCGGCGAGCGCTTGGCGCTCGGCATGGGGACCGCCGGCGCAAATGTGGCGGCCTTCACCGAGTAGACGCCCGTCGCGAATGATGACGGCTCCGACCGGTGGGTTGGGGCTGGTCGTGCCATAGCTGCGGTAGGCAAGTTGAAGAGCCCGCTGCATCCAGAAGGCATCTGCGTTGACGGAGGGTTCCGAAGGCTTGTTCATGGAGATGAAGAAGATTAGTATCTATATAAGAACATCATCATCAGGGCTGTGAATAAGTGAATATCTTTTATAGCTTATTGATGATGAGTGTTTTATGAATATTATCGGTGTGAATGACTCGGCGAATAACGGGTTTGTCGTCGGTGAACAAGAGTTATGCACCGCCCTGTTCACCACTTATCGACAACTTATTGACAAAAAATTGTGAATAAGTATCATAAGGATTTGATTATCAATTACTTATTCCTGATCTAAAAACTCGCTGAAAAAAATCACGGGAGCCATGAACGGGATGGCTACATTGTAGGCAAGCGTCAGAGGCCAGTCGATGATGACACGATCCGCCTGAACCAACAGTTCCTCAGGGAACGACAGCTTATCATCCGGAATAGTCGGGTCATCGAGATAGCGTTCTTGTTGCGACCCCATGTCGACCTGTGCCACGACCGGATGGGTGGCGGGCATGGTTTCGCTGGTGATGGGTCGTTGACCTTTCCGCATCTCTGAGCGGATTTCATCGAGGAGACTATCGGTGTAAGCATAGCCGTCCTGGCGCTTCAGAACCATGGCCGTTCCATCCGAAAGCGGAAGGAGGCAGGGCTGACCGCGCTCGATGGAACGCCATTGAACCTCGTTGTTGTCGGTCAGCAAGATACTGTCAAAGACGTTGGGGTAATGTTTGCGCAGTGTCTCACGGTGCCCGAGCAGATAGTTCCTGCCCTGCTGCGTTCCTTGCTCAATGGGTAGGTGAAGGCTGTACCCGGGCCTTGAGCGAAAAGACTCGGCAACATTACGGTGTGTCTGTACATAGGCACAGGAAGAAAGAATCAGCAAAGGGAAGAGGAGCCACTTCATGAGCAAAAGTCTAGCATGTGTGACGCATGGGAGCAAGGGCTGATTTGTTCCACATGGAACAAAAGGCCGGTTCAGGGAGACGGCGACGGCAACAGCGGTGGCAGACAACGTTCCGTGGGCTGGCGGAGTTCCCGGGCTTGCTCCTCCCAGATGCTTGATGTCGCTCGGAAGATTTCCGCGCGTACACGGGCTCTGGCTTCTTCGAAACAGCGCAGAGCACGTCGATGGCAGACGGCCGAAATGGGATGGGAGCTTTCTGCTTGTATCTCCTGTCGGAACAAACTCATATATTGATCAGCACGATTCAACCACTGGCTGGCCTCCCCTGCCCTGCCCCGGGCGTGATGGTGTCGCGCCACCGCTAAAGCAACAAGGGCGCTTCGAT
This sequence comes from uncultured bacterium, assembly GCA_945831585.1. GTDB lineage: Bacteria > Verrucomicrobiota > Verrucomicrobiia > Verrucomicrobiales > Akkermansiaceae > Akkermansia. The sequence continues at coordinate 27,759 of CAMACY010000009.1, read as the reverse complement.
AGTTGAGCCGTGCCTTCTCGTCCGCGCGATGTTCCCCCGAGACGACCAAGGATTTGGCAGACTGAATTTCGGATTGACTCGGTGCCTGTGGACTGCACAGGAGGAGACGCAGGGGGATGAGCTGCGTCTCCCAGCGTCTGTAGAAATCAGCAGGATGCTCCGCAGACTGCTTCGGCATGGGGCGACACAGGGCTTTCAGCAGCGTCTGTGCTTCAGCGCTTCGGTCTGCTGACCACAGGGAGATGACGAGGTAGGATTGAGCGATCTGATGATTGAGTCGATCAGGCGCCGTTTCCTCAGCTACCTGCTGGAAGCAGTGCGCGGCCTCACCGTATCGTTGCCGACGATACAAGAGATGAGCATGTAGCAGTCGTGCTTGGGGACTGATGGTCGAAGCGTGTGCTGCTGCCTGGATCGCCTCGTCCGAGACCTGTGCCGCATTTTCCTCCGCCAGAGCGCGTGCATAGGAAAGCAACTTGCTTTCTCCACAGCAGCGACGCAATTCCTCACAACGTTGAAGAGTTTTTTCTGCGTCGCGCTGAGCATAGTGCGAGAGAATGATACTCCAAGCCGCTGCGAGATGATCACGGCGAAAACGCTTGGCGCGTTCGGCGAAGGCATCTGATGCTCCCGACAAATCACCACAGGCAATGGTAAGCAGCTGCTTGAGATAAAAAAGTTCCGGTGGCGTCAGCTTTGTTGTTTGCTCACTATTGACGAATTCAGTCAGTTGTGCCAGGCGTTTGCGTCTTTCGCCCTCATTGTCCCTACTGATGAGCAAGCCGCACAAAGCCAAGGGCTGGTCGGGAAACTCGTCCAGGACTGCTTGGAAATGCATCTGTGCCGACTCAATGTCACCTAAGACCAACTCTTCGAGCCCCAGGCTGCAGTTTATGGTGCTCTCTACGCTGCACGAGCCACCCAGAGGAATGAGCTGCTGCGGTTCCGAAACAGCAAGTGCCGCCGTTGCTGAAAAGCAGCAAACGGCGGCACAAGAAAAAGCCTGCAAAAGTTCCATGTGGAACTTTATATCACATACGCTCGGGCATTTCAATGCCGAAAAGACCCATGCCTTGTTTCAGAATGCGCGCGGTCAGCTCGCACAAGGCAAGACGGGTTTCACGCACAGCACCCTCACTCTTGAGCACGGGGCAAGCTTCGTAGAAGCTGTGGAATGCTTTGGCCAATTCGTAGAGATAAGCAGCCAAGAGATTCGGGCGGCAGTCATCGAGTGTTGCAGGCACAACCTCGGCATAGCGAACCAGCAGACGCGCCAGATGAATCTCGGCGGCTTCCGTGAGGGTCAAATGACTCGGCGCTGTGAACGATTCACCGATTTTGCGGAAAATCGAGCGTACACGAACATAAGAATTCTGCAAATAAGGTGCCGTATCGCCGGTGAGCGCCAGCATCTTGTCCCAGTCAAAGATATAATCGCTCAGGCGATTCTGCGACAATTCTGCAAATTTGATGGCGCCGATGCCCACCTGGCGCGCCACACGCGCTTTGTCTTCCTCGGGCATGTCAGGGCTCTTGTCTTCGATCACCTTGGCCGCGCGAGCAATGGCTTCATCGATGACATCTTGCAGACTCACCGTATCGCCGCTGCGCGTTTTGAAGGGACGGCGATCCTTGCCCAAAATCGAGCCAAAGGCAACGTGCCGGAAGTCGCCGTTGATGCCGCGCATGCGCTCGATATCGAAGATCTGCTTGAAATGCTTCTCTTGCGGGGCACCGACCACGTACCAAATGGCATCGGCCTTGAAATGCTCCGTGCGGTAATCCAGCGTTGCCAAATCGGTTGTCGCGTAGAGGAAACCGCCGTCTGCCTTGCGAATAATCGCGGGTACGGGCAGCCACTCGCCATCTTTACGCACAAGGAAGGGGTCTTGCTCGGGTTTGTGGAAGCCATCGGAAAAGACGCATACCGCCCCCTCACTTTCGCGGGCAATGCCTTTGGCCAGCAGATCCTCGACCAGCGGTGCCAGTGCATCATTGTAGGCGCTTTCACCCAGCCAGTAATCAAAATGAATGTCGAGTTGGTCGTAAATTTTCTCCAAACCGACCTTGGTGACGGCAATGCACTGCTTCCAGATGCCCAGGTTCTCCTCATCCCCACTCTGCAGCTTGACCAATTCTGCCTTGCAATCAGCGAGCAGGGCAGGGGTCTCCTTGCACTTGGCATTGACTTCTTTATAGACGCTCAGCAGAGCCTCGATGGGATTCTCTTGCAGTGCTGCGGGATTCAGAAGATGTTTCCAGCCCCAGAGAATCATGCCGAACTGCGTTCCCCAGTCACCGATGTGGTTGTCCGTAATCACGCGGTGCCCCATGAAACGAGCCAGGCGACCCAAGGTATCGCCGATGATGGTGGAGCGGATATGACCCACATGCATGGGTTTGGCCACATTGGGTGCCGAGAAATCAATGACCAAGGTTTTGGGATGTTCCACCTGGGTCACACCCAGACGTTCATCCCCCAGCATGGCCGCGGCTGTTTGAGCGTAGAACTCCGGCTTGATGCGGAAGTTGATGAAGCCCGGTCCGGCAATATCGGCTTCCGCCACATCGCCACCGTTCAGTTTTTCCAGTACCTGCGTTGCCAGCGCGCGCGGGTTACAGCGTGCCTGTTTGGCCAGCAGCATGGCCGCATTGCTCTGGTAATCACCGAAACGTAGATCGGCAGCTGCCGTCACCTGTGGCCGGAAATCCGCAGGCAGGGCATCGCCCAGAACAGCCCGAAGCGCTTCCGCCAGAGTTTGCGTCAAAAGAGAGGGAATCGTCATGTCGGCGCGTATTGTACTCACTCATCCTCCTTTTGTCAAAACATATCCATGGGGCAATGTTCCATGTGGAACAAAACTGTTCCTGCATCTTGCTGTCTGTGGAACATCATTTTTCTTGCATTTGAGCACTTTTTGGGGTATAGAAGATACCAGCTGCTGTGCTCGTGACGCGTGGTTCAACAGACCCGAACCGTTGTCATCTATTTACGGGGCATTCGGCAAGCGGGGTATGATGTTCCGTCCCATGGAGGATACCTCAGAGGACCCCCACCGTGCACCCACCTGACGTTAAAGGGAACGTGGTTCTCTTACCACTTGACGGCACAGCAGTGTTTTTTGTGTGGGAGGCGAGGATCTGATAGAGCGCGCGGAGAGAGGAGGGCGGCGGCGCAAAAAAAACCGCCCTGCGGGTCAGGCAGGGCGGTGCAGGGAAGGGGGCTTGTATTACTGGCGGCTGTAGTTGCCGGGATCCTGGGTGATGGTCACATCGTGCGGGTGGCTTTCCTGCAGACCACCGCTGGTGATGCGGACGAAGCGAGCGTGCTCACGCAGCTCACAGAGATCCTTGGCTCCCAGATAACCCATACCGGAGCGGATGCCGCCGACCAACTGGAAGATGACGTCGGCCAGCATGCCCTTGTAGGGTACACGCGCCTCGACACCCTCGGCCACGAGCTTGCCGCTGGCGTTCTGCCCGTAGCGGTCGCCCGAGCCGGCGCGCATGGCGCCCAGAGAGCCCATGCCGCGGTAGGTCTTGAAGTTGCGGCCTTGGTAGTGGACAATGGCACCCGGGCTCTCCTCGCAGCCGGCCAGCATGCCGCCGAGCATGATGAGGTCGGCTCCGGCGGCGAGTGCCTTGACGGCATCACCGCTGTAGCGGATGCCGCCATCGGCGATGACGGTGACGCCTGCGGGACGCGCCACCTTGGCCACCTCCTGAATGGCGGTAAACTGCGGCATACCCACGCCCGAGATGATGCGTGTGGTGCAGATGGAACCCGGCCCCACACCCACCTTGATGGCGGAGGCACCCGCCGCGATGAGGTCGCGCGCGCCGTCCTGCGTGACCACGTTGCCGGCGACCACGGGCTTGCCGAGTTCGCGCAGCTTTTCGATGACATGCAGCACACGGCTGGTGTGCCCCGTGGCAGCATCGATGAACAGGGCATCGGCTCCGGCCTCCAGCACGGCCTGGGCGCGATCCCAGAACTCGGGACCCGGCCCTACGGCGGCACCGCAGCGCAGGCGTCCGAGAGCGTCCTTGGTGGAATCCTGGAAAGCGTCGCGCTTGCGGATATCCGTGTCGGTGATGAGGCCGACCAGCCGCCCCTCCTCGTCAATGAGCGGCAGCTTTTCGATGCGGTTGCGGTAGAGAATCTTGCGAGCCTCCTCGGGCGTGGTCTCGGGATTGCCGGTGATGAGGCGCGAGGCCGGCGTCATGACATCCGCCACCGTCATGGTGTCCAAATCATGCCCGTCGAACACGCGCATATCGCGACCGGTGATAATGCCCTCCAGCTTGTCACCCTCGCCCACCACGGGGAAACCGGAAAAACCGTATTCCAACATAATACCCTTGACACGGCTCAGTGTCATGGAACTGGAGACGGTGATGGGCTTGGTGATGACCGCGTTTTCAAAGCGCTTGACCTTGGCTACCATGGCGGCCTGCACATCGATGCGGTTGTTGCGGTGGATGACTCCCAAACCACCCTCGCGCGCCATGGCGATGGCCATGTCCACCTCCGTCACCGTGTCCATCGGAGCGGAGAGAATGGGGAGACGCAGCGGGAAATCGGCACAGAGTTGCGAAGAAGGATCGGCCTCGCCGGGAAGAATCGTGCTCAGGCAAGGCAGCAGGAGCACGTCGTCAAATGTAAGTCCAAGCTGAATTTCTGCCATAGCGGAGATTACATCAGACACCCCCCCGATGCAAGACTTTTCTCGTGCTTTTTGTGTGAAAAGCGTTCTCTCTCCATAAGTAAGCCATGACTAACATATTCTTTTGTCGTTGCACGCGCCCGCTCGCTGTGCTATAAGGGCGCCATGGCAGCTACATCGTTTACCGCCCGGATGGCATCCACGCTCGGCATGGATGAGTCGCTCATCATCCCCTATGGCTTTGACAAGGCCAAGGTCAGCCTCAAAGCCCTGAAAAAAGAGCATGGCAAGCTGATTCTCGTCAGCGCTCTGACGCCCACCCCCGCCGGCGAGGGTAAGACCACGGTGTCGATCGGACTGGCTCAGGGACTCAAGGCCATCGGCAAGCGCCCCTGTCTGGCGCTGCGCGAGCCCTCCATGGGGCCGGTCTTCGGGCGCAAGGGCGGCGCCACGGGTGGCGGTGCCTCCAGCATCACGCCGGGCGAGAGCATCAACCTCTGCTTCAACGGCGACTTCTCCGCCATCACCTCGGCTAACAACCTGCTGGCCGCCGTCATCGACAACGCCCTCTTTTACAAGACGACGCGCCTCGACCAGAACAAGGTAACCTGGAAGCGCGTCATGGACATGAACGACCGCGCGCTGCGCAGCATCGTCATCGGCCTCAACAAGAACGGGGTGCCCCGCGAGGACGGCTTCAACATCACCCCCGCCTCCGAAATCATGGCCTGTTTCTGCCTCGCGGAGGATTTGGACGACCTGCGCCGCCGCATCGACAACATCGTCGTGGGCTTCACCGCTGATGACGAAGCCGTCTACGCCAAGGAACTGGGGGTGACGGATGCCCTGTTGGCCATCCTCAAGGATGCCATCCGCCCCAACCTCGTGCAGAGCCTGGAGGGCGTGCCTGCCTTTGTCCACGGCGGCCCCTTCGCCAACATCGCCCACGGCTGCAACTCCGTCATCGCCACCAAGATGGCTCTCTCCTACGGCGAGTATGCCGTGACGGAAGCCGGCTTTGCCTTCGACCTGGGCGCTGAGAAGTTTTTGGATATCAAGTGCCGCGCCGCCGGGCTGGCACCCGACGCCATCGTCATCGTTGCCACCATCCGCGCGCTCAAGATGCACGGCGGGGTCGACAAGAAGAACCTGGAGCCTGCCGATGTCGCCGCCGTCCGCCGCGGGCTGGCCAACCTGGCTGCCCACATCGAGAGCGCCAAGAACTACAAGCGCCCCGTCACCGTGGCCATCAACCTCTTTGCCGCCACCGACACGGCGGAGGAAATTGCCGCCGTCAAGGAGCTCTGCGCTGAGATGGGCGTGGGCTGCGCCGTAGCTGATGTCTTCGGCAAGGGCGGCGAGGGTGCCAAGGAGCTTGCGCAGATGGTCGTGGAGAGCATTCAGCCCTCCTACCCCGCCTTTGAACACCTCTATGACCTCAACATGAGCGTGGAAGAGCGCATGCGCACCATCGTGACCAAGATTTACGGCGGCGACGGCGTGGTGCTGACCAAGGCCGCGCAGAAGAAGCTGGCGCTCATGGAGAAAAACGGGCTGACGCAGCTGCCCGTCTGCATGGCCAAGACCCAGAACTCGCTCTCCGACGACGCCTCGCTCGTTGGGCGTCCCAAGGGCTTCACCGTCACCGTGCGCGACTTCGAGATTGCCAACGGCGCGGGCTTCCTCGTGGCGCTCTGCGGCGACATCATGCGCATGCCCGGCCTGCCCAAGGTGCCCTCGGCCTGCGCCATCAAGGTCGACGCCGAAGGCAACATCAGCGGCATGAAGGGCTGATTCTTCTCTGCATCCATACCGCAACGACCGACTCTCTTCCCGAGGGTCGGTCGTTGTGCATTCCGGGGGATGGGGGGGCTCAGGTAGGCAGCTGCGGCGGGGTGCCGACCAGCTCCAGCAGCTCCTGAGGGCTCAGGTGCAGCAGCAGCTTCTCCATGCCGCCTGCCAGTAACGCGTCGGCCATGGCGCGCTTGTCCGCCAGCATGCGGTGGATATTTTGCTCGATGGTGCCGCGGCACATCATCGGGTGAATCACCACGGGGTTTTTCTGGCCGATGCGGTAGGCGCGGTCGCTCGCTTGGTTCTCCACCGCCGGATTCCACCAGCGGTCGAAGTGAATCACATGGCGCGCGCGCGTCAGCGTCAACCCCGTGCCCGCCGCCCGCAGCGACAGCACCATGAAGGGCGGACCGCCCGCCTGCTGAAAAGCGCGCACCGCCGCCTGCCGCTCCGTCGGCGCCATCCCTCCGTGCAGCACCAGCCCCTCGCGCCCGAAAATACCCGCCAAATCATCATGCAGCGGCTCGATGAGCCGGCGATACTGCGTGAACACCAGCACCGCCTCGCCCGCCGCCGCGATGCGCCGCGCCAGCTGCTCGAGCTGTTGCCACTTACCGCTTGCCGCAGGGTCGTACCAAGACTCGCCGGCATACTGCGCCGGGTGGTTGCAAATCTGCTTGAGACGCCCCAGCACCGGCAGCACCAGCGACAGCCGCAGCGCCGGATCCGGCTCCGCCGCCACCGCCCGCAGCCCCTCCACCTCGCGCGCGTACAGCTTCGTTTGCAGCGGCGTCAGGTAGCACCAGGCCGGCTGCTCCGTCTTGGGCGGCAGCTCCGGCAGCAGGGCAGGGTCGCTCTTGAGGCGCCGCAGCATGAAAGGACGCACCAGGCGCCGCAGCGGCGTGTAGTCATGCCCCATGGCGCTCAGCAGCGCCGTAAACTCCTTGTCTCCCCCCAACAAACCCGGGTTCAAAAAGTCAAGGAGCGATTTTAATTCCATCAAATTGTTCTCCACCGGCGTACCCGTCAGCGCAATGCGCCGCGAAGCGCTCAGTAAACGTGCAGACCGGGCGCGCGCACTGCCGCTGTTCTTGATGGCCTGTGCCTCATCGAGCACCAACGCGGGCAGCGTCACCCCCGCCAGCGGCTCCGCCAGACGCGTGAGCATGCCGTAGGTCGTGAGCGCCACCTGCACATCGCCCAGCAGCCCCTCCGGGCGCAGGCGCAGCTGCTCCTGTTCGCTGCGGCTCAGCGCATAGGGATGCAGCAGCCGCACCCGCAGCTGCGGCGCAAAGCGCGCCAGCTCCTCGCGCCAATTCTCCAGCAGCGAGGCCGGAGCCACCACCAGCGCCGCCCGCTCTTGCAAAGCCCCCGCCGCCTGCAGATGCAGCAGCCAGGCAATCACCTGCAGCGTCTTGCCCAGCCCCATGTCATCCGCCAGGCAGGCGCCGAAACCCGCCTCCGTCACCCCCAGCAGAAAGCGCACCCCCTCGCGCTGGTAAGGGCGCAGCAGCGCCGCCACCCGGGACGGCAGCAGCGGCTCGCGCGGGCAAAAACACAGCCGGCTGAGCATCGGCGCCAGCAGCGGGCCCGCCACCACGCGCGGCTCGCCCTCCGGCAGCCCCGCCGGACGCTGCGAGCGCGGCGCCAACAGCCAGCGCAGACCCGCCGTCAGCGGAATACCCCCCGCCGCCATGCGCGCCGCCTGCCGCCAGCTCTCCAGCAACTGCTGCAGCTTGGTGTGATCCAGCCGCACCCACTCGCCGCGAAAGCGCACCAGCCCGTCCTCCTCCCCCGCCAACAGCTCCTCCAACTCCTCCGGCGTCAGGCAGCGATCCCCCAGCGCCACCTGCGGCACAAAGCGCAGCAGCGAGCCGATGTTGAGCGCCGGGGCGCGGTTCTCCTTGCCGCCGCCCTCCGCCGGGTCGAGCTGCACCTGCAACTCCGCCCTCGGCGGCAAGCTCTTCCACAAATTCACCATCCGCACCTCAATGCCCGCCGCCTCGACCATGGGCAGCGCCTCCAAAAACGCGTAGGCCTGTCGCGCGCTCCAGCCGCAGGGGCGATACACCGCGCGGCTGTTGATAAGCTCATGGAAAAACGCGCTTTGCTCCGCCAGCGCCCGCAGCGGGCGCAGCAGCGCTGCCAGCGCCGGAGCATCCCCCGCGCAGAGCTGCGCCGCCAGCCCCAGCGGCGCGTGGCGCGGCTTGCCGTCCGCCCCCGCGCGGTGAACAAAGGTCGCCAAAAAGGCAAAGGGCGCGTTCTCCGCCCCCTCACCCGCATTCTCCGCCAAGTGAAAACACAGCGCCCCCAGCTGCCGCCACCCCTCGCCCAAGCGCCCCAGCCATTCCGACGCGCTGCAACACTCGCGCTGCGCCGCCCGCTCCACCGCCCCCGGCAAGCCCTCAAACCAAGCCTGTAGCTGCGCCGCCCCCACCGCCGCACCGTACAGCGGCGGCATGGCCACCAGCAGGCGCGCCGCCTCCTCGCCGCTCACGCGCAGCGCCGCCGCGGGATCCGCATCCCCGCGCCGCAGCGCCCGCGCCAGCGCCATAAGCCGCCGCCGCGCCTGCTCCTGCAGCCAGGACATCAGCGGCGAAGCTCCTGCCGGCAGCCCGAAGCGCACCAAATCCAGCATCCCCGCCGCCGCCGACTGCGCCAGCGCGCGCTCCAGCCGCGGCAGCAGCCCCGCCGGGCACAGCCGCAGATTTCCCGCCTCGTCCGTCGTCAGCGATACCTGCACACCGCTCATGGACGCAGATGTTAGGTTATGTTCCGAGGAACAACATCTCGTCGGAACATGCCCTGACGAACGATTTCAGACCACAGATAGGGAGCCTTATTTTCCAGATATTCAGCTTCGACTTTGCCAAGCAAATATGATTCATAATATGATTTCAAGGACTCCGTATAATCTGCTTTGTCCATTCCTAAAGCATGAATCGTCGTCTGAATTTGCGTCCTGAGATGATCGGAAAGTTCCGGATTGGCATACGGGATAAAAGTCGTGAAATCTAAATAAAACCAGTTACCCTCGATGTCAAAGGGATCAATAAGTCCCGTTTTCTGACCTTTCCTCCTGTTGGCCAAGGAACAGGCCAGCCGATAATTGGACCATGTGTACGCTAGGCCAGGGTAAAGACTCTTGGGGAGAAAATGATCAACAGTGGCAGCGCCGAGCATCGGCGGGATATAGATACCATAGTAAGAGCATATACCATGATAGATCTGATGTATTTCGTGAAGAATGTTTCTCCAGGTCGGAGGAAAATCCTTCGTCGCTACAGGCTTAGGATAGCACTTTTCGGGGTGCTGATCATCATACCACGCCTGTTTTTTCAGCCACGCATTTCCGGGCGTTGAGACGGATGCCTCAAAGGAGCCCGGTGGGTCAGCGCGCTCGACTTTCCTCATATCTCAGCCTCCTTTTTCTCCTTCTGGTATCTCCACAGAAACAAGTCCCTGTCCATCGGATGTAGGATGAGGGAAAGGCGCGTATCCATATCCTCCAATTCCTGGCGGGATGGTTGGACTTTGAGGAGCTCAGCGGCCTCGTTGAGGAGTTGTTCGGCTCCGGGAGAGCGTGTGGATTTCAAGTCAAAAGCATCGCTCGTCAACCATTGGTCTGCCGTGCCGATTTTTTCAAAGTCTCGGGACGTTATCTGAACACGACGGTCTACTAAATCCAAATCGAGCCATTGGTCTTTCTCAGATGTGAAAAAATCTTCGCACCCGGCCATGACAAGAGGCGAGTGGGTTGTCAGAATAACTTGTGTCTCTGCCTGATTGGTCAGAGAATTGACAACATCGACAAGAGCGCGGGCAATGGTGCGCTGCCAACGGGGATGAAGATGCGCTTCGATTTCATCAATGAGAAAAATGATATGCTTTTCCGGTTCTTGTCCTATCTCCTCGGAGGCAGAGACATGGGATTGCCATGCCCACACCAAGCAGTACGCCAGCGAAAGGATGCGCCTGATGGCTGCCGATGCATAAATGACCGGAACGGCAGGCGCATACGGCGTTTCAAGGGTGGGGACATAGAGTTCCTCATCGGCACCCACCTTTTTGGCCTCTCCGATGCACATCTCTTCACCATCCGGCGAGAGTTTTTTCAGAACCTTGGTGAATTGCTGCCACGCCAGATTATGTTTCAGGCGCCATGTTTCGACATCGCGCAACAATCCGTTACATAACCATACCTCCTTGGGATACTCATTCGGCTTGGACAAACCGTACATGATTTCATTGGCGGAGAACACATAAGCCGGGACTTTTTCCTGAATATCAGCATTCCCCTTGGTTTTCCAATAATTTCGCGCCGGATCCCACACCGCAAAGCTGCCATCGGACATGGCATACAGAACGAGTCCCGGATTGAGAGGTCGCCCTTGTCGCCCCTCCCATGCCTGATCGCGGCGATCGTAGGTGCTGGTGTAGGTTTTGGTACTGTGGCGTTTTCCGTCCAGCGTAAAGGTGATCCTTGCCGCTTTTTGGGCGACCAGAGGACGAGCCATGGCACCGGAGCTGAGATGACTGTTGAGTTGAGCGGGCCATTTTCGAGAGAGTATCCACCAGACGACATCCAACAGGAAACTTTTACCCAAACCATTGTCTCCTGTGATGAGATTGAGGCGCGGTAAAAAGTCCAAATCCATGTAGGGGGCTACTCCCACATTTTCCAGCTTGACAGAATGAATCATGAGAATGGGTATCGCTCTTCGCAATCATGAGGATATCACAGGTGACATTAATGTCAAGCGGAGCGATGGAGCATGCGGTGCGCATATTCGGCTTTCGCGGGGCATCAGACATGTGCGTTGACAAGGAAGGGGCGGCATGTTATGTTGAGGCCATGAAGCTCGTGAGTTGGAATGTCAACGGTCTGCGTGCCACCCTGGGCAAGGGGCTGGCGGAGAAGATGGATGCATTGGCACCGGATGTGCTCTGCCTGCAGGAAATCAAGGCGCGCCCCGAGCAAGTGCGCGATGCCTGGGTTGACTCCTGGGCCCATGCGCTGTGGAACCCGGCGCAGCGCCCCGGCTACAGCGGCACCCTCATCCTCTCGCGCGTGGCACCGCTGAGCACCTCACTCGGCATCGGCGATTCCGCTCACGACAGCGAGGGGCGCGTGGCCACCATGGAATTCGCAGATTTCTTCCTCGTCAACTGCTACACGCCCAACGCGCAGAACGAGCTCGCGCGGCTGCCCTACCGCCAGGAGTGGGATGCCGCCTTCCGCGCCTACCTCTGCCGCCTCGCGCAGCTCAAGCCCGTGATTTTCTGCGGCGACCTCAACGTGGCGCACGAGGAAATTGACCTCGCCCGCCCCGATGCCAACCACTTCTCCGCCGGATTTTCGGATGAGGAGCGCGCCGGTTTCAGCGCCCTGCTGGCAGCGGGCTTTGCCGACAGCTTCCGGCGCCTGCACCCCGACGCGCGCGACTGCTACTCCTGGTGGAGCTTCCGCGGCGGAGCCCGTGCGCGCAATGTCGGGTGGCGCATCGACTACTTCGGCGTGTCCGAAAGCCTGATGCCCCGCGTGCGCGCCGCCGAGATCCACCCGGAGATTACGGGCTCTGACCATTGCCCCGTCTCGCTGGAGATTGATTGAGCTCCCATGCGCCGCATGCTCCTCAGCCTGTTGCTCACCTTCCTGCTGATAGCGGGGGCAGGGGGGGTGTTGTGGTGGGGCGTGTGCTCCTCGCGCGAGCTGCGGGTGGAGCGGGTGTTGCTGGAGTTGCCGCAGTGGCCGGACGACGGGAAATGCTTCCGCGCAGTGCTCATCACCGACTGGCATCTGGGCGCCGGGCAGGGGGAGCGCGCCCGGCAGCTGGTCGAGCGTGTGCGCGCGCTCAAACCCGATGTCCTCTTCTCACTGGGCGACTACCCCAAGGGCTTTCGTAGCGGGGTGGCTCTGTCGCGCGAGGAGACGGAGCGGGTGCTGGCACCGCTGCTGCGCGACATCCCCTGCTACTACGTCATCGGTAATCATGACAGCAGGGGGCACGCCCCGCGCTTGCATCTTCTGGGGGCGCAGAAGTGCCACGAGGTGGTGCGCCGCCACCATTTCGATGCGCAGCACCCGCTGGACATCGGCGGCTACCTCGGTGCTTACGGCGGTCCGTTGCAGCCGCTGTGGAAGGAAGCGGCCTCCGCTGCCGAGGTGCCGCGCATCATCCTCTCCCATTACCCCAATTCCTTTTGGCGATACGCGCCGGATGCGGCAGACGCCATCTTCTGCGGTCACACGCATGGCGGGCAGCTCTGTGCCCCGGGCGGCTACACGCGCGAGCGCTGGCGCGGCGGTTGGCACCGCGCCGCCGGGGGGCAACGGCTCTATATCGCACGCGGCGTGGGATGCAGCATCCTGCCCTTCCGCCTCTTCTGCCCGCCGGAGCTCACCCTCATCGAGCTGCGCGGCTGCCGCCGCCCCTGAGGGCAGCGAGCCTCACTTGCCCAGGCAAAAGGTCGAAAACACGCGGTCGAGCACATCCTCCGTATCCACTTGCCCGGTGATGCTGCCCAGCGCATCCAGCGCCCCGCGCAGGAACACATCCGTCAGCTCCGGCGGCTCGCCCGCGCGCAGGCTTTCCTCCGCGCGCGACAGCTCCTCCAACGCCTGCTGCAAGGCGTAGCGGTGGCGGGCGTTGACCGCCACCAGCGTGTCGGCGCTCTCCCCTCGGTGCAGGAAAAGCCCGCGCACCGCTGCCGCCAGCTCCTCGCGCCCCGCCCCCGTGCGGCAGGAAAAGCGCAGCCCCTCGCTGCCCGCCCAGTCGGGGTGGGTTGGTAAGTCGCACTTGTTGAGCAGCAGCAGGCGCGGCACCCCCGCAAAGGCAGGCAGCGGGGCAGGGCGGGGCTGCGAGCTGTCCGCCACCTCGATGATGAGGTCGGCCGCGGCTCCCGCGCGGCGGCTGCGCTCCATGCCCTCGCGCTCCAGCGCATCGGCACTCTCGTGCAGCCCCGCCGTGTCCGTCAGGCGCAGGCAGAGCCCACCCAGTAGCACGCGCTCCTCCACCGTGTCGCGCGTCGTCCCCGCGCGCGGGCTGACAATGGCGCGCTCGTAGCCCGCCAACAGATTGAGCAGGCTCGACTTGCCCACATTCGGCGCGCCGATGATGGCCGTGGCAATCCCCCCGCGCAGGATGCGCCCCTCGGTCGCCGTGGCCAACAGCGCCCCCAAATCGGCGCGCAGCTCCCGCAGCTGTGCCAGCAAGGCCTCTGCCGTGGCGGGCTCAATATCCTCCTCGGGAAAATCGATGTAGGCCACCAGCTGCGCCGCCACATCCAGCAGGCTGTCCAGCGCCGCGCGCACCCGCGCACTGAGTGCTCCGCCCAGCTGATCCTGCGCCGCGCGCAGCGCCCAATCGCTGCCGGCGGCAATGACATCCATAATCGCCTCGGCCTGTGTCAAATCCATCTTGCCGTTCTCGAAGGCTCGGCGCGAGAACTCCCCGGGCTCCGCCGGACGCGCCCCACAGTTCAGCAGCCGCTCCAGCACCCGCGCGCACACCAGCATGCCGCCGTGGCAGGAAAGCTCCACCACATCCTCACCCGTAAAACTGGCCGGGGCGGCAAACAGCGTCGCCACCGCCGTGTCCAGCGTGTGCCCCGCCGCATCGCGCACCCGCAACAGCGTAGCACGGCGCGGCTCCAGACGGCGCCCGCCCGTGCAGGCCTCCACCACGGCGCGCGCAGTAGAACCGCTCACCCGAAGCACCGCCAGCGCCCCGTTGCCCGGCGGGGTCGCCAAGGCCGCAATCGTATCCTGTGCCATGAGTTTAATCATGGCACAGCGCTTCGCCGTGTGCAACGGCATCGGATGTCATGAACGGATCTTTCGTAGAGAATGAGCTTGATATCTACATGATTCAGAATAAAATGGCATATATGCGCCTTAATCTCCCCCTGAACCTCTATCGTGTCGTTTTAGCAGCCTGTGCATCCCTTTGTGCCACGACTGTTCAAGCCGGCGTGATGCACGCAGATATTGCCTTGAAGACCTACACGGATTTCGGTCAGAACGATGGTCGCTACGTCACGGCGCCACACGTTAGCTCCGTACTGTCCGCTATTCGCAAGCGTGACGGCGGGGTGCTCATCCCCTACACGGGCGGGCAGGCATCATGGCTCATGCCCTACGATATGATCGACTACAGCTCCGCCTGCGACGGGGGCTATGCCGTGGCGCTGGGCACCAACTGGTTGGCCACCGTCGACCACAACGGCTCCATCAACCCCAGCTTCTGCGCTTGGGAATTCGGCAATGGCAATGCGATGACCTACCAGTGCGCCGAGTATCGCTACTCGACGGAATTCAAGCACAAATCGCCGACGGATTACAAGGTCCTGCGTCTGAGTAAAATCTTCACCGACATCACGCCGTCCGTCACCTTCAGCAACCCGGAGCTGCTTGCCGGGGAAGACGGCAAATGGCTCGTCGGGCAGAGGGTCTACCGCACGGGTGGCGGCACCATGTACGTGTCGGATCACAGAGGCGAATACACTCGCTTGGGACCGGGCACCTACCAGACAGGCGGTATCATGGAGGTTGGCAACGCCGGAGTATCCGCTGAGGACAGCTCCTTCAGCCTCTCGACCACCCTCAAGCCGGGTGCCGACAGCATCAACGACGCTAACCCGCTTCCCTTCATGGGACAGGCGGGCGATTCAGGCAGCCCGGTGTGGATCTACAACACCGAGACCCAACGCTATGAATTCCTCGCATCCATGGCGGCCATCGGCGGCACCAACTCCTACATCAAGGGCGACATCGAATTTACGGAAAGCGTGCAGCAAATGTACAACCGCAGCGTCGCCTTCGACCGCACGAACAGCGTCACCATCCACGCCTCCGTCACCCCGGGCACGGCGGAGGACGACACCCTGAGCGACCCGAGCTACAACGTCACCGCGACCAAATGGTACGGCCGCATCGAGACGGGCGACGGGCAGCGCATCGACTACGTGGGTGTCAAGCGCAACGATGACGGCAGCGTCATCAACACCTGGTGCAACCTGCGCCCCCTGCTCGACACCGACAACTGGTACGCCTACGGCGACAGCTACCTCAACGCCAACGACAACGCCACCGGCGGCAAGGAACTGACGCGCGCCGACCTCTACAGCTCCTCCAACCTCATCTTCACCGGCGGGGCGCAGGCAGAGCCGCTGAACATCGTGGTGGACGAGCAGGTGGAGCTGGGCTTCGGCTACGCCCAATTCAGCCGCGGGGAGAACAGCCCCCAAACGGTGGACTTTGTGATGAGCGGCAGCGGCATGCTCAGCAGCGCCGGCTTTGTGGTAGATGAAGGCGTTTCGCTGCACCTGCGCCTGACGGGCGAGAGCGACTACGCGCGCGAATGGCGCAAAAACGGCGCGGGTGACCTCTACATCGAGGGCAGCGGCGACAACAACAACATCCTGCTCAACATCGGCGGCAGCGGCACCACCTACCTACAGCGCGAGAACGGCTACGCCGCCTACAATGTGCTGGCCTCCACGGGCAGCCGCGTGGTCATCAGCGACGTGGGGCAAATCCTGCGCGATATCACTCTGGGCAACGACGGGGGCACCCTGGACATGAACGGCTGCTCCATGGTGTGGAACAACGGCGCCGACGCGACGACAAACAGAGACGCCTTCACCATCCACGCGCTGGATGAATGCGCCCTCATCACCAACAGCAACGCCGAGCGCACCACCACCCTCACTTGGCAGCAGGGCGGCGAGCAGCGCTGGCTGGGCTCCTTCAGCGATGCGGAGGGCGGCGCGCTGCAATTCGTGTACGACGGCGGCGAGGGGGCGCGATTGGTCTGGAGCAGCCTGCACAGCGAGCTGAGCACGCAGGAGGCAAGCGGCATCACCGTGAGCAGCGGCACGCTGAGCCTCACAGGCAGCCTCACCGAGCACGGGCGCGGCTCGGAGAGCGGCACCACCCCCAATCGGTTGGTGCTCGCGGATGACTGGCATTACAGCGATGCCACCGCCAATGTGCAGGTGGAGAACGGCGCCACCTTCGAGTTGGGTAGCCACGCACGGCTCAGCGGTGATGTGAGGGTGGCAGACGGGGGCAGCTTCGTCATGCGAGAGGGGGTGCAACACCGCTACGAATACGTGGAGGGCGGCTTGGAGCGCGAGGACACCGACCAATACCGCGATTACATCGGGCTGAAAGGCAACGTAGCGCTGGAGGGTGCCGGCGCCACCATGCGGGTGGCGTTCAGCAGCGAAACCGATGCCGCCCAGCGCTACGACGGCAATATCACGGGCAGCGGCCATTTCGAGGCTGATCTGGGGAATAATCAACTGATACTCAACGGCAAACTGACGCTGACAGGCAGCATGAGCGTCCTGAGCGGCGGGGTGATTCTCGGGCAGCGTGTTGACGCTGCCGGCATTGCGGGCGGGGACAGCAGCCGCTGGACCATCGGGGAGCGGGGCTACATCGTTTTTGCGGAGGAAGACCAAGCCGCGGGTGCGCAGCATCTGTTAAGCCTCATTAGCGAGGATTCTCGGGGTGCGCTGGCGCTCAGCCGGGACTACGATGAGCAAATCATCCGCGATGGTCTCTACGTCGGCGCCGCCGAGGGCAGCACCGTGCAGTACGGAACCCTCGGAACCAACGAAGCCTTGGCTACCACCACCCTTGGTGAGCGCCAAGTCTGGCTGCTGGGCGGCGGCGGCGGCACCCTGATGGTGAACTACCGCCTGACGGGCGATGCCGATCTGGAAATCGGCAATGCCTACACAAACAGCGAGGTCTATCTGACCAACACCGGCAACGATTTCACCGGCGCCATCCACCTCAACGGCATCGTTACCCTCGACTTTGCGGAAGGCGCGCTGGGCAGCTCCCGAGTCACCGTCAACTACGGGCAGACCATCATGAGCATCGCGGAGCTCGCCACCATGCTGAGCACGCACCTCGACACCGGCTCCGGCGGTGTCCTGATGCTGGATCGCAGCACCGCGAGCGAGAGCATCGACCTGAGCCGCTTCAGCTCCCTCTCCCTGGGTGCCAAGCAGGAAGCCCGCTTGGCGGCAGATACAAGCATCAGCCTAGGCGAGGATAGGATCTACCGTTTCGGCGGCACGGGGCTCCTGCACGTTGACAAAGCGCTGGGCGATACGGCAGAGGGCGCAAGCTCGCTGGAGCTTGATGCGCAGGGCTACACCGGCGGCGTCATCGAGCTGAACAGCGCGCTGACGCTCACGGGCTCGGTGCGCGTCATGGGTTGGGACGGCGCCGAAGAGCACAGCGCCGAGGCCGACGGCTCCATCACCCTGCAACTGGCAAGCAACGCCGCTTTGGACAGCGCGGCTAGCGTGGAAGCGGCTCGCGGCGGTGTCATTGAACTGGCCGCGGGCACCATGCACAGCTGGGACTTCCTGCAAACGTCCGAGGGCGGGCATATCACCGGCGCTTCCGCCACGCTGTCGTTGCAGCAGGGCGACATCGACGGCGGGTTGGACGTCGGCTACGTGGTCAAGAACGGCGATGGTGTCCTGAAACTCGGTGGCGACAATGCCTACGGCATGATGGTCGTCGCTGCCGGTGAGCTGCAGCTCAGCTCGGACAACGGGCTTTCCGCCGGGGGATTCACACAGATTGAAGCCGGCGCCACCCTCAACCACATCCGCACGGCAGAGGACGGCTCGCAGGTCTTCAGCAGCAGCTCCGGCTGGGTCATGCTCAACGGAACCGAGGAAAACGCCGCTGTCATCAAGGTCGGCAACAACACCCTCAACGAGATTATCTATGTGAATGGCTACGGGCGCATCGACGGCTCGTCCAACGCCGGACAATTCACGGTGGTGAAGGGAGCTTTGGAAGTGGGCGCCGACTCCGTGCTGGAACTGAGGAGCAGCGGATACTACAACGTTGTCAACGAGAAGGTAAACTCCTCCGCCGGCATCATCCGCCTCCAAGCCGGAACCCTGCGTCTGGACAACCTCAACCAGAGCATCGACGGCACCTTGCAACTCGCGGAAGCGGGGCAAAGCACCACCCTGAACATCTACTCCAACAGCAACAACGTCACCAAGGATATCAACAGAATCGAACTGGGCGGCGGCGTGCTCAATATGACCCACCACAGTTGGAACAGCGTGGTCACCATCGGCTCGCTGGGCGGCAGCGGCACCATCAACTGGAACAACAACTGCAATCATTGGTTCTCCAACCGCATCATCCTGCAAGGCGAGGGCGATTTCGTCGGCACCTTCAACATGAGAGCCACCTACAACAACGCCGATCGCGCCTACCAAAAGTACATGCAGTTGAACCACGACCTGGCTCTGCAGCATGCCGTTTTGAATGCCTCCGGAGGCTCGAATACGGCGTGGGCCTCGCTGGCGGTCAACACGGAGAACCTGCGCCTGAAAGGGCTGCAGAGCAACGCCTATGTGCATCTCTACGCCGGGCAGGCGATCGTGGGTGCCGGGCAGGATGTCGGCAAACTCCTCGCGCAGGCACCCATCTCGACCCGCAGTGCCACCCTCGTCCTCGACACGGATGAGGGATGCAGCTACAGCTATGAGGGTGTTGTTGCGGCCAAGAGCGACGGCAGCGCCGCGTTCAGCCTGGTCAAACAGGGGCTCGGCAGCCAGAGTTTCAGCGGGGAGACAGCCTGGGAGAGCATTCGCGCAGAGCAGGGAAGCCTTCGCTTCGGTGGGGATCTCAGCGCAACGGAGCTCCACATCGGAGCCGGAGCCGAGCTGGCGGCCTACAGCGGCGCCGGGACAACGCCCGCCGACGAGGCGACCGTCAGCGTGCAGTCGGGGCGACTGAGCTGCGAGGCCGGAGCTGTCCTCAACGCCAACCTTGATCTGAGCGGGAGCACGCTGTCGATGGCCGAGGGCGGGCTGGCCATGGGCAGCACGCTGACGCTGGGGCGCGGGGAAAAGGCCAATACGCTGGATGCGGAGACCTACGCCGAGCTCTTTGCGCAGAACGCCACCGCCACCTATGAATGCGTGCTCTTCAGCGGGGTCGACGCCATCGACATCGGCAACGGGCTTAGCACCGCCTCGTTCCGTATCGATGCCGGGGATTACTTCACCAACCTGAGCACGGGCAGCGGCTATACCCTGAGTTACGACGGCGCCGAGAGCGAGGGAGGCAGCGGCACCGTGAGCCTGATGTATCATAGCGTTCCCGAGCCCGCTACCGGCACGTTGAGCCTGCTGGCGCTCTCGCTGTTGTGCCTGCGCCGCCGTCGCTGAGCGGCTGCCCGGCACCTTGGGGGAATTTCCGCAGAGAACAAGCATGTTTTTCCGCATTGTCCGTGTTTTCTTCTTGCCATCAGCCCGTAAGATGGTACAGTGAACATTGTCCGGCAATCTATCCTTGATTGTTGGGCATTTCAACCATTCAATCTCCTACAAAAAGATGAAGACCGTTGCTATCCTCGCCCTGACCGCCGCCGCTCTCGTTTCCTGCCAGCAGCAGCAGCAGCAGCCCGCCCCCGAGCCCACTCCGGCTCCCGTGGCTCCCGTCTGCAAGGGCAAGTAAGGAGGCTTCCCCCGCGGGGAGCGAGGGGGGCTTGGTGCCCTTCTGCCGTTTCCTGCGGGGAGCTTTCGCAAAGAACGCGCTCGGATGCTCTCCGAGCGCGTTTTCTGCTTGCTTGGAGGGGCGCCTCAGCGCCGTCGGGTGAGCTTGGCACCCCGCCGCACATCCTCCGGGCAGAGGCTGTAGGCGCCATCGGCCCAGGCGGCGGCAAAAGAGCCGGGGCCGGCGGCCTGAGCCGCTGCCCGCTCGCCGATGAGCCCCATGAGCACAGCGCAGGCCGCCGCTGCATACAAGGGGCGGGGCTCGACCGCCACGTAGGACTCTGCCAAGTCAGGGCAGGGTGTGCTCATGACAGCAGGGCGCGCGCAGCTCCCGCCCTTCGCGCAGCCGATGCTGGGGTAGCCGCGGTCGTGCAGAACATTGTAAGGCACATCGTGTGCGCGGATGAAGCGGCGCACATCGCCCTCGCTCCACCCCCGTTCGGCGCAAAAAACCGCCGGAGCTGCACCCGACAGGCAGAGTCTGAATACCGTTGCTACCTTTCGGTCCTGGCGGGGTTTTCCAGCTCTGCCTCCGGGGAGCTCCGGCGGCGAGGCTGAGTATGCCCGAGCGGGTGGCGGGCGTCAAGTGCAAATCGCGTGTGCGCTGAGGGCGGGCTCGCGCTGACGGACATTTTTCTTGCCTTGCTGCCGCAGCCTGCGCATACTGGGGCTATGCACCAGATAGCTTTTAATGAGATTAGCGCGGCGGAGATTTCGGCCATTCCCACCCTGGAGCAGCTGGAGCTTTTCTTTGCTTTTTCGGTGGATGAGCAGATGCTTCGCGAGGGCCCGTCGCCGGATTCGGATTTTGGGGTGATGGAGCGTCAGGGGAGCCGGATTTACCGCTTCCGCACGAAGCAGTATCGCATTTATTTCACGATTGAGGATGGCGTGGTGGTGGTGCAGCGGGTGCTGCACGCGGATTCGCTGAAGGATTTTGTGTTCCGTTCGGGCTTGGGTTCGGTGCCCGAGGATCGGGCGCTGGAGAAGTCGCGCACCTTTTGGAAGCTGATTGAGGACGGGGAGCACGCGAAGCGTCAGGCGGTGCGGTGAGGACGCTGGGTCAGGCTTTGCTCGGGTCTCCGGCGCGGGTGGCGGCGGTGGCGGGGGCGACGCTGACGCAGCTGCTGCGGATGCGCTTGTTTTTGGTTCCGGCGGCGGTGGCGCTGCTGGTCTTGCTGCTGCAATTTGTCCCGTATCAGGAGGGGGTGTGCGTGGAGTTTCAAGGGGTGGCGCAGCTGCTGTTCCTCAAGGATGTGTGCTTGGGTTGCATGCAGTTGTTTGCGCTGCTGTTTTGCGTGGCGGCGACGGCGTTGCTGATTCCGCGCGATGCGGAGGATCGCATTCTGTACACGATTTTGTGCAAGCCGGTGCCGCGCTTTGATTATCTGCTGGGGAAGTGGCTGGGGGTGGTGGCGCTGTTGCTGCTGGTGGTGGGCTTGCTGGATGGCTTAATGGTGCTGCTGTTGGAGCTGCGCGGAGCCTCGCTGGCGGCGTCGCTGCGGGAGCAGTTGACGCTGGCGGGTTATTCGCCGGAGCAGGCGGCGCCGTATTTGGAGCAGGTGGCGGAGGCGGGCAATACGTGGAATGTGCAGCGGGGGATTCTGGCGTCGCTGTTGGGTTATGGGGTGCTGACGGGGCTGACGCTGCTGATTTCCTGCTGCACGAGCGGTTCGCTGGTGAGCATGATGTTCGGTCTGGGGGCTTATGCGCTGGGGATGAGTCAGGGGACGCTCTTTGCGTTGCTGTCGGCGGGGCAGGGGGTGTCGGCGTCGCTGCAGGTGGTGCAGCGCGCGGTGCAGTTCCTCCTCCCGGATTTCAGTCTGTTTGCGGTGGCGGATGCGGCGGCAGCCGGCACGCCGCTTTCTTGGGGGATGCTCGGAGCCTTGGCGCTGCTCGCTTTTTTCTATATCCTCCTCCACCTCTCCGTCGCTGCACTCATTTTCTCTCGCAAAGAATTTTAGGTTTGGTGCGTGTTATGAGCCAATGCTGCGCTATTTTAGGTTTGCTGCGTGTGATGAGCCCATGCTGCGCGATTTCGGGTTTTGTGCGCTTGTAGGAATGCTTTTTCGTGAAGAATGATGAATGGTGAGTATCTGTTTTCGGTGGCGGTGACGCTGGTGATTATTCTCGACCCTTTCGGCAATGCGCCGATTGTGCACAGTTTACTGCGGGGACTGCCGCCGCGCCGTCGGGCGTGGGTGATGGCGCGTGAGACGCTGTTTTTTACGTTGGTGCTGCTGCTGTTTTATGCCTTGGGCGGTTCGCTGCTGCGCTATTTCGGGATTTCGGAGGCGGCGTTGACGCTGACGGGCGGTTTGCTGCTGATGCTGATTGCGGTGGGGCTGGTGTTCCCGCGTATCAATGTGCTGGAGGATGGCTCGGCGGAGGCGGAGACGGGGCGTACCCCGGCTCACGAGCCTTTTCTGGTGCCGATTACGGTGCCGCTGGTGGTGGGGCCGGCGGGGATGGCGTATGTGATGTTGCAGGCGTCGTTCAGCCATGGTGCGCTGGCGCATGCGGGTTCGGTGGGGGCGATTGTGGCGGCGTGCCTGGCGACGGGGGCGCTGATGGGGCTGGCCTCGGGGTTGATTGCGCGGGCGGGTCGCTTGTTTGCGGTGGTGTTGGAGCGGGTGATGGGTACGTTGCTGGCGATGATTGCGCTGGAGATGCTGCTCAACGGGGTGTCGATGTATATTCGCTCGCTGTCGTGAGGGAGGAAGAGCTCAGGGAGCGCGCGCAGGCGGGGGAGCCGGCAGCGTGTGCGATGCTGGCCAAGCGCTTGCTGCGGGGTCGGGGTTGCGCGCGCGACTACGAGCGTGCGGTGGCGTTGCTGAATGTGGCGGTGGCGGGGGGCGATGCGGATGCGCTGTACCGCTTGGGGAAGTGTTATCTCAAGGGGGTCGGTTGCGCGCGCGATGCGGCGGGGGGCGTCAGTTGTCTGGAGCGCGCGGCGCGCAATGGCCATGCGGCGGCGGCGCTGCGCTTGGGCTGCTGTTTCGAGGAGGGGCTGGGGGCGCCGCGCAGTGCGGTGCTGGCGGCGTACTGGTTCCGCAAGGCGGCGGCGTTGGGGGAGCCACGCGCAACGGCGGCGCTGCTGCGCTTGGCGCGCTCGTGAGGGGGCTGCTGTGGCTGCTGTGCGTTGAAATTGCGAGCGCTGCCACGATGTGGGCTTGACCTGCCGCCCTGTTGTGCCAGAATGGTTCGACCAAACTGTTCGCACGCTCATGTTACAGACCTTCCACCATCTCATCAATACGCCGGCGTTTTATTTCATTGTCGGCACGCTGCTCATTGTGCTGTTTTTTTGGTATTTGGCTTCGGAGAATGATCGTGTGAAGCGCAATGCCGGCACCTTGTTCATTGTGGGTTTGTCGGCGTTTTCGCTGCTGTCGCTCTTCCTGAACGGTATTCACTACGGTATTGATATTTCCGGTGGTGCGGAGCTGACGATGGAGGTGCAGCCCAAGCTGGACGACCGCGGGGTGCTGACGCCGCCGACGGCGGAGGATATGGAGCAGGCCTGCAATATCCTCAATGAGCGTTTGAACGCCACGGGCACGAGCGAGGTGCAGATTCTGCACTCGGGCAACAAGATTCTGATTCAGATTCCGCAGCAGGATGCCGACCCCGTGGTGAACAAGGAGAAGATCGACGCCATGGAGAAGATGCTCACCAAGATGGCCAAACTGGAGCTGCTGGCGGTGTACCCGGAGAGTGAGCGGGTCATCGCGGATGAGGAGACGCAGCAGGCTATCGAGCTCTATGAGCAACGCCGGGCGGATTATGATGCCAAGGTGGCGGCGGGTGAGCGCCATGTGGTGCCCCCGGCCATGCCGCGCATCCCCTCGAAGTTCGGGTTGAATGATTACATGATTCGTCCCTACCCGCACACGGATGATGAGACGGGCGAACCGGTGCTCGACCGCCACGGGCGCCCGGTGATTGAGTACATGGTGCTGCAGAAGCCCTACGCCGCGATGCAGAAGGATATGTACATCACGGGCAAGGAGGTGTCCTCTTCCCAGCCGGACTATGTGCGCAAGGGCTATGTGGATGTGGTGCTCAACCGCGCGGGGGCTGCCCGCATGGGCAAGCTGACGGGGGCGATGCAGATTGGTCGCGACCGCCTGGCGGTGGTGCTCAACAACAGCATCAAGTGCGCGCCGACGGTGCAGGCGGTGCTGCACAAGGAGTTCAACATCTCGGGGCTCAACGGCAAGGGCGAGCCGGAGGATATTTCTAAGGCGCTGGCCAACCCGCTGTCGAGCGATTTGAAGGTGGAGGGGCGCAAGGATGTGTCGGCACAGCTGGGCAAGAGCGCGCTGGAGCAGGCGCAGATTGCCGGTCTCATCGGCATGCTGGGCGTGTTTGCCTTCTGCTACTGGTACTACCGCTCGGCGGGCATGGTGGCGATGGTGGGTTTGGCCATCAACGCGCTGACACTGCTGGGGCTCATGAGCCTCTTCGGCTTCGTGCTCACGCTGCCGGGCATTGCGGGTATCGTGCTGACCATGGGTGTGGCGGTGGATGCCAACGTGCTGATCTACGAGCGCATGCGTGAGGAGCGCAAGACGGGTCGCCCCTTCATCGTCTGCCTGCGCGCGGCCTACGAAAAGGCCTTCTCGGCCATTTGGGACTCCAACATCACCTCGCTGATCACGGCGGTGATTCTCTTCTGGATTGCCAGCGGCTCCATCAAGGGCTTTGCGGTGACAACAAGCGTGGGTATTATCACTTCGCTCATCGGCGCTATTGTGGTGACGCGCGTGGTCTTCTTCTGGGCGGAGCGCCTGGGGCTGATGAAGGATTTTACCTTTGCCCGCGCGCCCTTCGAGGGTCGCTGCTTCGATTTCCTCAAGTGGCGCAAGCAGGCGATGGCGGCGTCGCTGGTGCTCATCCTCGGCTGCATGGCCTACATGGTGGGCATTCGCGGGGAGAAGTCGCTGGGCATTGACTTCACGGGCGGCACGACCTCGACCTATGTGGTGCCGGATTCCTGCGCGCTGGATTACAAGCAGGCGGAGAACACGGTGATGGGGATGACGCTCTCCAAGGTGCCGACGATTCAGGAGTTCTCCAACGCGACGGATCGCAACATCAAGATTCGCTGCGCCAGCAAGGAGGAGGCGCTGCTCATTGACCGCACCCTGCGCGAGCGGGTGCCGCACATGAATGAGCTGCAAGCGCCCGATGTGGAGCAGGTGAGCTCGGCGCTGGGCGCGACCTTCTTCAAGACGGCCTGCTTCGCGCTGCTGATGGGCATGCTGGGCATCACGATTTACCTCTCCATCCGCTTCGAGTGGAGTTTCGCCATGGGCGCGCTGGTGTCCATTGCGCACGACGTGTTCGGCATCATTGGTCTGGTAGTGCTGCTGGGCACGGAGTTGAGCATCATCCACATCGGCGCGTTCCTGACGGTGGCGGGCTATTCCATCAATGATACCATCGTGATTTACGACCGCATCCGCGAGCGCCTGCGCCTGGCGGCTCCCAATGAACGGCTCATCGACATCATGAACGAGGCCATCAACTCGACGCTCTCGCGCACGCTGCTCACCTCGGTGTCGACGATCGCGGTGCTGGTGGCGCTCATTGCGCTGGGCGGTCCCGCCATGCGCGATTTCTCCATCACCATGCTGCTGGGTATCGCCATCGGCACCTACTCGTCTATCTACATCGCCGCGCCCATTGTGCTGTATTTCGACCGCAAGCATGATTTGCGCGCCGAGTTGCAGGCTCAGGCGCAGGCCGATGCCGAGGTGTAAGCCCGCTCACCCCGCCGCTGCGTGAAGCACTATCGCCTGCTGCTGCTGTTCTGCGCTGCTGCGTTCGCCGCCGCCCTGTGGGGCTCGGTGGACTGCGGGGCGCGCCTGGCAGCGGCTCCCGAGGGCGCGGAGGCGGCGCACCTGCGGCGGCTGATTTACTTCCACTTCGCGCTCTCGCAGCTGGCGGTGTTGGCGGCGGTGGCGCCCGTGCTGCTGCGCCATCGTGCGTGGAAGCGCTACTACCTGCTCATCAGCTACAACGAGCGCGGTATGCACCTGAACCCGCCGGGCATCCGCATGCCGCGCGGGCGGGTGTACCGCTGCCATCTGCACAATCTGGCAACGGCGGAGCTGCCGCCGGCGGATGCCCCCGTGCTGGTGTACCCGCTCTTCATGCTCAGCGGCAGCAGCAGCGGCGAACGATTGGTGCGCGAGCTGGATGCCGCCTATGCCTGCGCGCGGCGGCGCCTGTACTACCAACCGGTGCTCGGGGCCAGCCCCTGGCTGGCGCGCGCGGCGGCAGAGCGCATCAGCACACAGCTGCGCCCCGGCACGGGCGTGCTGGTGGTGGCGCACGGCTCGCCCCTGCCCGAGCCGCCGCCGGAGCCGGCGCTCTTCTGCCGCCGCCTGCGTGAGCTGCTGCCCGGCACGGAGGTGGTTCTGGGCTATTTCGGCTGCCAGCAGCCGGCGGCGGCGGCGCAGTTGGCGGGCATGCAAGCCGCGCATGTGCTGCTGCTACCTTTCCTGCTGACGGAGGGGGTGCACACCGCCAAGGATTTGCCGAGCGAGGCGGAGGCGCGCGCCTGCGGCAAGACGCTGGAGCGCCTGCCCGTGGCGGCGGAGCTCTTGCCCGGCTCGGGGAGGGAGGAGGAGGCATGAAGCTCGCGCTCAAGGTGACGCCCGGGGCGCGGCGCAATGAGCTGCTGGGCTGGGAAGAGGACTACCCGGGCGTCGGGCGGGTGCTGCGCCTGAAAATTGCCGCCCCGCCGACCGAGGGCAAGGCGAACAAGGAGATCGTGAGCTTCTTAGCTAAAAGCCTGGGACTGCCCAAGAGTGCGGTGGAGCTCGTGCACGGCACGAGCGGTCGCATCAAGCTGGCGGAGCTGCCGGACAGCGCGTGCGCGGCGCTGGCGCGGTGGGCGGGGGAGTGAGCGCCGCGAAAGCTGCGCTGCCTGCATCGGGTGCGACACGCGCCCTTATCGGAAAAAACTGTCGGGCAGGAAGCCGCCCGTCATGATTTTGAAGCGCAGCGTCAACCCCGCCACAAAAGCCGCCGCGAGGATGATGATGACGTAGAGCGGGGTGATGAGCGTGACAATCGGGTTCTCCTTCTTCACCTTGGGCAGGCGCGCGGGCGCGCTGCGGCGTGCGGGTGCAGCCTTGGGCGCCGCTTTCTTCGCTTGGGCGGGGGCGGTCGCAGGTTCTGCGGGAGCCTTGCTTGGCGCTGCCTCGGTCGCCAAGCTCAGCCGATAGCCCCCCAGCTCGAACACGGCACCCGGTTCGACAAGGGCGGGCTCCGTCAGCGCCGCCCGGTTGAGCAGCACCGCTCCCTCGGCGGGGCTCAGCCTTACCTGTCCGTCCGCAAAGCTCAGCGTGGCGTGTTGGGGGGCAATCCCCTCGCCCTGCAGGGCAATGGTGCTCCCCTCGGCACTGCCCAGGGTCCAAAGGGCAGCGTCGGCGGGCGTTTCGTAGCTCAGGGTCTGTCCGGCAGGGTCGGTGAGTTGCAGCATGGCCATAGCGCCTACCAGTATGGCACATGCACCCGCGATTGCAAGCGCAATTTCGCCGCCGCGCCGAGTTCTGCGACGCCCGCATTGCCTCAAAAATCCAGTCACCGAACTGACACATCTCACGGGTTAGGCTGACACGTGAAATACTGGATGCCTCAAAATTAGGCGCATAATTTATTCATATGTCGCTCAAAATGAGTAAACAAGCAATATTAGAGTTACTCGATTCCAACGAGGCAAGATACC
>CAMACY010000008.1 GCA_945831585.1 uncultured bacterium | reverse complement strand
GATGGCCGGCTTGCCGCTGCGCCCTACTTCGCCGGTGATTCCCTCGCCCAAGTGGTAGGTGCCCCGAGCTTTTTCCTCGTCGGAGAGTCCGTAGGAGGCTTCGATGATGAGTTCATCGCCTTGCAGTAGGCAGAGCGCGCCTTGGGAAAAGCCCAGGTTTTGTTCGAGCGTTTGCAGAATGTGTTCCAGCAGACCGGCGAGCTCCCGCTGACCGACGAGGACGCGCGAGATGCCGGAGATGACGCGAAACTCAAGGCTGTCGCCGACAAGACCGGAGAGGAGGGGCGGTGACTGGCGCATGGGGCTTAGTAGAACCTGACGGGAAGAGCGGAGCCGGTCTCCCCCAGCGTGAAGGAAAGACCGAAGCCTTCTTCGCGCTTGCCGCCGTTGTCGCGCAGGAAGAGGGTGGCGCCCACATACCACGCGCCGTAATTGCGGAAGTAGGAGTATTCTTGTATCGGCATGCTCTTCTCCGTGATGTCGAAGTACCAGCGTCCGTAGAGCGTGTTGCGCTCGTCCAGGCGAAGGTTGGCCTTGAAGTAGATTTGGCTGGCATCCTCCAAAATGGGGTGGTCTTGGATGCTGCGGTAGCCGACTTGTCCCTCCAACCACCGGAAAGGCATGTAGGTGGCGCCCAAATTGTATTGGTGGTACCCGTAGCCGTCGCGGATGGTGGGTGTCTGGGATTCCATGTTGAAGCGCAGCCGTTCACCGGGGGAAAAGGAGAGGACGTTGTAGAGGTTGGAGTACTGAGCCTCCGTGTTGGGATTGTCGACATTGTAGTCGATAAACACATTCCAGTTCATCAGGCGCAGGCGCTCGCCGTCCACCCGGCTGTTGAGCACGTTTTGCAGGCCGAGGCGGACAATGGTCCAATCGCCCCAGCCGTCCAGTCCGTTAAAGCCGCAGAAGTCCAGGGGCATGGGACTGCTGGTGCTGCCGTTGGTGGTGCCGGACCAGTTGTCGATGCGCGGCACCAGCGGGTTGGAGGAGGAGATGGAGGCTTGGGAGTAGGAAAGGTAGGGGTGGAAGACGTGCGTCAGACCGCGCAGACCGAGGGGTCTGTAGGCAAACTGCCGATAGTTGTAGTTGAAATTGATGTCGAGGTCGCAGCCCAAATAGCCCAGGAAACGGTTGTCGGAGCCGACACCGCCGACATCGTAGTAGCCGGTGTAGCCGGCACCCGCCTTGGGGGTGAGGTTGAGGAAGGGCAGCGGCTTGAGGCTGGTCGTGAGCTCGTGGGTGGTGTTGACGCGCGTGTAGGCGCGGGTCATGAGCAGGCGCGTGTAGTATTCCCGCAGCTCTTGGCTGCGGTAGTTGTCCAACAGACTGCGGTAGGCGGCGCGCTGCTCGGGGGGCAGGTACTGGCGCATGATGGTGGCCGAGTTGTTGGTCTCGTAGCTCAGCCCCGTGTTGCCGAGGGCGCTGCGCACGCGGTAGAAGGAGGCCTCGATGCGTTCGTCGCTCGCGTAGTAGGTGTTGGGCGCGAAGCGCGTGTAGAGCATGGCCTGCGTGCGCTCGTCGGTGCGGGTGAGCCGGATGGTGTTGTCCGGCTGATTGTCGATGCGGGATTGGTTTTCAAAAAAGTCGCGCAGGGTGTAGCGATCCGACACGGCGTTGATATTGCCGGCGAGCTTCCACTTACCTCGGCTGTCATCGGCCACCTTGCCCTCCCACTCCTGTTGCAGGCTGACCCGGTAGCGCGTGTTGCGGAGGTGCTGCCGAGGCACTTCCGTGGGCGAAATCAAGGGCGAGGAATCGGCCAGCCCGTACATCTTGAGTCCCTCCATCTCCTTGTAGCGCTTCGCCAGAGCAATGTCCTCGACGTCGAGTCCGATGGCTGCACCGCGGCGTGTGCGGTAGTCGAGGCGGGTGGTCAGCAGATAATCGGCTGTGGGCATTCCCTTCTCGACGCGTTTGTTGCCCAGCAGAAAGCCGTAGCTGTTGAGGAAGTAGGTACCCCAGATGGATTTGGCGCCGAAATTGGGCAGGTAGCCCTCGCGCGGGTTGAGCGAATGGGTGAAGGTAAACCAGCCGAGTACAGGGATGGTGATGTCACTCTCCTTGCCGGCGATGCTCAGGCGCGAGATGCTGCCGTAATCCCCGGGGTAGATGGTCAGGGTACCGGTGCCGACCCAGCTGGAGGGTTTTTGCGCATCCTCAGTGGAGACGTAGGCATCGTGAATGACGAGGTATTGCTTGCCCGAGGCGTCGGTTTTCGACTCGACCGAGGAGCCTCGGATAATGAGACCGTTGACCTTGGCACGCACACCGCGCACCATCGCGTTGCCGTTTTTCCAATCGTAGGTCGCCCCCTCGCGCCCGCGGATCATCATGTCGCCCTGATAGAGCACTACGGGACCGCTGAGGGTAGCGGTCTGCCGCTGCATGTCGACCATGACGGCAGAGGCGCGCATAAAGCCGCCTCGATCTGTCTGCACGGCAATGGGGTTGCTCCCGCCGCGGTAGGTGATGGTGCGGGCTTCGTTGTCGTAGGAAATGTCGCCTCCCGCATTGTCAATGGTGATGGCATCGGGGATTTCCGGTGCCAGTCGGGCGCCGTCCGTGAGGGCGCGTTCGCGCATCTCCAGCAGGGGATTGCTGCTTTCGCTGCTTTCCGCCTCGGGCAGCGGGACAAAACGATTAGGCTCTGCCTGTGCATAGCACAGTCCGGCGACAGCCCACCCCACCAGAGCGGGCATGATGGTACTCCCGCATCTTACCGTTCTGCCGATGATATCCATGAGCGATTGCATTCTGTCCGAAGCTGTCTTATTTGTCAAGTTGGGAATCGGGTTAGGCATTTTTTCCGCAGTAGCGATCCAGCAGCCGCTTGGGAGCATTCTCCAAATCGACCACCACAAAGCAGTCCAGCGTGTCGCCGAAGTCCGAATCGACATTGAAGGCCACCATGCGCCCGCCCAGTCGCAGATACTGGCGCAGCAAGACGGGAATTCCCTTGCCGTCGGGCTCCAGGGCACTCACCTGCGTGTTGAGGAATTTCAGCTCGGGGAGGGCGCGCACCAGGAGACGACGATCCTGGCTGCGCAGGCCGATTTCCAGCGCGCGCGGCGGTTCGTAGGCGTGGATGTAGCGCGACAGCCCGGGCTCCATGGCGTGCTGGCGCAGGTAGGAGAGCATCAGCGAGCGCGAGGCCGGGGTGTAGTTCTGCGAGATGCTCACGGTGCCGTAGAGGTAGCGGTACTCGGGGTGTTTGTTGATGAAGCGGCCGATACCCATCCACAACGTGTCTAGCGAGGCGGGCATGCGCTGGTAGGGCGCGGTGATAAAGGCACGCCCCATCTCCAGCCCGTTTCCGAGGGTGCGGATGAGCCGCCGACACAGGTGGAAGAAGAGCGAGTTGTAGATGCCCTTGCGCCCGCGCGTTTGTACAATGTGGTCGGTGCGCCCCATGCGGTAGGCGCCGGCCAGCGCGCGCTTGCGACTGTCCCACATGACGAGGTGCACATAGTGATCGTCGTAGGCATCCAGATCGCAGGCCTTGCCCGAGCCCTCGCCGACAGCGCGGTAGGTTCGCTCGCGTTGCACGCCGATTTCGTGCATCAGGCGGGGCACCTTGGCGGCCTCCAGTGCATAGACCACCAGCCCGGAGCTGTCGTTGCTGTAAAGAATGTTGTCGGCACAGGCATCCAGCTCGCGCTGCAGTACCTCGGCATCCTCGGGCGGGTCGATGGGCTCCATCTTGCGCTCCGGCGTCGTGAGCGTCGGCGCGACGAGCGGGTAGCGCAGCAGCATGCTGCTCAGGCGCAGGTAATCGCTCAGCGCCTCGTCATCGGGCAACTGGCTGATGGTGTTGGGGGAGATGGCCTTGCCCAGCACCAGACGGTGGCGTGTGCGCTGGTCGCGCTTGATTTCGCGCGCCAGCAGCGCGGCGCGGTAAGGCTTGGCCAGCACGCTGACGATTTGGAACAGAATGCCCGTGCGCCCCGAGATGTTCATGGGCACGACGGTGGCTCCCGTCTTGCGGATGATGGAGGCAATGTTGGTCTGCCACGGGTCGTCGATGACGCGGGCATCGCGGCAGGAGAAGGTGGCGGCCGAGCCGCTGGGGAAGACGAGGATGCAGTGCCCCTCGCGCAGCCACTTGATGGTGTCGCGCATGCCGCGCATGTTGGCGCGCTTAGCGGCATCGCCGCCGTAGACATCCACCTGAATGGTGTAGGGGCGCATGGCGCGCACATAGTTGAGCCATTCGTTGCAGATGATGCGGACATCGCTGCGCACGCGCATGGCCGCATCGCCGAACATGAGCCCGTCGGACATGCCGTGCGGGTGGTTGCAGACGATGACGCAGGGGCCTTCCTTCGGGATGTTTTCCAGCCCCTCGACGTCGTAGTGCAGGGGGATGTACTTGCAGGCCAGCCGGAAGAAGTTGTCGGAGGAGTTGTTTTCCAAATCGGCTTCAATCAAGTCGTGCGCTCGGTTGAACTCGGTAAAGCCGAGGCAATTCTCCGCAAAACGCACCAGCCAAGCCGGCCAGTGTTTGGTGCAGGCTGCCTGTTCTGTGAGGTCGAAAATTTTTTGTCTCATACCCAGTTGGGGAAAGGGGGTGCTGCGTCAGCTATTCGCTGATAGATAGCCATGCGCGATTCTCAGCCTACCACAGAGAGCCCGGCGGGTCAACGCAGAAAAGGTGACGATAAAACAATTGCGCCGGAAAGCGAGCTGTGCTAGACTCCCGGCCATGCAACGCGAGGTCATCGAAGAGAGCTTGGGCTATCGTTTTAACGATGTGAGCTGGCTCGAACAAGCTCTGACCCACCCGAGCGCCGACCAAAAGCGCAGCACCAACCTGCACTACGAACGGCTGGAGTTTTTGGGGGATGCCGTGCTGGAACTCGTGGTGAGCCGCGAGCTTTTCACCCGCTTTCCCAAGGCCGATGAGGGAACGCTCACCAAGATGCGCGCGGGTATTGTCAGCCGCCGCCACCTCGGTGAGCTGTGCGCGGCGCTGGGCTGGTGCGAGCAGCTGCGGCTCAGCCCGCAGTTGGAAAAGAGCGGCGGGCGCCACATCCTCTCCGTGCGCGCTAACACCTTCGAGAGCGTCATCGGCGCCGTGATGATGGATTCGCAGTACAACGCAGCGCGCCGCGTGGCGCTCAAGCTGCTGCAGTCCAGTTTGGACGCCGCCGAGAAGCTCGTCGCCGTCAACTTTAAGGGCGAGCTGCTGGAGCTCCTGCAAGCCGTCAACAACGAAGCCCCCACCTACAGCACCGAGCCTGTGTCGCCGGAGGCGGCGGGTACGGGACCCTTCATCGCCCGGGTGCACTGGCAGGGGCGGGTGCTGGGGCAGGCGCAGGGCGCTAGCAAGCGCGAGGCCGAGATGGCCGCCGCCGCCGCCGCGTTGCAGGCGTATCGGCAGCAGCATTGAGCCTCCCGCCCTCAGCAGCGGCTCGCGGCGTGCATGGCCTCCTCCATCACCCGCATCTTGGCGAGCGTCTCCCGCCACTCGTCCTCCTCGCGGGAATCAGGCATCAGCCCGCCCCCGGCATAGAGGCGGCAGCAGCGGTCGAACACCTGCATGCAGCGCAGCGTCACATACAGGTCGACCCGCTCATCGCCCCAAGCGCCGAGGTAGCCGGCGTAGCAACTGCGCTCAATATCGGGGCAGGTCGCAATCAGCGCCCGCGCCTGCGCCGTGGGAAAACCGCTCACCGCAGGGGTGGGCGGCAGCTCATCGAGCAGTTGCAGCGCTGCGGCGCGGTTCATGCGCATGCAAAAGCGCGTGCAGAGGTGCTCGATGTCGCCCCCCGGCAGCGTCTCGCGCGGGAGCTCCTCCACGGCCTCGGCGCGGCGCTGCACACAGCGGCGGATAAAGTCGGCCACCAGCGCCTGCTCCCCGCTGTTCTTGGCATCCCAAGGGGCGCTGCTCGTCGGGCGCGTACCCGCGAGCGCCATCGTTTCCCAGCGCTCGCCGCGCCCGCGCAGCAGAATCTCCGGCGTGCAGCAAATCCAGGTGCCCAGTTCGGGCGTGTGCACCAGCGCCTTGAAACCCATCGGGCGCGTGGCGCAGGGGATGCGGTAGGTCGCGTAGGGCGAAAAATCGGCGGCAATCGGTATATCGCGCGTGCGCGCCAGCACCACCTTGTGCAGCCCGGCGCCTAAAGCCCCGTGGTAGCGGCGGAAGAGCGCCGCATAGTCCTCGCGCCGGGTCTCCGGCTCGCGCGGGCGGCGCGGGGGCAGGGGCTCAAAGCGCTCAGGCGGGGGTGGCTCGCGGAACTGCGCGGGGATGAACAGCCGCCGTCCCTCGTAGGTCGCCAGCACAAAGCCCTCCCCCTGCAGCCGGGACTCCGGCTCCCCCTCGCAGAGGCAGAAATGCTCCGTGTTCTCCTGCGGCAAGGTGTAGAGCGCAAAGGAGCAGCGACGGCGGCACAACGCATCGATGCGCTCGGCAAAACTCATGCCCATTCGATGCACAGCTCGGCGCGGCACTGCGTGCCGTCCGTGATGAGATGGCGCGTTAGCTTTCCAACGGTCGCGTGCTTCACCTGAAGCTTTTCCCCGCAGAAACTCTCGCGGCGGAACTGCAGGCGGAAGCGCGCGGGAGCCGCCCCCGGACGAGCCTCGGCGGGCAGGGTATCCAGTGCCCAGATCAGGTAGGCGCTGTTGTTGATATGACCGTTGAAGTCCACATCGCGGCGCGGAGCCGTGATGTCGGCATCGGGCTGCGGCTCAGGCCACGCGCTCGGCTCCGTCAGCGGCGTGGTGATGGGCGGGCACTCGCTTGTTACCGAGGGGTCGAGCTTGGCGCGGCGCAGGGGGATGGGGCGGCGCGTATCAAAGTTGATGAGCACCCACAGCAAATCCGCCCGCGCAATGACCCGCCCCTCGGTATCGCTCATTTCCACAAAACGGCGCGCTTGCAGGGCGCTCGCAGTGCCCGTGTTGGTGCGCAGCGTCACCGTCTCCTTCCAGGTCGGGCGGCGCAGAAACTCGAAGCAGCCCTGCACCTCCACCCAAATCATGCGGCTCTGCATGCCCCAGTCGTAGCCGAAGCCGTGCAGCTGCGCGTGGCTCTCGGCCATCTCCTGACACAGCAGCATGAAACATTCGGGCTTGAGTAGGTGGTCCTCGCCGCATTCGTAGCTGGCGACCTTGTGTGTGAGTACCAAATCCTCCATGGCGCTACTCTACCCCTCCCCTCATCGGCTGTCAAGTTCGGCCTTGCTCGGAGAAGCTGCGTGCCGGGACTCGCCTGCGCTGTCAGAGATGGGGTCTGCGTTCCGGCGCACGAGCGGGTAGATCAGGTAGAAGAGCGCCAGCGCCGGGAGTTGCAGGGCGAGGTAGTACCAGGGGGCGGGGCCGGCGTAGTCCAACAGGGTGCCGGGCACGGGCGGGTGCAGGGTGAAGCCGTAGTTGGTGCCCAGCAGGCGGTTGAGGGGGTGGACGGCGAGCAGGTACACATCGCCCACGGCGAGGGTGATGAGCGGGTCGCAGCGGCGCGCGCGCCAGCCCAGCGCCAGCGGGAGCGCCGCCGCCGCAATGAGCAGTGCGCCGTGCGAGGCAAAGAAAAACAGGTAGCGCAGCGACGGGGCTCCGAGCTCCAGCGCGGGGGTGATGAGCGCCTGGATGCTCGCCGTCATGACGCTGAAGAACACTGCGCCGCAGAGCAGGGGGCTGCGATACCAGAGCGCAGCGGCCGCCATCAGCATGGCCACGGAGCAGTAGTGCAGGGGCAGCCCGTCGGGGTAGAGGGGGAATTCTCGCGAGCCGGCTCGCCAGAGAATCTCCCCCGCCCAGAGCAGCAGCAGCGCGATGGCAAGCCCGCGGGCAAAGACCCGGCGCTGCGGCAGGGGGCGGCGGCGCGCCCCAAGGATAAAGAGGGTGCCGAGCAGCGCGATGGCGAGCAGCGCCCCGAGGTGGTCGGCGCTCAGGCGGACAAAGGCGGCGGCGAGGGCGGAGGGCATGGTCGGAATCAGTAGCCGCCGTCATCATCGCCCGCGCGGTGCCAGTGGCGGGCGAGGTGGGCGCAGGTCATGAGCTGCACCTGGTGGAACACCATCAGGGGTAGAAGCAGGTTGTTGTCGAGCGCGCCGAAGATGGCCATCATCATGGGCGCGCCGACCGCCAGACTCTTCTTGCTGCCGCAGAACACGATGGTGATGCGATCCGCGCGGTTGAAGCCCAGCCATAGGGAGGAGAAATAGGTCGTGGCGTGGATGATGCAGAGCAGCAGGAAGCAGGTGAGCAGCAGCCCGCCGAGCTGTCCCCACTGCAACTGCGCCCAGTAGCCCCCCGCCGTAGCGGCGGAAAAGGCGGTGTAGACCACCAGCCAGATGGTGGCTTTGTCGTTGTAGCCGATGAGTTTGCGGTGGCGCAGCACCCAGGTGCTCAGCCAAGGACGACTGAGCTGCCCCAGCACGAAGGGTAGCAGAATTTGCCGACAGATGTTCAGCACATTGTCCAGCCCGACCTCGGCACCGCCGCCCTGCGTCGCAAAGAGCAGGCTGACGAGAAAGGGTGTCAGCACCACACCGATGAGGCTGGAGACCGAGGCGGCGCAGACAGCGGCGGGGATATTGCCCCCCGCCACCCCGGTGAAGGCGATGCTGCTCTGCACCGTGGAGGGCAGGCAGGCCACATAGAGCAGCCCCATGGAGAGCGGCAGCCCGATGAAGGGCTCGAAGAGCGGGCGCGTGCTTAGGATAAAGAGCGGGAAAAAGACAAAGGTGAAGAACGCCACCATGGCCTGCAAGCGCCAGTGCAGCAGCCCGTCCAGCACGGAGCGGGGGCTGAGCTTGACCCCGTAGAGGTAGAACAGAAGCACAATGGCCGCATTCGTCAGCCCGTCAAAGAACACTGCGCCGCGCCCGCTGCAGGGCAGCAGCAGCCCCAACAGGACGCAGAGGAAGATACCCCCCGTAAAGACGTCAACAAAACTCGTCAGACGGCGCAGCAGGCTCATGACTCTTTGCGCGGGGGAAATTCGTAGCTGACGCGCCCGCTGCCGGGGGTAAAGACGAGGTAAGCATCGAAGCTCTTGCCGCTCTTGGAGGAGATAAACTTGCTGATGAGGTCAGTCTTACCCTTGGTCAGGAGCTTGGTGACGGTGGCGGCATCGATGTTGACGCCACACATGAGGTGCGGCACGGTGAGGGGTTTCCTGTTTTTGCCGTAGACCAGCCCGTCCACATGCCAGGCGGCGGGCGTCTCCAGCAGCTCGTACTCGCCCTTGCCCTTCACCTTGATGCTGCCGTGGCGGATGGCGCTGCTCAGGTCGTCGTCCGCAGTGCTCTTGTCGGCGGTGTCGGTGCTGCGCTTCTTGCCGCCTTTGGGGCGCTCCTCGCGCGGAGGGAACTCGAAAGCCACATTGCCCTTTTTGGCATCGAGCACCAGGTAGGCATCGAAACTGCGGTGCGTGCGCTGCGAGACAAAGCCGGAGATGAGCTCCGTCTTGCCGCGGGTCAGCACCTGCTCCAGCTGCTCGCGGGTAATATCCTTGCCGAGGATGTTGCGCGACATCGAAAAGCCCTTGCGCCCGCCCGTCAGCTGCATGTCGGGCACGCTCCACTGCTTCTCGCTCTCCTGCAGGGCGAGGGCGCCCTGCCCGGGAACCTCGATGGTACCGGCGGGGACGGTGGGCTGCTCGCGCTTCTCGGCGCGCTCCTCCTCGAAGGTGAACTCGGCTTTCCACGAGGCGCGCTCCGTGGCGGGGGGCACGAGACGCAGCCCCGCTTTGAAGGGTTTGCCGAACTTGGAGCGGAAGCCGTCCGTGACGGGAAGACTGCCCTCGGTGATGAGGCGGGTGAGCTGCTCATCGCTCAGGCTGAGCCCGGCGTGTACGCGGCGGATGCGGAACTTGCAGGCGTGGCAGGAGACGGCATCCACGCGGCTGCTGAGCCCGT
Organism: uncultured bacterium; assembly: GCA_945831585.1. GTDB lineage: Bacteria > Verrucomicrobiota > Verrucomicrobiia > Verrucomicrobiales > Akkermansiaceae > Akkermansia. Next base: position 36,288 of record CAMACY010000008.1, on the reverse strand, counting down.
GGGCATGGCAGGCCGGGCAGTCGACATCCAAGTCGGGGTTGCGCCCCTCGCTCATGTAGTTGCGCACGGCGTCGACAATCTCGGTCGTGTAGGTGCGGATGTCCTTCATGAAGCGCTCGCGCTCCAGCTTGCCGTTCTCCATCTGCTTGAGGCGGTATTCCCAATCGCCCGTCAGCTCCGGACTGGAGAGCGCCCCCAGGCCGATTTTCTGCAGCAGGTCGATGAGGTCCATGCCGCGGCGGGTGGCGATGAGCTCCTTGCCCTCGCGGGCAATGTATTCCTGCGTCAGCAGCCCCTCGATGATGGCGGCGCGCGTCGCGGGCGTGCCCAGCCCGCGCTCCTTCATGGCATCGGCCAAATCATCGTCCTCCACCAGCTTGCCCGCCGTCTCCATCGCTGTGAGCAGGGTCGCCTCGGTGTAGGCGGCGGGGGGCTTGGTCTGCTCATCGTGCACGGCTACGGCGGCGGTGTGCACCTGCTCGCCGGGGGCAACGGCGCAGAGCTCGTCCTTTTTGCGGCGCTCGGTGCCGTAGAGCGCGCGCCAGCCGGCGGAAAGCTGCACACGGCCGTGGGTGGAGAAGCAGTCACGCGCCTGCGCCGTGGTCACGATGGTGGTGCGCTCAGTATCCTCGAACTCGGCATTGGGCATGAACACACCGAGGAAACGCTGCACCACGAGGGTGAAAATCTTGGCGGTATCTCCCGTGAGCGGCACGATGCGCCCCGTGGGGATGATGGCAAAGTGGTCGCTGACCTTGCTGCTGTCGAACACCCGCTTGTTGGGGCGGATGCGGCGCTCGTCGAGAATCAGGCGCGTGAAGCCCGCGAACTCGGGCAGCGCCTCGCCCAGCGCCGCCACCGTGCGCGTGGCCACCTTCAGGTAATCATTGGGCAGGAACTTGGAATCCGTGCGCGGGTAGGTCAGCACCTTGTGCTTTTCATAGCACTCCTGCGCCAGTTGCAGGGTGCGCCGCGCCGAGAAGCCGAAGCGGTTGCTCGCCTCTTTTTGCAGCGAGGTGAGGTCGAAGAGCAGGGGAGCGGGCATGGAAACCGGCTTGCGCGTCTCCTCCACCACGGCGGGAGCCCCTTGGCAGCGCGCGGCAATAGCCTCGGCCTCCTCCCGGCTCCACAGGCGCTCCCGGGTGCGCTGGGGAGCCTGCTCGTTGCGGCGGTGGGCGGGGTTGAACCAGCGCCCCTCGTAGGTGCCCGCCGCCGCAGCAAAGGTGGCGTGCACCTCAAAGTAGGGTTCCGGGGTAAAGGCAAGGATTTCCTTCTGCCGCGCGGCGAGGATAGCCAGCGTCGGCGTTTGGACACGCCCCGCCGGGGTGACATTGAAACCGCCCGCGCCGCTTTGCAGCACGGTGAGGGCGCGTGTGCTGTTCAGCCCCACCAGCCAGTCGGACTCGGAGCGGCAGACGGCGGCATCCGCCAAGTGCTGCATCTCCGCATCGGTCTTGAGCGAGCCCCAAGCCTCGAGGATGGAATCATCCGTCATGCTCTGCATCCACAGGCGGGAGATGGGCTTGCGAATCTTGCCGTAGCGGATAATGTTGCGGAAAATCAGCTCTCCCTCGCGCCCGGCATCGCAGGCATTGACCAGCGCCGCCACATCCCTGCTGCGCGCCAGCCGCAGCACCTTGCGCAGGCGATCCGCCGAGCGGGCGATGGGCTCCAGCTCCATCGTGGCAGGCATGACAGGCAAACAGTCCATGCGCCAGGGCAAGCTCTTGCCGTCCTCCGTCTGCGGCTTCTTCTGCTCCACCAAATGACCCACGGCAGAGGTGATGAGCAAGGTCTCATTGCGGAAGCATCCCGCCTCCTCATCTCGGGTAAACTTGCCGAGCTTTTTGCCCAAAACGCGGGCAAGGTCGGAGGCAACACTGGGTTTTTCGGCGATGATGAGCGTGTGTGACATGGTAGCGAAGCGCGCTTTTCCTATAAAGGGGCGACAAAGGACGAGTTTTGTCAAGAGAAAATGATGGCATACGTGGGCGCTGATCCTACGGCGCGAGGCTCCCCCATGCGCAGAAGAGGCTTGTCGCCGCCCCTAAGCTCGGGTATGATACCGATGTGATGAGACATTCCCTGCTGATGGCGGTGCTTTTGTGCGCCCTTCCCCTGTCGGCGGAGGAGGCGGGCGCCGCGCCCCTTCCTGCCGCGCCCGTGCCCGATGCCGCTGCGGCGCTGCGGGCAGCCTTGCAGATGATGGCGGAGCAGGGCGCCGATGACTACTTCCCGGCGGTGCAGGCGGTGCTGGATGCCGGGGGAACGGAGCAGGATTACCTGCGCCTGATGACCGAGGCGGCTGCGGCGGGAGCTCCGGCGGCGCAGCTGTGGCGTGCGCAGCAGTTGGCCGACTACGCGATGTCGGGCACGGCGGCGGGGGAAGCCGTGCAAGAGGCGCGGCAGCTGCTCGCAGCGGCGGCGGACGCCGGCTATGCCCCGGCCATGCTGGAGCTGGCGGCCTACACGGCCTCCGGGCTCGGCGGTCGCGCGAACGAGCGCGAGGCGATGCGCCTGCTGACCGAGGCCTGCAAGGCGGGCAGTGTGCGAGCGCGCGCGGCCTACCTGCTGATGAGCGGTTGCCTGAGCAAGGAGAACCTGACGGCGCCGGAGGTGGTCTCCGAGCTTCGGAACAACAATGTGTATTTGGAAGAAATCCTCGCCGCGCTCAGCGAGTCGGAACAGCCGGAGACCGCACGCTCCTGGTGGGAAAAAGCCGATACCCACGGCAGCGCCAAAGCTCCGTATTTCTTAGCGCAATCCGGCGATGGAGCGTTCGGGGAGCCCCGAGCGCAAGAGCTGCTCCGCCGGGCGGCGGAGCGCCATTGGCCGGAAGCGCTGGCGGTGCTCGGCGCTTGGGAAAGCAGCGGGCGCGGCGACACCGAGCCGCCGGACGTGCCGTGCGGCATGCGCCACTTGCAGGAGGCCGTGATGCTCGGCTACCAGGAAGCGGCGGTGACGCTGGCGGCGCTCTTTCTCCGCGAGCCGCAGAGCTACCCGGCCGAGCGCGTGACGGCTCTCTATGCCGAGGCGGCGGCCCGCGGCTTTGACCGCGCCATGGTGGCGCACGCCTACTGTCTGGCGGTGGGGCGCGGCTGCCCGCCCGAGCCCGAGCGGGGCATGGCGCGCCTGCGGAAGCTGGCAGAGCAGGGCGTCCTTTACGCCCATGTGGCGCTGGCTGACCTATACTTTAACGGTCGCGGCACGGAGCCGGACTTGCGGCGTGCGGTCGATGCGCTGGGCGAAGCCGCCGCCGGGGGGCTGCCGCAGGCCTACACCCTGATGGCGGTGCTCACCCGGCTGGGCAACGCGAGCACGCCCCCCGACCCCGAGCGTGCCCGCCTGTACCTCCGCATGGCCGCCGAGCAAGGCGAGCCGACGGACGAAGCGCTGGTGGAGGAGCTTGTGGCCGCCGGAGCCTGGCATTTTCTGCCGCCCGCCCCCTGAGAAACACGCTTGCCAAGCATCGGGGAGGGGTGTAAAATCCCCCCATACGATATGAGTGAGTTGAACAATCAGCTTTTTGAGGAAATTCTCCAAGCGCGCCAGCGGGTGTATGCCGTCGGCTCCCCCACGCCACTGCAGGAGCTCTGCCTGCCCGACTGTCAGGCGCGCGTCTTCGTCAAGCGCGAGGATCTGGGACCCATCAAAGCCTACAAATGGCGCGGCGCCTATAACTGCATGGCCAAGCTGCCCCCGGAGGAGCGCGCGCGCGGCGTGGTCGCCGCCAGCGCGGGCAACCACGCGCAGGGGGTGGCGCTGGCGGCGGCGCGCCTGGGCTGCCGGGCGCATATTTTCATGCCGCGCTCCACGCCGCAGGTCAAGCAGAACGCCGTGCGCATGCACGGCGGCGAGCACGTGCACATCGTGCTCACGGGCGACTCCTACGACGCCGCCTCGGCGGCCGCGCACGCCTTTGCCGAGGCCGAGGGGCTGACCTTCGTCCACCCCTACGACGACCTGCGCACCATGGGCGGGCAGGGGACGCTGGCCGATGAGGTGGTGATGAGCGGCATGGGCTCCTTTGACCGTGTGTATCTCCAAATCGGCGGGGGTGGGCTGGCTGCGGGCTGCGCCTGCTGGTTCAAGCATTTTTGGCCGCAGTGCCGCTGCATCGGCGTGGAGGGGGTCGATCAAGCCTCCATGAAGCTGGCGGTGGAGAGCGGCGCGCGCGGTGTGCTGCCCTATGTGGATGTGTTCTGCGACGGCACGGCGGTGCGCCAGGCGGGCGAATACACGTTCGAGATCTGCCGCGAGCTGCTGGATGGTTTTGTGACCGTGAGCAACGAGGAGGTCTGCCGCGCCATCCGCACGCTGTGGACGAGCAACCGCACGGTGACGGAGCCCAGCGGCGCCATGGGGCTGGCCGCGCTGCTGCAGGACGAGGCCGCCGGGCGCCTGCGCCCCGGCGAGAAATGCTTGGTGGTGCTCTCCGGCGCCAACATGGATTTCTCGCGCTTCGGGGTGGTTGCAGCACGCGCCGGGGTGAGCAGCGAGCCCAAGCGCCGCCAGCGCTACCTGCAGATCCCCATGGTGACGCGCCGGGGCGAAATCCTCAAATACCTTGAAAATATCCCCGAGGGCGTGTTGCTGACGGATGTGCAGTACGGGCGCCTGGCGGGCGAGATTCAGCACCCCGTCTTCGGCGTGCTGGGCACGGATGAGCAGTTCGAAGACATCCGCCGGCGTCTGGCGCGCTTCGGGCTGGAGGCGCGCGATGTCACCAACGATGCCGATGTGCGCTTCCGCATGATTTCCTACGACCGCGAGCGTCTGCACCACCCGGTCTTCTTCGTCATCGAGTTCCCCGAGCGCCCCGGAGCCTTCACGGAGTTCATGCGCGCGATGGGCGAGTACGCCAACCTCTGCTACTTCAACTACCAGTACAGCGGCGAGGTGGTCGGGCGCGCCCTTGTGGGGCTTGAATTCGCCAGCCGCGAGGATCGCGACGCCTGTCGAGCCCTCGCTAACACCCTGCGCGGTACGACCATCCAAAGTATTCACGAGCTGCCCGACGACGTGCGCCACCGCGTGTTGGACCGCATGAGCCCCGCCGAGTAAGATGCTGATTCTCGCGTCCCAGTCCCCCCGCCGCCGCGACCTGTTGCAGCGCGAGGGGGTCGAGTTCCGGGTGGAAACGCTGCCCTGCGAAGAGCTGGACGACCCCACCCTGCCGCCGGAGGAGCTCTGCGCCCGCAATGCCGCCCTCAAGGCAGGTGCCGTGGCGGCGCAGCACCCCGGGGACACCGTGGTGGGTGCCGATACGCTCGTGTTCATCGACGGGCACCCCCTCGGCAAACCGAGCGACGAGGCCGACGCCGCGCGCATGCTCCGCGAGCTGCAGGGGCGCACCCATTGCGTGTGCACGGCAGTGGCGGTGTACATGCCCGGCGGCGAGCGGCGCGATTTTGCCGTCAAGAGCTATGTGCGCTTCCGCCGCATGAGCGCGGAGGACATCCGCCGCTACCTGAGCGAGGTCTACGTGCTCGACAAAGCCGGCGCCTATGCCATGCAGGAAAAAAGTGAGCTCATTGTCGAGAGCGTAGAGGGCGATGTCGACAACGTCATTGGGCTCCCCGTGCGGCAACTGCTGGAGGTGCTGCGGGGGCGCCCCTAGCACTTTTCTGCCGAAAAGATAGTTTTTTTGCTTGTTTATAATTAGAATAATTATAAAATAGGCTCAGCGGTTACATGACCGCTAAAGAACAATACCTATTTACAGTCATGAGAAGTATTACGACACTTGACATTCAGTATGCCCACCGTTTCTATCGTTTTCAGGGCGAAGCCCAGTATCTGCACGGTCACACGGGTGTGCTCACCATCGAGGTGGAGGACAGCGTGGAGCCGGGCGTGAACATGGTGTTCCCCTGCAACGAGATTCAAAAGACGGCTTGGGAGGTCCTCAAAAACTTCGACCACGCGCTGATTCTGCGCGAGGACGACCCGCTGCTGCCCGCCATTCTGGATGTCTACGAGAAGCAGGGCATCAAGAACGGCCACCGCACCAACACCATGAAGGGCGAGGCCTTCAGCAACGAGCTCTGCACCGCCTACCCCGACTGCCGCCTGGTGGTCACCAAGGAGACCATGACGGTGGAGGGCATGATCAAGATGGTCTACGCACTGCTCAAGGACAAGCTCAACATCGCCAAAATCACCTTCACGAGCGGCGTCAACGCCGCCTCCTGCGAGTTTGAGGTCAAGGGGAGCATCGACCGCTGCCCGCTCTGCGGTATCGCGCTGGACAAAGACGGCAGTTGCCCCAAGTGCGGCTACAAGAAGAAGAAGTAAGCCCCTGCGTATTCAGACGCATCACTCACCGGGAGAGACCGCTTGGTCTCTCCCTTTTTAGCGCTTGGCGAGGAGCCGGCACCTCTCCCGGTGCTTAGCCCTTACTGCGGCGCTTGCCGAAGCGACGCTCGCGCGAGGAGTAGGAGGCGAGGGCGGCTTCCAGGTCGTCGCGATCAAAATCCGGCCAAAGTACGTCGGTGACGTAGATTTCTGCGTAGGAGAGCTGCCAGAGCAGGTAGTTGCTCAGGCGCAGCTCGCCGCTGGTGCGGATGAGCAGGTCGGGGTCGGGCATGCCCGCTGTGTAGAGCTGCTGCGCCAGCAGCTCCGGGGTGATGTCGGCGGGTTGCAGCTGCCCGGCTTGCACTTGCTCGGCCAGCCGGCGCGCGGCGGCGGTGATTTCCTGCCGCGAGCCGTAGGAGAGCGCCAGCACGACGTTGAGGGCGCGGTTGTGCTGCGTCTCGCGGATGCAGCGGTCGAGCTCCTCGCGGCAGTCGGCGGGCAGCATGTGCAGCTCGCCGATGGCGTGCATGCGCACCTGCTTTTCCTGCATCTCGGGCAGTCGCTCGCGCAGGTATTTTTTGAGCATGTGCATGAGGGCGCTCACCTCCAGCGCCGAGCGTCCCCAGTTTTCCGTGGAAAAGGCATAGAGGGTCAGCCACGGAATGCCTTTTTCCAGACAGAGGTCGATGACGCGCTGCACCGTCTTGCCGCCGTGCTCGTGCCCCTTGGCGCGGGGCAGGCGGTGCCGAGCGGCCCAGCGGCCGTTGCCATCCATGATGATGGCTAGGTGCTGCGGAAGCTTGGGGCTGTCTTTGCTGCTCATGGCTGCGCTTAGAGCTCGTACTCACCGTACTCCGCCAGAATGGCCTCCACACGGGCGACATCCTCGGGGGAGTCGACGCCGCTCGTGGTCTTGCGCCCGCGGTAGTTGACCTCCACCATCTTGACTCGCAGCCCGTTGTAGAGGAAGCGCATCTGCTCCAGCCCCTCCACGCAGCCCTTTTCGTAGTCCGATTCGGGCAGCTCGAAGTAGTTCTTCAGCGCGGCGTAGGTGTAGGCGTAGAGGCCGACATGGCGGCGCACGGGGCTCTTCTCCAGCAGCTCGCGCGCTTTTTCGGGCTTGCGGATGGCGGGAATGGTGCTCTTGGAGAAGGCCAGCGCGTAACCGTCCTTGTCCACCAGCACGGTGGTGCCGCTGTAGGGGGTTGTTTTCTTGCTCTCCGTCAGGCGGTCATACTCTGCCCAGTCGAGGTGGATGCAGGGGGTGAAGACATCGGCCGGGGCGCTTTTCCACGCGTCGATGAGCTGCTGGATGACCCAGGGGGGGCAGAGTGGGTTGTCGCCCTGCAGATTGATGATGAAGGCCGGGGCGTTTTCCTGCTGCCCCACGGCATCCCAGCAGCGCTCCGTGCCGCTGCGGCAGCTTTCGCTCGTCATCACGGCGGGGATGTCGGCGCCCGCGCAGTAGTCGACGATGCGCTGATCATCCGTGGCGACGACGTAGCGGCAGTTGTCGTTGTGCCGGCAGATGCTCGCGGCGATGTCGGCCACGCGTTTGATCATCTCGACCCCGGCGATTTTCACCAGGGGCTTGCCGGGCAGGCGGGTGGAGGCATAGCGGGCGGGAATAACGATGAGAATGGGCTGTGACATGGTGAGAGGGGGGAAGCGCTCGTGCGTCTGCTCGGATTCTACTCTCATCTCCCCCCGCTTGCCAAGAAAAAAGAGGTTTGCGCTTGAAAAGCAGGGCGTTTCCTGTATACTCGCGTGCGCATGCACCCGCAGAGGGTGCCGATTTCACCCAGTGAACGTGACCATGAATACCCCCAGAGTAGCCATTGTGGGCGCCACCGGAGCGGTGGGCGTTGAAATCCTGTCTTGCCTTGAGACCCGCCATTTTCCGCTGGCCTCGCTCAAGCTGCTGGCCTCTAAGCGCTCGGCGGGCAAGCAGGTGCGCTTCCGCGGGCAGATGCGCACGGTGGAGGAGTTGACGGAGGCGTCCTTCGGCGATGTCGACATCGCGCTCTTCTCCGCCGGGGGGGATATTTCGCGCCGCTTTGCCCCCATCGCGGCAGCGGCGGGCGCCGTGGTCATCGACAATTCCTCCGCGTTCCGCCAGGAGGCCGATGTGCCGCTGGTGGTGCCGGAAATCAACGGCAGCGCTGCGCTGAATCACCCGCGCAACATCATCGCCAACCCCAACTGCACGACCATCATCACCCTGATGGCGCTCTACCCGCTGCACCTCAAGTACGGGCTCAAGACGATTATTGCCAGCAGCTACCAGGCGGTGAGCGGCAGCGGGCAACACGGCATCACCGAGCTGGAGAACCAGGTGCGCGCCATCGTCGACGGGCACCCCGTGGAGATGCACACCTACCCGCGCCAGATTGCCTTCAACGTGCTGCCGCAGATCGACGCGTTCACGGACAGCGGCTACACCAAGGAGGAGCTCAAGATGCTCAACGAGGGTCGCAAGATTATGGGCTTGCCGGAGCTGAATGTCACCTGCACCTGCGTGCGTGTGCCCGTGTACCGCAGCCATTCCATCTCCTGCATCGCGCAGTTCGAGAAGCCGGTGGATGCGGAGGGCGCGCGCGCCTGCTACGCGGGCATGCCCGGTGTGGCGCTCATGGATGACCCGGCCAACAATGTGTGGCCCACGCCGCTGGATTCCACCAACGGCGACACCTGCTACGTCGGTCGCATCCGCAAGGATTTGGCGGTGGAGAACGCCCTGAACCTCTGGGTGGTGGGCGACCAGGTGCGCAAGGGCGCGGCGCTCAACGCCGTGCAGATTGCCGAGCTGCTGGTGCAGGCGTAAGTTTGGCTCCATTTGCTCTTGCCATGGATATCAAGGCTCTCGTCGCGGACTGTGCTGCCAAGGTGGAGGCGCGTTTGGATGCGCTTCTGCCGGGGGAGGATGTGGCACCCACCACGCTGCATAAGGCCATGCGCTACAGCCTCTTTGCGGGCGGCAAGCGCATTCGCCCGCTACTTTGCTTGCAGGCGGCCAAGGCTTGCGGCGGCAGTGAGGAGGCGGCGCTCAATGCGGCTTGCGCTCTCGAGGTGCTGCACACCTACACCCTCATCCACGATGATTTGCCTTGCATGGACAACGATGACCTGCGCCGTGGTCGCCCCACGAACCACAAGGTGTTCGGCGAGGGAATTGCGGTGCTGGCGGGCGATGCCCTGTTGACGGAGGCTTTCGCGATTCTTGCCCGCGTGCCGGGCAATGAGCGCTACGATGTGGGGGACTACGTGGCTGAGTTGGCCTACCGCACGGGTAGTCTCAATCTCGTGGGCGGGCAGGTGCTCGATCTGGAGGGCGAGGGGCGCCGCCTGAGCCTCGATGAGCTGCGCGCCATCCACAAGGGCAAGACGGCCGCGCTGCTGATGGCGTCCGTGCGTCTGGGCGGTATGTCAGCCGGATGCACCGCCGAGCAGCTCGAGGCGCTCACCGATTACGGGCACGACCTCGGGTTGGCCTTTCAGATTATTGACGATATTCTCGATGTGATTTCGACCCCCGAGGTGATGGGCAAGAGCATCGGCAAGGATGCCCGCGAGCAGAAGGCGACTTATCCCGCGCTTATGGGGCTGGAGGCGGCGCGCGCCGAGGCGCGCGCGCTGACGGCTTCGGCGCGAGCCGCGCTGGAGGTCTTTTCCGCCAAGCGCCGCGAGCCTCTCCTGGCTATCAGCGATTATCTGCTGCGGCGCGATTACTGAGGCGTTGCCGCGCACGGCTGCATGCCGCGACCGAACGGCCTGATGCTGCGGATGCTGCCGACACACAGGGGCGCGCCCTTCCTTGCGGGAGGGCGCGCCCCTGTGTGTCGGGAACAGCGGTTCTCAGAGCGGGAGCTCGCCGGTGGGGGGCTGCCAGCTCTGCACGGGTGCCTCGCTCGTTGGCTCGTCCTCGGGGGGAGCCGTCAGGGTGGTGGTGGCGTTGCCGTTGGTGTCCACTACGGGGGCTCCGGCCGTCGGCTCGTAGTCCGTGGGGCTGCTCGCCGCGGGGGAGCTGTCCGCCTTGGGGGCGCTTTTGGCGGGGATGAGCTTGCCCTTGCGGGGTTTGGGAGCGGGCTGGTCGCTCGTTACTTCAAAGTCGCTCATGTCCACCATATCATCCAGTCCGAAGGCATAGCGCGCGATGTCGGGCAGGCTGTCCTTCACCAGAATGTTGGTGGGGAAGCGCGCCTGCCCCTCGGGCGTGCGCAGGGTGATAAGCCCTCTCTCCAAACGGTAGATCACGGCGTTGTTGTAGATGCGCCCCGTGGTGGTGCTGGCGTCGCCGATGGCCATGCCTGGCAGCAGTCCGCGCGCCACGCTGCGGGCGGTTTTGTCCTCCTGGCGGATTTCATGCTGCACCGCCAGCACTTTTTGATGTTGGGTTTCGATGGCCTGCTTCTTATCCTCGATACGGCGCTTAAGCTCCTCGTTTTTCTGCACGAGGGCGGCGAGACGGCGGCGCAGGTGGAGTTGTTCGTCCGCATGGTAGGCGGCGGGCTGCAGCTCCTCGCGCTGGCGGCAGAGCTCCACATTGGCCGCGGCAGCCTGTTCCATCGGCCCGGGGATGCGGTATTTGGCCAGCTCGCGCTGGAGGTACCAGATACCGCCGCCCAGCGCACCGGTCAGCAGGAGCACCAACAGACAGTCGAGCAGCAGACCGCCGCGCTCGTGCTTGCGCGCGGTCTTGTTCTCGGTGTCGGGAGTGCTGCTTGGCGCCTTCTCTTGCGGCGCGGGCGTGGTGTCCGTCTTGACCTCGGCGCTCACGTGTTCGGCGGCTGGGTCGGCGCTTGGTTTGGTCGTCTTGTCGTCTGCGTTCTCCGGGGAGCCGGGCAGGGGGGAGGGCACGGGACGAATGGGGATGCGGGGGGTGCCCTGCGGCTTGGGGCTGTTGGTGGCGAGGCTCATGAGCGGCGGCTGTTGGCAATTTCACTCTGCATCATGCGGAACGAGGCGCGGAAGGCATCCAACCTGTCTTGCAATTCGATGGTGCGCAGGCGCAGCTGCGTCTCGCGGGAGTCCAGGGCGTCCAGCTCCTTGATATGGGCGGCGGCCTCGGTTTCAGCGGCGGTAATCTGCTCCGCAAGCCCGGGGACATCCTCCCCCGCCTGCTCGATGAGCGCCTGCATGCGGTTGATGTCCTGCCTCAGAGCCTCGTTCTGCTCGTGCATGGCGCGGAGCTGTTCGGGGTCGGTCGTTTTGGGAGCGCAGGCTGCCCCGCTCAGAGCGAGCAGCACCGCTAAGAGGGAAAACGGGTGGAATTTCACAACAACATGTTGGAGCAAGGCGCGGCAGCCGTCAAGTAGGATTTGCGTCACCCGCGCGGGAATGCTTGACGCGCGGGCGCAGTGCTGCTACCCTCGGGGCATGAATCGCGTTGAAACAGCCGTCAGCATGTATCGCAATCCGTACAACTGTGCCCAGACCATCTGCCACGCGTTCGGTCGCGCGGATTTGGCCGAATCGCTGAAGAGTTGCGGCAAGGGCGGCTCGCCCGGTGGGGTCTGCGGCTCGCTCTACAGCGCCATGCAGATACTGCCGGAACAGGCGGAGGAGATGGCCGAGGCCTTTGAGGCGCGCTGCGGCGCGCGCATTTGCCGCTTTGTGGCCAAGGGCATGCGGGTGCCGTGCCCCGAGTGTGTGCGAACTTCGGCGGAGCTGCTGGCGCAGCGGCTTGGCTGATGCGCCGTCGTGGGCTCAGGCGTAGAAGGGGCGCAGGAAGGCGGGGCGCGCTCGGCGTCGACCGCGCGGTAGCCTTGCAGCGCGAGCTCGGCGTTCGCTCTAAGAAAAATATGTCATGAGCGGGCGCATGTTGCATTGGGGGCTTGCCCGCCTTGCGCCGCTGCGGCAGAATGGCGGGCGATGATTCGCTTCTCTCTCTTCGGCGTTCGGGTGAGCATCCACCCCTCGCTTTGGCTGACGCTGGCCGTGTTGGGTGGTGTGTTCGGCACCGCCAGCATGCAGCACCTGTTCGGCGTGGCGCTCTTCATCATCGCGGGGTTTCTCTGCCTGCTGAGCCACGAGATGGGGCACGCGCTGACGGGGCGGCTGTTGGGCGGGGGCGAGCCGGAGATTTACCTCGCGTGGCTGGGCGGCGACTGCAACAACCCCGACACGCGGCTAACCCGCCTGCAGGGAGTGCTGATGACCCTGGCGGGACCGATGACTTCGCTGTTGACGGGGGCGCTGGGTGTGTTGCTGCTCTGTGCCTATGTGGGCGATATGCGCGTGGGGGGCTTCCTGGCGCTGCATTTTATGTTGGGGCAGGTGCCCGCCGGAGCCTGGGAGCTGGGCTCGCCCGCGGCGCTGATGTTTTTTGCCTTTCTCACCGAGGTTTGCGCCTGGTGGTCGGTGCTGAATCTGCTGCCGGTTTTCCCCTTGGACGGCGGGCAGATCATGCACGGGCTGATCGATTCGCCCCGGCGCATGCACGGCGTCAGCTTGGCGGTGGCCTGCGTGCTGACGGTGTTCTTTTTGGTGCTGGGGCTGTGGCTGATGGCGCTGCTGATGGTGGCGCTCGCCTGCCTGAACCACCGCTGCCGGAGCCACGCGCCCTACTAAAATCGTTGACAATTCATCGCAACCCACTAAAATCCCCCTCATGGCACAGCAACACGCAATCTCCCCGACCCGGGCTGAGAATTTCCCCGAGTGGTACCAGCAAGTCATCAAGGCCGCCGACATGGCGGAGAACTCCGAAGTGCGCGGCTGCATGGTCATCAAGCCGTGGGGCTACGCCATTTGGGAGCTGATTCAGCAGCAGCTCGATGCCGAGTTCAAGCGCACGGGGCACACGAACGCCTATTTCCCCATGCTCATTCCCGTCTCCTACCTGGAGAAAGAGGCCGAGCACGCCGAGGGATTTGCCACGGAATGCGCCGTGGTGACGCACCACCGTCTGGAGGCCGTCAAGGACCCCGAGACCGGCAAGACCAAGATGCTGCCGGCGGGTGAGCTGACGGACAAGTATGTGATTCGCCCCACCTCGGAGACGGTCATCGGCGCCGCGTTCTCGCGCTGGCTGGAGAGCTACCGCGATTTGCCCTTCAAGGTCAACCAGTGGTGCAACGTGATGCGCTGGGAGATGCGCCCGCGTATTTTCCTGCGCACGGCGGAGTTCCTGTGGCAGGAGGGGCACACCGCCCACGAGACGCGCGAGGAGGCCGAGGCTGAGACCGCCACCATGCACAAGGTGTATGAGAACTTCCAGCGCGAGGTGCTCGCCGTTCCCTCCATCCCCGGCGAAAAGACGGAGCACGAGCGTTTCCCCGGCGCCGTGCGCACCTTCACGGTGGAGGCCATGGTGCAGGATCGCAAGGCGATTCAGGCCGGCACCTCGCATTTCCTGGGGCAGAACTTCGCCAAGGCGCAGAACATCTCCTTTGCCGGGCGCAACAACGAGCGTCAGTTCGCGTGGACGACCTCCTGGGGTGTGTCCACCCGCATGATCGGCACGCTCATCATGGCGCATTCGGACGACGACGGTCTGGTGTGCCCGCCCCGTGTGGCGCCGCGCCAGGTGGTCATCATCCCCGTCACGCCCAAGGCCGAGACACGGCAGGCCATTCTCGACCACTGCGCCGCGCTGGCCGACAAGCTGGCCGCGCAGAGCTTCTGCGGCCTGCCCATTCGCGTGCAGGTCGATGACCGCGACCTCAACGGCGGCACGAAGAAGTGGGAGTGGGTGAAGAAGGGCGTGCCCCTGCGTGTGGAAATCGGCCCGCGCGATCTGGAGAAGGGCAGTGTCTGCCTCGCCCGCCGCGATGCCGCGAGCAACGAAAAGAGTTTCATGCCCGAGGATGACTTTGTCGCCGGCATTGTCGGGCTGTTGGGCGACATCCAGAACAGCCTGCTGCAGCGCCAGCAGAACTTCCGCGACAGCCACATCCGCCCCTGCTCGAGCCTGGAGGAGCTGAAGGCGAATTTCGCCGGCGAGGGCGATGCGGACTGGTTGCTCTGCCCCTGGGACGGTAGCCCCGAGCAGGAGGAGGAGCTGGCCAAGAGCTTGCGCATCAGCATCCGCTGCATCCCGCAGGGCGAGATGGGCTGCGGTCCGGAGGCTCCCTGTATCCTCACGGGGCGCCCCACGACCCGCCGCGTGCTCTGGGCCCGCAGCTATTAAGCCGCTCTCGCCGGGAGCCTTCGACGCCCCGACCGCTGTCCGGCGGTCGGGGCGCGCGCGTTTTCGGACACCGCCGCGCGCCGCAAGAGCGCTGCGGGGCGATATTTTCCCTTGAAAAACGCGCATTGTTCCGCTATCATACCCGCGTGCCGCCTTTGCTGCGAGCCTGTTCCACCCTCTCAACCTAACATAACTATGGCTAAACTGACTGTTCGCGACCTCGAGGTCGCCGGTAAGGAAGTCCTCGTCCGCGTGGACTTCAATGTTCCCATGAAGGATGGCGTCATCACCAACGATGCCCGCATTGTTGCCGCGCTGCCCACCATCAAGCACCTTGTCAGCAACGGTGCGCGCGTGGTTCTCTGCTCCCACCTCGGCCGTCCGGACGGCACGGGCTACCAGCCCGAGTTCTCCCTGAAAGCGGCCGCCGAGTGCTTGGCCGGGCACCTGGGGCAGCCCGTGGCCTTCGTGCCCGAGACGATCGGCGAGGCGGCCACCGCCGCGCGCAAGGCGCTCAAGGACGGCGATGTGCTGTTGCTGGACAATGTGCGCTTCGACAAGAAGGAGAAGAAGAACGACCCCGAGTTTGCCAAGGCGCTGCTGGGCGATGCGACGCTCTTTGTCAACGATGCGTTCGGTTCCGCACACCGTGCCCACGCCTCCACCGAGGGCGTGACCCATTTTGCCGAGAAGTCCGCCATGGGCTTCCTCATCGAGCACGAGCTGGAGTACTTGGAGGGTAAGCTGGCGAACCCCGAGCAACCCTTCGTGGTGATTATGGGTGGTGCCAAGGTTTCGGACAAGATTCAGGTGCTCTCCAAGCTGATGGAGAAGAGCCAGACCTTCCTCATCGGCGGTGCGATGGCCAACACCTTCCTGGCGGCGCAGGGGCACAAGGTCGGCGCTTCCAAGATTGAGGCCGACAAGCTCGACCTGGCCAACAGCATTCTGGCCGATGCCGCGTCCAAGGGTGTCAAGTTCATCCTGCCCGCTGATACGCGCTACTCCTTCAAGTTTGAGGAGGGTGCTGAGACGCACTGCACCGCTCCCTGGGCCGAGGGTGGCGAGGTTCCCGAGGGTGGCATGGGCATCGACATCGGCGACAAGGCTATCGAGGAGTTCTGCGCTATTCTCCGCAGCGCCAAGACCGTGCTTTGGAACGGTCCGCTGGGGGTGTTCGAGCTCGATTCCTTCGCCAAGGGCACCAAGGCGATTGCCGAGTGCCTCGCCGAGGGCAACGCTACCACCATCGTGGGCGGCGGTGATTCCGTGACGGCGGCTAAGAAGTTCAAGGTGGCCGACAAGCTCTCCTTCTGCTCCACGGGCGGCGGTGCCTCCCTTGAGCTGCTGGAGGGCAAGGTGTTGCCCGGCATCGGCTCCCTGAGCGAGAAGTAAGCCACGGCGCTTTCGCAACGATTTGACAGGGCGGTGCTTCCACCGGGGGCGCCGCCCTGTTCGCCGCAGCGGCGGCGGGCTCATTTGGGGCGCACACGCAAAATAGGCTTGCCAGCACGCTTCGTCCGCGCTAGGATGGGCTTCGTCGGCAGTCGCTTGACAAGCCATGAAAAGGATGGGTGGTCGAGTGGTTTAAGGCAGCGGTCTTGAAAACCGCCGAGGGTTTGCGCCCTCCGTGGGTTCGAATCCCACCCCATCCGCTCTCAAGGCAATCGCCAATGGGCGATTGCCTTGCTGTGTACGACCGACGCGATATGCGCACTGCGGTGAAGGTCCGCGCGGAGCCGCGATGATGCGGAATCCCAGACCTGAACCATAACTGCGGGGAGGTAACAAACCGTGGGAAGGGAAGTTCGAGGGGAAATCCCGACTGTACGAACAGAAACTGCATATAAGGCCGGATGAGGGGACGCCCGCGTCCCTACAAGGGAGAAAGCCCCGAAATCGAGTCGGGGCCACCCTCATTCCCGTTAAAAAACGACTCCGCGATTCGTCTCGAATCATTGATGGGACTCAAACGTCCGAACCTGAGAATGAGGCAAAAGAGCCTCATGTATATGTAGGCGTAGATTTATCCAGTCAATACTTAGATGCCTATATACAGGGCAAAAATCGACGCTATTCAAATGACGAGCTTGGTTTCAACAAGTTCACCAAGGCAATCATAACAGAGAAGAGCCAAAAGCCCGTTTGGGTGGCTTTTGAATCAACGGGTAGTATCAGTTTGTATTTTGCGGAGCAATTTATAAAAGACGATGAGGAATTGAAGAATCGTTATCTACTATATCTACAGGTTGAAGGAATAGGAGAGAAAACTGCAACAATGTTGTTGTGTGCTTTGTCGGAGTTGGGTTATCTTAACCGAAGAGAGATAGCAGCTTGAGTAGGCGTGGCACCATTTAACTGGGATAGTGGGCGAAGAAGCGGGAAAAGATTTGCCGGATTCGGACGTCGAGAAGTCAGAACTCAGTTATATATGTGCATCGCAGCGACTTTACGTATGTCCGAAGATTTGACTCAGACCCGTTATCATCAATTGCGAGCAAAGGGAAAGAGTCACAAAGTAGCAGCAATAGCGAGCATAAGGCCAGACTAAATGCTCAAGTAAGAGATTGGATAGCGACAGGCAAGTCGGAGATCAAGAAAGCCGATAAGAAGAGAGAAGAAAGCAAAAAGCCTAAACAAACGGTTGCAAAATAAGTTTCCCCGAAGGGAAAACCATACTACCCTAGCCCAGGGGGGGGAGGGTTTGGGAGAGGTGGGAAGTGGCCATGCACTTCCCACCTCTCCCAAGTCCGGCTACTGCATTACCCAATGTTGGGTAATGCCGAACGACAAAATCGATTTTTTAGAAAAAATCAGATTTTGCTCCGATGATCATTGTCTCGATTAGCGGTTGAGGATTTGTTCCGCCAGCGCGATGATGTCGCCCTGCGCTTCGGTGAGCAGGGGAATGTCGCTCTTCCAGAAGAGGTTCTGAATCTCATCGACGCCGGCATTCTGCTCGTAGCTGAAAGAGACGGCCAGTCCGTTGTTGGACTCCGCTCCGCCGGCGGTGACGGAGGTCTCGACGGGGGCATCGCCGCTGAGTTCCCGCTGCTTTTCGCGGAAGAAACGTTGCCAGCGGGGAAGGTAGTAGCTGCTCATCATCTCCGCAAGCTGGCGGTGGGCGTAGTCGTTGAGCCCGGTGTTGCCATGGGTCCAGGTGGTGAGCAGGAGTTTGAGATTCTGCTCCATCTGGCGACGGGCTTCGGGATCTTGACCGCCCTTGGCGCGGGCTCCCTCCAGGTAGCTGCCCAGCAGGAAATGCCGCGAGGTGGCCAGCACGACGGCGGTGTCGCGGATGAGTTGCAGATATTGCTCGCTTGTGGTGGCAAAACGCGCTGCATCGCGGGCGTCGTAAGCGTCCTTGATTTGCGGCAGCAACACACGGGCGCGGTCGGCGAGCACCTGGCGCACCACATCGGCAAGGTCATAAACGAAGGTCTCTTGCTGACCCAGTTGGTGCTGCTTGCCGGCGCGTAGCAGGAGGCGAGCCGCTTCTTCCACCTTCGCGTAGTCGTAGTACTGCTTGCCGTCGGACCAGGTGGAGGCGGTTTTGGCATTCAGCTTGGGGCGGGCGCAGAGCAGGCTCTCTTGGCACCCTTCGCGCATGGAGGTCGGGTTGTAGACGCTGTCGGCCAGGATGCTCCAAGCCTCCGTGGCGGCATCATCCCGAATGCCGTAGCGGTTGAGCACATAGTTGCTGATGAAGGCTCGGCGATCGATGAGGCCGTTGCGCTGATTCATGCGCTCGGTGAGCAGGGCGTAGTAGATGGGGTTGGTCTCGATGCCCTCGGAAATCATTCCGAGACCGCGGGAGAGGCAGGACTCGCGCCCCATGAGGCTGTCGGATTCGGGCGCGTAGTTCTCGAGCACGCCGAAGCCGCCGAAGAGTCCGTGGTTGCCGCCGAAGTTGGCCAGCTCGCACCAGATATGCGGATAGTCGCGCACATGTTCGCGAGCGAGGCGGGTGCCGGGGTAGTAGGGGTCGTGCGAGGCGCGCAAATCCTTATCGAGCAGCAGGACGAGGGTTTTCTTCGGGTCGGTGCCGCTCAGGAAGGCCGGTGAGGGGTTGTGCGCCCAGGATTGCAGCAGCCAGATGGCGCCCGGAACGTTTTGCTGCATGCTGGCCTGCACGGCGCGGGCGGCATCAGCCAGTGCAATACCTCCCGTGTGTCCACCCTCGTGGAAGAGGTCACCCCCTAACACGCTGCCCTTGCTGCCGTAGACTTTTTCCAGCTCCTCATACCATACGGAGGCATAGTGCGCAAAGACGGGAGCGGTGGGGTTGAGTACATCGGGGCGGCGGAAACCGGCCACCCAGTTCCCTTGGCGGATGATATGTCCGCGCGTTTCTTCCGTGTCCAGGTCGTGCGGAACGAGGCCGACAAAGGCTTGCAACACGGGGGTCATGCCTAGCTCCTGCATGCGCTGCACGAGGAATCGACCCAATGCGGCTTCTTCGCGCAGGATGACGGGCGAGACGGGGCCGCCCATCCCTTCGAGGTTGCCCATGTTCCACCAGGCGCTGAAGGCGGGGTTGGGGATGAAGGAGGCAATGCGCTCTTTCGGATAGCCGATGCGCTCCAGAAAGTTGCTCCAGACCGTTTCGAGCCCGGCGGTGACGAGGATGTGGGTGTAGCCGTTGAGGGCGAAGATGTCGAGCTCGCGCTCCCACTTGTCTTTGTCCCAATGGGTTCCGCTGTAACTGAGGGTGCAGTAGTTGAGGGCGTAGTTGAGGGCTTGCCCCTCCGGGATGGTGATGCGTTGCTCGGGGAGGACAAATTCAGCCGCACTCCGGTTATCGCCGTTCCACGAGAAGTGTACATGAGCCATGTTGCGCAGGTACCAACCATAGCTGCGAATCGCCTCGCGAGTGGTGGCGGCGGTGATGAGGAGTTTGTCTCCCTCGCGGCTCAACTGCCCGACCGGAACATCGGGTGAGCAGCGAAAACAGACGCGCCCGGCGTATTCGGGGGTCAGACGCTGCACAAGAGCCTGCGCGGCAGCAAAGTCGCCTTGGGGAGCTGCGATGGCTGCCGGAGCGATGAGTGCGGGAACGGCGGCGAGAAAGAGAAGCGCTTGTGTGTTCATGGAAAAAGCTTGATAGTAAAAAGGCTGCAGATGCAGCAGCCTTGGCGTGAAAAAAGGGGAACGGAACTTACTTCCAACTCCGGATGTTGGTGACGTTATCCGCATCCTCGTCGGCGTTGGTCTTGCCTTGCCCTAAACCGTCGGGACCTTGGGAGAAGATGTCGAAGTCGGGGTTGATGCCGGGACCGGTCTTGCCTTTCTCATCTTCCACCTCGTAACCAAGGCGGTAGCGGTAGGGATTGCCCCAGGGGTCAATGATGAGGTAGTATTTGCCGCTGACGCGCTTGCCGCCCTCTCCCTTGGCCGAGATTTTATACTTCATGCAGGGGATGCCTTCCTGATTTTCGGTGTCATGTTTTTTGACAATGACCAGCGTCGGGCAGTAGGGCATGGCGGTTGCGCCGTCGATGGTGTCGGGTTCGCCATCGTTGTCGTGGTCGCAGAAAAGCGTCTTGTAGAGCACGTGGGAGCTGTATTCATCGCCTCGTCCGAAGGGGAGGGTGCCGCCGCTGTCGGTGCGGTAGGCATTCATGGCGGTCTCGAGCAGCTGCACCTGGGCGGTGGCGGTGTTCTTCAGACCGCGAGCTTTGGCGTAGGCCGAGGCTTCCCACATGCCCGCCGCCAGCGCAGCGAGAATGGCCGTAGCGATGAGGATTTCAATGAGCGTAAAACCCTTGGTCGCGGTGGTGAAAGGGGGAATCTTCATAAGTTCTGTGGAGCGCGGGGGTGAAACAGCTCCCGTCTGCGGCGCTGCCGGGGAGCAGCGCCGCAGCGGGTTAGAGAATCAGACATTTTTGATGATTTCCATCATCGGCATGAACATGGCCAACACGATGCTGCCGACCACAACGGCGAGGAACACAATCATGAGCGGCTCCAGCATAGCGGTGAGGGCGGTGACGGAGTTGTCGACTTCCTCATCGTAGACCTCGGCGACCTTCATGAGCATGTCGGGCAGCTGACCGGTTTCCTCACCCACGTCGACCATGGAAATCATCATCGGCGGGAAGACGGGGCTGGTGCTCATGGGGGTGACGATGGACTCACCCTCGCGCACCGAGTCGTGAATCTTGGTAATGGCATCGGCCACGACGACATTGCCGGCGGTATCGCGGGTGATGAGCAGCGCTTGCAGGATGGGCACACCGGAGGAAACGAGGGTGCCGAAGGTGCGCGAGAAGCGGGCAACGGCGCTCACCTTGTTCAGATGGCCGACCTTGGGCAGCTTGAGCATGGCGTTGTCGACGATGCGTCCGCCCTTGGGTGTTTTCTTCCAGAAGTGGATACCGACGATGGCAATCATCACCAGGATGAGGAAGAGCACGGCGTTAGGCACCAGAGGAATCAAACTGTCGGCCATGCAGTTGTCCGAGAAGTTGAAGACGAATTGCGAGAGGGCGGGCAACTCCATGTTCTGCCCCTCGAACATTTCCTTGAACTTGGGCACGATGACCAGCATGAGGAAGACGAGAATGCCCACGGCAATCACCATGATGATGGTGGGGTACACCATGGCGGAAACCAGCTTGCCGCGCAGGCGGTTGGCCTTTTCCTGATACTCGGCCAGACGGTTGAGCACGACCTCAAGCACACCGCCGACCTCACCGGCTTTGACCATGTTCACAAAGAGCTTGTTGAACATCTTGGGGTAGGCCGAGAGGGCTTCGGAGAAGGTGGATCCGCCCTGCACGGCATCGCTCAGCGCCGTGATGGTGGCGCGGAGGTTGGCGTTGGGCTCCTGCTTACCCAAGACATTGAGGCTTTGGAGCAGGGGCAATCCCGCACTGATCAGGGTGGCCAGCTGGCGGGAGAACACCATCATCTCCTTCTGCTTGACACTGCCGCCTGCCTTGCCTTTGGTCTTTTCTTTCTTGGGAGCCTTGGCTTTGGAATCTTTTTTCTTGGCTGCGGCGGGGGCGTTCTTGGAGCTTTCGACGCATTCGCGCACGAGCAGCCCCTGCGCGCGGATCTGCTCAATAGCGGCAATTTTGGAATCGGCGGAAATGAAGCCGGTCTTCTCATTACCGTTCTGATCCAGCGCGGTGTATTTGAAATTAGGCATAGGTGAGAGTGTGGTTAGAAAGGGATGATGATGTGAAGATAGCAGATGCGGGGGAGAGCGTCAAGCCATTAGGTGTATTTAAGCACTTCTTCGATGGTGGTATTGCCCTCAAAGATGTTTTGGATGCCGTCCTGGCGCAGGGTGGTCATGCCCAGCTCGATGGCTTTTTGACGGAGTACCACGGAGGGGACGTTCTGCGTGATGAGCTCGCGGATGGGGTCGGTGACCTTGAGCAGCTCGTGGATGCCCTTGCGCCCCTTGTAGCCCGTGTTGGCACACTTGTCGCAGCGCCCGCCCGTAAAGAACTGCTGATTGCCGATGAGGGCGGGGTTGATGCCCAGCTGGTTGAGCAGACTGTTGGAGGGGCGGTAGGCCGTCTTGCAGTAGGGGCAGATGGTACGCACGAGGCGCTGACCCAGCACGCCCAGCAAGGTGGCGGAGAGCAGGAAGGGCTGCACCCCCATGTCCACAAATCGGGTGACGGCGCCGGCGGCGTCGTTCGTGTGCAGGGTGGAGAGCACCAAGTGACCCGTCAGAGCCGCCTGAATGGCAATCTGCGCGGTGTCCTTGTCGCGGATTTCGCCCACGAGAATGCGGTCGGGGTCCTGGCGGAGGAAGGCGCGCAGCACGCGGGGGAAGGTCACGCCGATGGCTTCGTTGATGGGTACCTGCACAATGCCGTCGATGTCGTATTCCACGGGATCCTCGGCGGTGAGCAGCTTGGAGTCCTCGGTGTTGACCTCGCGCAGTGCCGCATACAGAGTCGTCGTTTTGCCCGAGCCCGTGGGGCCGGTGACGACAAAGATGCCGTTGGGCTTGTTGACGGTGTCGACGATGTATTCGTGCAGCTGCGGGGGCAGGTTGAGGTTGTTGAGGTCGAGCGCCACGCTGTTGCGGTCGAGCACACGGAGCACCACGGACTCACCGTACTGGGTGGGCAGGGAGTTGACACGCATGTCGACGCTGACCTTGCCCATCTTCATGACGATGCGTCCGTCTTGCGGCACGCGGCGCTCAGCGATGTTCATGCCGGCCATGACCTTGACGCGCGAGATGACGGGGTTGGCCAAGTGGACGGGGGGCGGAGCCATTTCGTACAGGGCACCGTCGACGCGGTAGCGAATCTTGAACTCTTTTTCAAAGGGTTCCAGGTGAATATCCGAGGCTTTTTCCTTGATGGCCTGGGTGATGACGAGGTTGACGAATTTGATGATGGGGGCGGCGTTGGCCTCATCTGCGCCGTCGGAGGAGACACTCATGGTGCTCATTTCGCCCAGCAGGTCGTCCATGGCGGCCTCGGCGCCGCCGTAGCACTCCTGCAGCCGGGCGCGCACCTCGTAGTCCGCCGCAACGTACAGGTAAATATCCTTGCCGGTGCTCATGCGCAGGTCGTCGACCGTCTGCGGATTCAGCGGATCCTCCAGGCAGACGTAGAGCCCCTCGCCCTCGCGGTATTCCACGGGCAGGGCGCCGTGCAGGCGTGCTTGCGCCGCCGGCAGCATGTCGAGCACCTCGCGCGGGGGGACAAAGTCGGCCAGCGAGATGAATTGAGCGCCGACTTCGTTGGCGATGATGCTCCAAAAATCTTCGGGGCTGCTCAGAATGCCGAAGTCGATGAGCGTTTCCCACAGTTCCTTGCCGCTGTTGGCCATTTCATCCCGGATGTCCTTGGACGTGGCCTTGTCCAACATGCCGTTGTTGATGAATACATCAATGGCTAAGTCGTTGTTCATGTCTGTTGTGATGGGGTGTGGTGGTGGGAAAGGGGGTTAGCTGGCGTCGCCGTTGGTGACGCGGATGACTTCGTCGGCGGTGGTCATGCCGGCAAGAACCTTGCGGATGCCGTCCTCACGCAGGGTGCGCATGCCCAGCTCGCGGGCTTTCTTGCGCAGCTGCGCCGAGGTGAGGTTGGAGTTGATGAGCCCGCGCACGTCGTCCGTGACTTGGAAGATTTCAAAGATGCCGAGTCGCCCGCGCATACCCTTGCCTCGGCATTTTTCGCAGCCGCCGGGGCGGGCGACCATGACGGGGTGGTTGGGGTCAATTCCCAGCGTGGAGGCTTGCTTGGGCGTCAGGCTGCCCTCCATCTTGCAGGCGGAGCAGAGGCTGCGGCACAGGCGCTGCGCCATGATGGCGCGCACGGCCGAGGCGATGAGGAAGCGATCGACCCCCATGTCGGCCAGACGCGCCACGGAGGAGGGGGCGTCGTTGGTGTGCAGGGTGGAGAGCACGAGGTGACCGGTCATGGCGGCCTGGATGGCGATGGCGGCGGTCTCGCCGTCGCGAATTTCGCCGATCATGATGATGTTGGGCGCCTGGCGCAACATGGCACGCAGAGCGGCGGCGAAGGTCATGCCGATTTCGCTGCGGATCATCACCTGGTTGATGCCGCTCATCTCGTACTCGACGGGATCTTCGGCGGTGATAATCTTTTTGTCGGGGCGGTTGAGGTGGTTCAGGCAGGCGTAGAGGGTGGTCGTCTTACCCGAACCCGTGGGACCCGTGACGAGAATCACGCCGTCGGGCAGGGTAACCAGACGGTCGAAGGTGGCTTGGTCGTCGGAAAGGAAGCCGAGCTGCGGCAGCCCGAGGGAGAGGGCGCTCTTGTCGAGAATACGCATGACGACCGATTCGCCGTGGTTGGTCGGCACCGTGCTGACACGGAGGTCAATGTGTGCGCCGTCGCGCAGGTCCATCTCGATGCGTCCGTCCTGCGGGACGCGCTTCTCGGCGATACTCATGGAGCTGCTCATCACCTTGAGGCGAGCCACGATGGGACCGAGCAGTTTCTTGGGGTGGTTGGCCACCTCGACCAGGCGACCGTCGATGCGGTAGCGCATGCGCACGCGATCCTCCATCGGTTCGATGTGGATATCCGAGGCGCGCATCTCGTGCGCCTCGTTAAACATGTTCTCCACCAGCTCGATGATGGGTCCCTCGGTGTCGCCCTTGGCAAATTTGGTCTTTTCGGGGTAATACTTGTCCAGCGCCTTTTTGAGCCCTTGCTCCGAGCAGACGAAGAAGCTGACATCGCGCCCCAGGAACTGCGGCAGGCTGTCCATGGTCTGCATGTCGAAGGGGTCGGCCAGAGCGACTTGCAGCGAAAAGCCGTCGTCGCCGATGGGCAGGAAGCCGACGCGGCGCGCCAGTTCGCCCTTGACGCCGGCGATGATGCTGGGGTCGACCTCGAAAGCCGCCAAATCGACATATTCCAAGCCGGAGTTAGCCGCCGCCACCTGAGCGATGTATTCACCTGTCAGGTAGTTGTTGTTCACCAAATAGGTAATGACGCTGTCCAGCGGAGAGAGTTGGGCTGAAATCGCGTCCAAGGTGCCCTGATCGATGGCTCCCGATTCGACCAGGAGTTGCAGGAGAAAGGATTCGTTCGAGTACACGGAGGTGAAGAGGTGGATGAAAGTAAAAAGGAACCCCGCAAATGGGGTTTCTGCTGTCCTTTACTCTACACGATTCCCCGCCTTGCGTCAACAGCCCTTTTAGACGAAAATTTCATTTTTGTGTACTTTCTTGCCGGAACGGGGGCGCGGGAGACACGATTCCTCATTGCCTGCCGGGCGGCGATGTGCTAGCATCTCCCCGTTATGGCAAATACCTCCCTAACCCCCGAGTTGGTGGCACATGTGACGAATCTCGCGTCTGCCTTTGCGCAAAATCAGAAAGTGGTTGCGGCCAAGGCACGCATCGGGCTCTTTTACCAGAATCCGGCAGCGACGGATTTGTTCCGCCGCCTCAATGAGTACGGCGAAAAGCTGCGTGAGAAGCACCAAGCGGGCATGAGCCCCTCGGAAGCGGAGCTAGCGGAGTTCGACAAGCTGCGCGCCGCCGTGGTGGAGAATGAGCTGTGCAAGGGATTTTTGGAGGCCAATCAGCAGGTGGAGGAAATGATTGCCACCGTGCAGCAATACCTTGTGCTGGCCATTCAGAAGGGCTGCGCCCCCACGGACGAGGAGGTGGCCGCCACCCTCACGCAGCAGATGAGCAGCTGCTCCTGCGGCGGTGGCTGCCACGGCGACTGCGAGGACTGCGACAAGGAGTCCTGCAAGCACGGCGAGGGCGAATGCTGCGGCAAGCACAAGCACGGTGAGGGCGAGTGCTGCGGCAAGCACAAGCATGGTGAGGGCGAGTGCGGCTGCGGCAAGCACGGTGCGTAAGCCATGCGCCGCTTGCTCCTCTCGCCCCTGTTTTTTGCTGTGGCGGCGTTGGCCTTGCCGGTCTACGCTGCCGTGCAGAGCCTGCGCTCGTGGCGCGAGCCCTTCGTGTGGGGCGATTGGGGGCTGTGCGCCTGGGGTGCCTTGCTTTCCTTGCCGCTGTTGCGTTGGTTCTCGGGGCGTGTGGGGATGTCGGATTCCGTGGGCGTACCGCGCTTGTGGGCCTTGCTAGGGCTGGCGGTGCTGCTCAACGGGGTCAACCTGTTCGCTTATGCTGCGCCATGGCAGCTGGGCTTGGCCGTGTTCATGACGCTGGGCTGCATGTGCCTCGCGCCGGCCTTGCTCGGCCGTTGGGGCGCCGGGCTGCTGTGGGGGCTGTTCCTTTTCTTGGAGTTCGGGCAGGCCATCGGGATGCTTGAATACGGCTCCAGCATCAATTCCCTGGTGCTGGCCGAGACGCTGGAGGCCTCGCAGGAGGAGTTTTTCTCCTATTGCACGCCGGGCAATGCGCTGCTGGCGCTTTTGTCGGCGCTGGTGGCGGCAGCGGTGTCCTGTGCGCTGCACCGCATCCTGCGCCCCTGTTCGCGTCCGGCGCTGTTTCGCATGGGGGTGCTGTGGGTGGCGCTGGCGCTGTTGGCGGGAACGTGTGTGCCACCCAAACACCGCACGCCGCAGTATTTCTGGCCGGCGACCGAGGCGGTCGCGTTGGTTGATGCGTTGGTCGAGGCGCTTTCTGTCAATCAGGAGACCATCACGCAGGCCGAGAGTCTGCCGTCTCCGGCTTGGCGCCCCTCGAGCATCCGCACCCTGCAGGGGAATGAGTCGGTGGTTTTGGTGCTGCATGTCGGCGAGAGTATCCGCGCCGACCGCATGAGCCTAAACGGCTACGAGCGCGACACCACCCCTTGGTTGCGGCGGCAGAGCCGCTTGGTGAATTGGTCGAACTGCATCTCCGCCGCCTGCGACACCTGCCAGGCCGAGCTGGTCATCCTGACCAACGGCCGCCGCGCCATCACCGACCGCGACCCCGCCACGCAGCCCACCACGGGTTCGGTGCTCGACCTCTTTGCCGCTAACGGTTTTTCGGTGTACTCGTTCTTCGGGCGGCGCTGCGCCCAGCAGCTCAAGTACGATCGCGTGGTGCGCGTGCTGACCCGCGTGAGCCGCCAACGTTTCAACGCTCCCGGCTCGCCTTGGACCACGGTGCCGCAGATGCAGCAGGTGCTGGCGGAGCATCCTCGGGAAAATCTCGTGTTCTTTGTCAACAACGAGGGCAGTCACGTTCCCTTTGAGCACTTCGACCGCAAGAACCCGCCATTCGCCCCCGCCGTGGATTCCTTCGAGAATCCGGCGGCGCGTGCCGAGGAGGTCAACAATGCCTACGACAGCACCATCCATTACACCGATGAATTCTTCCGCCGTGTGGCCGAGGCGCTGTCGGGGCGCCCCTGGGTGTATGTCTACATCAGCGACCACGGCGAGTATCTGGGGCACGACGGGCTGTGGGGGCGCGCCGGGCTCGGCGAGGATCGCGTGCCTTACCACCGCACCACGGGCAGCCGCGTGGGGGCTTTTGTGCTCTGGTCGCCGGAGTTTGAGGCGCTGCACCCCCATGTGGCCGAGGCGCTGCGAGGGCTAAAGCACCATGCCAACCTGCGCGTGGGGCATGAACACCTGTTCCACACCCTGCTGGGGCTTTTCGGCGTGGAGACGCCTTATTATGACCCCACCCTCGATCTGACGAGCGGGCAGGTGCAACCCTACACCGGCCCCGGACCTGATCTGCCATGAGCAACACTCCTGCGCCCCGGCTCCGCAGTATTGATGTGCTGCGCGGCGCCGACATGTTCTTTCTGAGCGGCGGGGCTTCGCTGCTTTTGCTGACGGCGGCGGCACTCAACGGCGGTGTAGCGCCCGAGTGGCTCGCAGCGCAGTTGCGCCATGCCGATTGGGGCACCGGCTTCACCTGCTGGGATTTGGTCATGCCGCTCTTTCTGTTCATCTGCGGGGCATCCATGCCCTTTTCCTTTGCCAAGTACCGCCGCGAGGGGGCAGGGTGGCGCACGGCGCTTCGCGTGGCGCGTCGCGTGCTGCTGCTCTTTGTGCTGGGGATGGTGGTGCAGGGAAATCTGCTCGGGCTGGCAGGGGCGCATCGCAGCCTCTTCTGCAACACCCTGCAGGCCATTGCGGAGGGCTACCTCATCACCGCTGTCGTGCTCTCCTGCTGCCGTGTGCGGGGGATGCTGCTCAGCTGCGCCGGGCTGCTGCTCGGGTATTGGTTCCTGCTCAAGCCTGTTCCCTACGCGGGTCAGGCGGCGGGGCTCTTTCTGCCCGAGGCGAACATCGCCCACGCTATCGACTGCGCCTTGCAGGGCTCGTGGCAGGACGGCACGCCCTACACCTGGATTGCGACAGCGCCCGCTTTCGGCGCCATCACCCTCATGGGGGCTCTGGGCGGCTGTGCGCTGCAGCGCCTGCGCGGTTGGCGCGCTCTGCTCTTGCTCAGCCTCGGGGGGCTGGGCTGCGCAGCGGCGGGCTGGCTCCTGCGCGGGGATACGCCCATCATCAAGCACTTGTTCACGAGCACCATGGTGCTGTGGGCGGGGGGCTGGTGCCTGCTGCTGCTGGCGCTCTGCCACGCGCTTTTCGACCTGCTGCCGCAGCTGCACCGCGCGGCCTACCCACTCATCGTCATCGGCTCCAACGCGCTCTTGGCCTATGTGTTGAGCAATTTCTACCTGCCCACGGGGCAGAGCCTGTGGGAGGGCGTGCTGGCTTTTCTGCCGCTGCCCGAGCAGGCGCTGCCCGCGGCCCTCATCCGCTACGCACTGTTCTGGCTGCTGCTGTGGCTCCTGTACCGCCGTCGGCTGTTCCTGCGCGTGTGAGGGCTCATCCCAGCAGGCTGCAGCGCATGTCGAGCGTCGCCAGCAGCGCGGTAAAGCGCGCGTAATCCTGCTCGCGGTCACCGGAGACGAGGCAGAACTGATATTCGCCCAGCCGGGCATCCTCCATCGCCGCATTGTGCAGGCGCAGGCGG
Organism: uncultured bacterium; assembly: GCA_945831585.1. Taxonomy (GTDB): domain Bacteria; phylum Verrucomicrobiota; class Verrucomicrobiia; order Verrucomicrobiales; family Akkermansiaceae; genus Akkermansia. Next base: position 7,504 of record CAMACY010000008.1, on the reverse strand, counting down.
ATGACCTCCTCGGCATCCGTTTGCCGCCCACGCAGGCGCGCCTCCAGCTCCGCCGCCGGCACGCGGATGTAGACATCGGCGTAGGCGCGGCGGATGATGGGGTCGGGGCAGGAGCGGATGCTCGCCGCCCCCTGCACGTCAATATCCATCACCACGTTTTTACCCGCCTGCAGCAGCTCGATGATGTCCGCCTTGAGGGTGCCATAGCTGTTGCCGTGTACGGTGGCATGCTCCAGAAATTCCCCGGCGCGCACCTTGTCCGCAAAATCGCTCGGCGAGAGGAAGTGGTAGTCCACATCCGGGCGCTCGCCCGGGCGGGGAGCCCGTGTGGTGCAGGAGACGGAGTAGCCCGTGAGCCCCGCCGCCTCCGCCCGGCGGCACAGCGTGGTTTTCCCCGAGCCCGAGGGCCCCGACACAATCAGAAGTGTACCCAGTTTCATGCTGTTATTCAACGTTTTGAACTTGCTCGCGAATCTTTTCCAACTCCGTCTTGGCGTTGACCACCAGCTGCGCCAGCTCGGCATCATTGGCCTTGGAGCCCGTGGTGTTCAGCTCGCGGAAAATCTCCTGGCAGAGGAAATCCAACGTGCGACCTACGGCCTCGTCTCTGCCGCAGAGCTTTTCAAACTGTGCGAGGTGTGATTCCAGGCGCGTCATCTCCTCCGTCACATCGCAGCGGTCGGCGTAGAGCGCAATTTCCTTGATGATGCGCTCATCGTCCTCCGGCAGCGGCAGACCGGACTCCGCCAGGCGCTTGAGCAGCTGCTCGCGATGGCGCAGCGCCACCCCGGCGGCGCGTGTGCCCAGCTCTTGGCGGAAGCTGCGCAGGGTGCCGATGCGCGCCAGCAAATCGCGCCGGAGATGCTCGCCCTCCTGCGCGCGCAGTTTGGTGAAGGCCGCCAGCGCTTCGCGCACCGCCGCCAAGGCTGCCGTGCGAACCTCCTCCAAGGGAATGTCGGATTCCGTCTCCTCGCCCACAATACCCAGACGCAGCAGCGCGTCCAGCGACAGCGCGGGGGCTTGCCCCAGCTGCTCACCCAACTGCTCCAAGATGCCCTTGAGCGCGTCCAGCTTGGAGCGGTTGAGGGTGAGCGCCCCGGCGTCCTGAGCGCCGTGTTGCAGCGTCAGGCTCACATTCACGCGCCCGCGGGACACCGCCTGCGCCACAGCCTCGCGCAGCTCGCCCTCCAGCTCGCTCCACGGGCGCGGTAGCGCCACGGCCACCTCCGTCTGCTTGCGGTTCACGCCGCTGATTTCCACGCGGATACTCGCACCACCCAACGGAGCCGTTGCCGCTCCGAATCCTGTCATACTATTCATAATGAAGTAAGATTGCCGATGAGTTCGAGGAAGCGTGCATCGAGCGCTAGCGCCTCGTGCACATTGAAGCTGAGGTCGGCGCGCAGCCCCTCCAGCGCGCGCATGCGCCGCAGCAGCTCGACGGGGCGGTGCTGCTGCGCCACGCTTGCCAGCTCGGGGAACAGCGGCTGCACATCGGGCGCTTGCGAGGCGAGCAGCACCGCCTGCCCCATGCAAAGCGCCAGTAGCTCCAGCAATTGTTCACGCTCCGCGAGGCATTCTGTCTCGATGAGCGCCGCCGTCGCATCCTTCTGCTGTGCCTCCCAATCGCGCACATCCGTTCCCTCGGCGATGGCTTTGGCCTCGCTTCGGAGCGCGGCAGTCAGGCGGGCCGTAATCTGCTCGCGCCGCTCGGCCATCAGCTGCTGCATATCCACGCGCAGCGCCAGCGCCGCCACATCCGAGCCCAGCTGGCTCAGCGCCGAGACCACTGCCGGCAGGAAGAGTCGCTGCACCTCGCTGAGCCGCAGCCCCGAGGGCTCGCGAAGTTCCACGCGCACGCAGCGCGAGAGAATCGTGGGCAACAAGCGGTTCGGCAGCTCCGTCAGCAGCACAATCAGCGTTTGGGGCGGGGGCTCCTCCAGCGTCTTGAGGAAGGCGTTGGCGGCCTCCTCCATCATGCGGTCGGCCTCCAGCAGAATCACCAGTTTCGTCTCGCCCTCCTGCGCCCGCAGCGCCAGAAAGGGCTCCACCGCGCGCACGTCCTCGATGAGGATACGACGGCTCTTGGAGCTCGGGCGCAGCACGCGGCACATGGGGTGTCGCAGCAGCTCCGGCGACTCGGCCCGCGCGCCGTTCAGCTCCTCGGCCAGCGCCAACACCAGGCGGTGCGTCCCCGCCTCCTCGCTGCCCGTCACCAGCAGCGCGTGCGGCAGCCGCCCGCTCCGGCGGGCATGGCGCAGCATTTGCAAGGCCTGGGACTGCGTAAACGACATGGCTTACAACTCCGGGTACGAGCCCAACACCTTGAACGTGGCACAGTCGCGGCGCATCTCCTCCAAACAGCTTTTGAGCGGCTCGGCAAGCTCATGCCCCTCGACATCGGCGAAGAACAGGTACTCCCACGCCGTGTCGCGCGTCGGGCGCGAATCCAGACAAAGCAGGTTGATGCCGAACTTCTGAAAATGCAGCAACACATTCACCAAGCTGCCCGCCACATGAGGGACGCTGAAGCACAGGGTCGTGCGGTCGTGCCCGCCGGGCTGCGTGCCCTGCTTGCCGATGACGGCAAAACGCGTGGTGTTGTCTGCATTGTCCTGAATATTCTCCGCCAAGATGCGCAGACCATACTGTCCCGCCGCCATGGGGCTGCCGAGCGCCGCCGCCCCCTCCTCCGCATGCTCGGCGGCGTAGAGCGCCGCAGCGGTCGTCGAGGCGGTGGCTACCTGTTCCGCATGCGGGAAGTTCTGCCGCAGCCAGTCGCGGCATTGACCCAGCACCTGCGGGTGGGTGTAAATCGTGCGGATGCGGATGCGCTCGCAGTTCGCCATCAGGCAGTTCTGCACCGACTGGTGAATCTGCGCACAGATGCGCAGCGGGCTGTGGGCAAAATTGTCCATCGCCTGCGACACGTTGCCATCCGTGCTGTTTTCAATGGGAATGACGCCGTAATCGGCCTCGCCGCGCTCCACAGCGGAAAACACATGCCGGAACGAGGGGTAGGGGAGCAGGGTGACGCTGTCGCCGAAGCGGTTGCGCGCCGCCTGATGGCTCCAGGTTCCCTCCGGGCCGAGGTAAGCGATGCTCATGCCGCCCTCCAAAAAGAACGAACAGCTGACAATCTGCCGCCAGATGGCCAGCAGGCTCTTCTCCGGCAACACGCCGTTGTTGAGGCGCAGCAGCTTGCTGATGAGGGCACTCTCGCGCTCGGGCACAAAGGTCGGGGCACCCTCGGCCTGTTTCAGCAGACCCACCTCGTGCACGCAGGCGGCGCGCTCCTTCAGCAGTTCCACCAGCTGGGCATCCACGCGGTCAATTTCCGTCCGCAGCTCGTTCAGTGTCCTCATATCGGCGGTATTCTAGCATGGGCTTTCCCTCGCTTCAACCTGCAAATGCGCCATGTCGGCGAAAGTGGGGGCTACCGAATCGCAGATGATACCGAACGAGCCTGCGCGAGGAAATGCAGCGCCCCGCTTACTGGTTTCCGTCCCTTTTGATGGAGCTCAGGCGGGGCAAACAAAAAAAATATGCTCATCTTGCCACTTTTTTCTTGCTAAACGGCCGCCTGCCCGGTATAATCAGCCCCGCACTCCATCAGCGATGGATTTGCAGAATGGCTCGGTAGCTCAGTTGGTAGAGCAGAGGACTGAAAATCCTCGTGTCGGCGGTTCGATCCCGTCCCGAGCCATTTTTTTTGTGCCCGCGTGCTGAGCTCGTCGAGCGACTCGGCAACGGCGACGGGGCGTAGCTCAGCCTGGTAGAGCGCCGGCTTTGGGAGCCGGATGTCGCAGGTTCGAATCCTGTCGCCCCGAGGCTTTGGGAGCGGCGGCGCTGCTCCGGATTGCCGAAAGCATGCTTGCCTGCATCTCGTGTTTGCGCTAGAATGTAGACATGAGGGGATTGTATCTTCTGGGGCTCTTGCTGAGTGCGGCGGGGCTGCTGGCGGCAGCGCCCAAGCCGAACGTGATGCTCATCCTGACGGATGATTTGGGCTGGGGCGATTTGTCGCTGAGCGGAGAAGCGGCGCAGCAACCGCGCATCTCCACGCCCAGGCTGGCCGAAATGGCGCAGACGGGGGTGCAGCTGAGCCGCCACTACACCGCCGCGCCCGTCTGTGCCCCGGCGCGGGCGTCGCTCTTCAGCGGGGTGCATCAGGGGCATGCCGAGGTGGTGCGCAACAACAATTTTGATGCGGCGCTGGAGAACTCGCACACGCTGGCCGGGGTGTTGAAGCAGGCCGGCTATGCCACGGCACTCATCGGCAAGTGGGGCATTGCCGGCGGGCAGGAGGGGGGCGGCACGCCGCAGAGCTGCCCGGCCTGGCCTACCAAGCGTGGCTTCGACTACTTCTTCGGCTATGCCAACCACATCGCGGGGCATCGCCACTATCCCAAGGAGGAGCCGGGCGCTGACCGCAGCGGCAATGTGGTGTGGGACGGTGAGCGCGCCGTGACCGGGGAGCTCGACAACTGCTACAGCACGGATCTGTTTACCGCCCGCGCAAAAAAATGGATTGAGGAGACTCGGCGTGCCCACCCGCAGCAGCCCTTTTTCTTGGCGCTGACGCTGACGGCACCCCACGCGCGCCTCGCGCTGCCCGCCTGTCCCTACCCCCCGGGCGGGGGACTGCACGGCGGGGTGCAATGGCTCGGACGCCCGCATGCCATGATTAACACGGCTACGCAAGGCGCCTGGGATAGCTATGTGGAGCCCGCCTACCGCCAATGGGGGGACAGCTCGGCGGCTCCACCCCGCCATGCGACGATGGTGGCGCGCGTGGATGCCGCCGTGGGCGACCTGCTGCAACTCTGCCGCGATTTGGGCATCGAGCGCAACACGCTGGTGGTGTTCACCAGCGACAATGGACCGCACAACGAGCCCGGCGCCGTGCCGCCGAGCCCCGGGCACCCGGCTCCCGCGCAGAATCCCGCCTTTTTTCGCAGTTTCGGTCCGCTGGACGGTATCAAACGCGATGTGCTGGAGGGTGGGCTGCGCGTGCCCTGTCTGGTGTGGGGACCCGGGCTGATTCGCCGAGGAGCCGTGAGCACCGAGCCCTCGCAGTTTCAGGATTGGATGGCGACGTTTGCCGACTTGGCGGGTCTGCCGAAGCCCATGCGTTGCGACGGGGTGTCGCTGCTGCCGCTGCTGCGCGGCGAGCAAGAAAGCCTGAGCGGCAACATCGTGTACAGCGAATATTTCTTCGCGGGACACACGCCGCGCTACCCCGGCTTTGCCCCGGGGCGCGACAAGCACCCGCGCGGCGAGCAACAGGTGCTCTATTTCCGCGATGCGGAGGGGCGCAGTCTCAAGGCGATTCGCTGCGGCATCCGCACCGGCGGAGAGGATTTTGAGATTTACGACACCTTGACCGACACGCACGAGGCACAGAACCTCGCCCCGCGCTACGCCGCGCTCATGCCCGAGCTCCGGCGCGCCGTTCTCTACGCTCGCCGCCCCTACGACTATGTGCGTGACCCGGCCGCCGGGGCGCGTCGCAACCCATGCCGTGCAGCGCGCTGCTACGACAAGCTCCCCGTGCCCGCCGAGGAAGTGACGGCTCATGCTCCCGGCTGGGAGATGCGCTGCGTGGCGGGGAGCACGCCCTGGGTACCCGAGTTCGACACGCTGCCGCAGGCTGCCGCCGCGGAGCAGCGCGCCGTGTCTGCCCCCGGTGAGGCGGAGCTCCCACCCGGCAGCATCACCGAGTTTCGCGGCTACCTGCGCATTCCGCGCGACGGGCTGTGGCGCTTTGCCCTGCGCACCTCGGCGGCAGCGGGCAGCCGCGCCTACATGCGCATGCACCGCTTCGCCCTCATCGATGCCGATGCCTCCTACCGCCCGGGCACTTGGGCGAGCTCCTCGGCCTGTCCCAATGCGGAGGAAGCTGCCCCCGAGAGCGGGCAGGGCGGCATTCCCCTCAGCGCGGGGCTGCACGCCGTCTGTCTGACGGTGGTGCAGGGCAGCAGCAGCAGCGGGCATGTGCAGCTCACATGGCAGTGCGGGGATGCCCCCGCCGAGCCCATTCCACCCAATGCCTATCTGCGCGCATCCCGCGACCAGGAGTAAAGGGCTCTTTCGGACTCTGTATCGATTAAAGAAAAATAAGTTATGAAAAAGTTTGCGAAAGTGTTGCGCTTTGTTCTGGGATGCAACTGGGTGTTGCCGGTGGTGGCTCTGGTCGGGAGTATTATTTGCTTTGCCGGTCTGGCGTGCCTGTGCGCTGTGTCTATGGGGGCCGATGTCGAGAAACGGTACTGGCTGGGGCAGCTTTCCATTCCTTTGCAGATAACGCAGCTTCTGCTTTTCTTAGGTCTGCCGCTCTGGCTGGTGGTGCTTACGATTGTGCGTCTCATGAAGCACCAGTACCATGTGTGGTGGGCCTGGTTGTGGACGCCAATAGCGGGAGTCGGAATGTGTGTCTGCCTTGTTGCAAGTGCGTTAGCTTCGTCTTTTTTTTTGTGTTACGATGACTTTGCGAGGGAGCATCGGCTGACGGACGAGATGACGCCGGCGAATATGCCTGGCATGGCGGTGCCGCTGGGCTTCAGTTTCTATACCATGGAGGATGAATCGCAGATGTCCCCTGCGGTGAAAGAGTGGAAAAAGTTGATGTATGTGGATTCCTCAATGTGCATTTCCGCTGATGAACAACTTACCGATGCCGCTCCGAATGTGGAGAAACTGGCAGCAGAGGCTCCGGAGTTGTTGCTGGAGTATAAGTTGCGCGCCGCATGCCATGTGGTGCTGACTCCCGGGGCGAAGGTGGCTCCGCATCTCGACCTCCTGCGCCGCATGGGCGAACATCATCTGGGCGCTGAAAGCTTTATCATGCGCGAGGATGATCATATATGGCAGAAGCCCCTCCGGAATGGATGGGAAATTTACAAGAGATGCCACCATTGGGGAAGTGATCAAGTGCCATCGGCTTTTGAACTTAAAGAATTACAGCTGCTGGATGAGGGGCTGGCTGCGCTGGCGACCAATCCCACCCGCGAGGGGCTGGATGCTCTGCTCCCCCCGCTGCCGGATAAACCTACCCTCGTGCTGCGCGAGGATTTCCAACCCGGCATCTACAAGGCCGTGCTGGTGGTGCCGCTGGATTACCCCGAGGGTACATTTCAGCTGAAGGCCTGCGAGTATACCAGAAAGACCCCGCTGCGCATGCCTCCGGTGGAGCTTGCCCCAGAACCCTACCGCGAATTCTGCAAGCTGGCAGTCAGTGATGATTTCACCGTGTACAGCGGCGAATGGGGCGAGCTTTATGCCAGCACCTGGGAACTGCATTTCACCCCGGCGGAGGGCGGCGAATCCCGCTGCGTGAACAGCCAACTGTATCTGATGCAGGGGTGGAGCCGGTAAAGGGAGGTGGAATTTTGAATGTAAGCTCTGTTAATAAATCAGGCTCGAAGGCATTAACAAAATGCTTGCCATGCCTGAACAGAGGGGCTGGAGTCACGATAATGAGCCGGACAGATAGCATTATCTC
>CAMACY010000007.1 GCA_945831585.1 uncultured bacterium | reverse complement strand
CTCTTTTTCCGAAAAGAGCAAACGCGCACGCCTGTCTCAGGCGTGCGCGTTTGCTTTGGTGGCATCAGGCGCCTGGTCGCGCGCCGTTGGCGGGCTCGGCGGCCGGCTATGCGCGGCGGGGGATGCTCTCACAACCACTCCAGACCCACGGCCTTGCGGACGCGGCTCAGGGTGGCGGCCGCCTCCTCGCGGGCGCGGGCGGCCCCCTGCGTCAGCACCTCGTCCACATACTCGGGATGGGCGAGAATCTGCTCGCGGCGCTCGCGGGCGGGGCGGAAGAACTCCCAGTAGGCCTCGAAGAGCTCTTTCTTGAACTGTCCGTAGCCCACACCGCCGGCACGGTGGCGCGCCACCATGTCCGCGTATTGCTCGGGGCTCGCAAAGAGCTTGTAGAGCGCCAGAATGATGGAGCCCTCGGTAGGCTTAGGAGCCTCCAGCGGGGTGGCATCCGTCACCACCTTCTTATTGATGAGCTTGCGCAGCGCCTTTTCCTCGCCGAAGATGGGCAGGGTGTTGCCGTAGCTCTTGCTCATCTTCTGCCCGTCGAGCCCGGGCACGACCGCCGTCACCTCGCTGATGATGGGCTCGGGCAGCTTGAAGAGCTCCTCGCCGAAGGTATCGTTCATCTTGCCGGCCAAATCACGCGTGACCTCCAGGTGCTGCTTCTGGTCCTTGCCCACGGGCACGGCATCGCTGTTGTAGAGCAGGATGTCGGCCGCCATGAGCGCGGGGTAGGCAAAGAGCGCGTGCGAGGCGGCAAAACCCTTGGCCATCTTCTCCTTGTAGCTGTGGCAGCGCTCCAGCAGCCCCATGGGACAAACGGTAGAGAGAATCCACGCCAGCTCGTTGACCTCGGGCACGGCGCTCTGGGCGAAGAAAACCGACTTCTTGGGGTCGAGCCCGCAGGCGAGGAAATCCACGGCCAGCCCGCGGGTGTTCTCGCGCAGCTTGGCGGCGCTCTCCATGGTGGTCATCGCGTGGTAGTTGGCGATGAAGTAAAAGCCCTCGCCCTGCTCCTGCAGCTGCACGGCGGGTTGAATGGCTCCGAAATAGTTGCCGATGTGGAGCTGACCGCTCGGTTGAAGTCCGGTGAGAAATCGCATGGTGGTATCGGGATGTGTTCAGGAAGGATCCTCGGCGCGCGAGAGCAGGTTGTGCAGGAACTTGCGCAGACTCTCGGAGGTGTAGGAGCCCACGATGCTGCGCAGCCGCACCCCCTCGGTGTAGAAAATGGTGGTGGGCACCTTGGTGACGGAAAACTGCTCGGCCAGCGCGGGGTAGGCATCGGCGTTGACCTCCACCACCTGCACCCGGCTCTGCTCCGCCTCGGCCAGCCGCTTGAGCGAGCGGCGCATCTTCGTGCAGTGGGGGCACCAGGGCGCCGTGAAGCACAGCAGCAGGCTGCGCCCGGAGACTCCCGTCACTTGGCGGATGTCCTCGCCCTTGTACTCGCTGTAGAGCTCGAACTTGGGCGCGCCGTGGAGGGTCGTGGGCGCCGCCGTGTCTTGGCGAATCAGCGTTTCGAGCTCCTCGCGCTGCGGGTTGGGCGCGGGTTTGGTGGAGGTGGTGAACTGCTCGGCGCGGGCGGCACGTTCCTTCTCCGACTTGCCGCATCCGGCGAGCAGGCAGAGCGCCACAGGCAGCAGGAGCAGGGAACAAGGCTTCACGCCGCCCATTGTACACCCGCCCGGCGGTGGAGAAAAGCCTTTTTTTCGCCGCGCCGCCGTGCTATGATGGCGCCGTGCCCGAAGTCGACCCGGAGACGGCGTTGGTGCTCCGCTTTCTGGAGTACCAGGAGACCGAGCGCGGAGCCTCGCCGCGCACGGTGGAAGCCTACGCCCGCGCGCTCGCGCAGTTCCGCCGTTGGCTGCAACCCGCGCAGCGCGCCTGGAGCGAGTGCAGCGCGGAGGACTTCCGCGCCTGGCTCTGCGAGTCGACCGAGCAGCAGCTCAAACCCGCCACCATCCGCCTGCGCTTCGCCGCCCTGCGCTCCTTCTACAGCTACCTCATGCGCCGCGAGGGCTTGGCGGTTAACCCGCTGGCGGGGCTGCGGCTGCCCAAGGCGGCGCAGAGTCTGCCCGTGCACCTGAGCCTGCGGCAGATGGAGGCGCTGCTGGCGCTGCCCCTGCAGCTGCCGCCCGACAAGAAGAGCCCCGACTGGCTGCCCTACCGCGATGCGGCCATTCTGGAGCTGTTCTACGCCTGTGGCATGCGCTTGAGTGAGCTGGTGGGCTTGGATGCGGATGCCCTGCGCAGCGGCGACGGCTGCCTGCGCGTGCTGGGCAAGGGGCGCAAGGTGCGGCTCGTGCCCGTGGGCGAGTATGCGCGCGAGGCGGTGGCGACCTACCGCCGCATGGCCGGGCTGGGCGAGAGCGGACCGCTCTTCATCAGCCGCCTGGGGCGGCGTATGACCGGGCGCAGCGTGCAGCTCATGCTGGATAAGTACCTGCGTTGCAGCGAGATTCCCTTCCACATTTCGCCGCACAAACTGCGCCACACCTTCGCCACGCACCTGCTTGATGCGGGCGCCGACCTGCGCGCCGTGCAGGAGCTGCTGGGGCATGCCTCGCTCTCCACCACGCAGATCTACACGCACGTGACCAAGGCGCGGCTCATGCAGGTCTACCGCGAGGCTCACCCCCGCGCCGACCGGGGAGACTAAGCCCGCTGCTGAGCAAAAACCGCCGGACAAAAAACGCCCGAGCGGCGATGCTCGGGCGGTGGGGAAGGCGCTTGGCTCAGAAGTTCCAGCGGATGGCGCTGCTGTATTCCCAGCCGTTGTAGCAATCGCTGCCGCCGAGGCGGGCGGTGGTGTACTCCGCACCGAACATCCACTTGAGCGCGTTCTTGTTCACCGCAGAAGCATAGAGATCGAGACCCACGTAAAAACTGTGCGCGCTGTCGACCCAGCTTGCCTCGTCGCACTGGCGGGTGATGTAGCGGTCGGCGCCCAGCTTGCAGGCGCGGCGCCCCGTCATCCCCACATAGCGCAGCACCAAATCCGCATGCGGGCAGAGCGTGTAAATCGGCTCCAACTCCCAGCCCAGATTATTGTTGCTGTAGCCCGAAGCCGAGCGCGCCATCTCGAAGGAAGCGACCACATTGCTGATGACGCGCAGGCGATCCTGCTTCCACTCGTACCCGAGGGAGAGGGCATCCTTCACATTCGCCCCATAGTAGTTGGCACCGCGTGCCGTGCCGTGGTCGTAGCTGTTGTCGAAGTCGTGCATGTACTGCGCGGAGAGCTGCCGGTAGCCGCGCTCCGTCACGGCGTACTTGTGCGAGACTCCCGCGATGGCGAAGAACTTATCCTCCCATCCGAACTCGCCCTTCAGCCCGCGCCCGTCGCGGTAAACATCGCGGTGCGTCATGCTCTTGGAGGCTGAAGCGCGGTCATTGGCAAAGAGTTGCAGGTAGAACTTGTCCTGCTTGTTCGGCGCGTAGGTCACATCCACACCCCAGTTGGAATCCAGCCCATACTGATTGCTGAGCAGCGAGCGCTCCAGACAGGGAATCTGCGACGAGGGCGTGGAGTAGTCCGTCGTGAACAGCGGCTTGATTTTGCCCGCCTTGACGCTGAGTCCCTTCACCGAGGGAATCTGCTGCTGCACCCAGAGGTCGAAGAGATCCGTGTAGCTGTAAGTCTTGACCGTGCGCCCGCCGCTGTAACTCTCGCGGTAGGGCAAGCCGCCGATGCGCCCCCAGGTGTGGAAGGTGGTGCCGGTGGAGAAGTCGACATTGACCCCCACCCACGAGCGGCGGAACTCGAAATTGTAGGGGCTTGCCCCATCGCGCAGGTGCAGACCGTTGCTACCGTTGGGCTGCACCACGGCCATCTGGAACTGCTCCATCCACGAAAACTTCACCTTGCGCAGCACGCCCGTGTCGCTTTTGTACACCGTCAGGGCATCCTGCACGGCGTGGGTCCAATCGCGGGGGGCATCGGCAGCGGCGGCAGAGCCGGCAAGAGCTGTCGCCATCAGGAGCAACATGCGTGTGTTCATGGTCGTATTCGGTGGAGAAGGGGGGCGGCAGTCTGCCCGCCCCGCAGGCGCAACTTACACCATATCTGCTTGTTTTTCAAGCACAATCCTCGCCGCGCGGCGGCGGTGCACACGTGTCCCAAAGATTTTTGGGTCAACACCCATTTTTGTGGTTTGCGTTGATAAGGGCAGTTGGGATCAAGGCGGAACAACGGAGCAAATAGATTCATTCAATAGAGAATGGCTGAAGTCTGTGTTCCTTTTGGGAACCCGGTGATCCGCAACGGAGCGGGCAGCCTTTTTGCTTGCATTTCGAGTGCCATGGACTAGACTGGCTTTCGGATATGAACGAGCATGCCGAACAGTTGCGCCGCTATCTGGGGGAATTTTATACGGAGGCCGAGATGCCGACCCTCTTGGCGCAGGCGGAGCAGTGGTCGCAGACCCGCCCGCTGGAGGGGCTGCGGATTTTGGATGCTACGCCGCTCTACCGCAACACGTTGGCTAAGCACATGGCGCTCTTGGCGGGCGGTGCCGAGCTGTATGTCCCGGCGCGGACGGCGCTGCCGCATGACCCCGCCATGCTGCGCCGTGCGGGGGACTTCGGCATTCGCTATGCACGGCGCGATGATACTGCGTTTGACATTATTCTGGACTGCGCCGGGCAGTTCCGCCGCCTGCGTCCCGTGCTGGGTGCTTGTGAGCTGACGCGCAGTGGGGTGGATCGCTATGAGCACGCCAAGTACCCCGTCTTTGTGGCGGATGGCGGGCGCATCAAGCGCATTGAGACCATTTTGGGGACGGGCGAGGGCTTTTTCCGCGCGCTGCGGCAGCTGGGCTATGCCGATTGGGCGAATCGCCCCCTGTTGATCATCGGCTACGGCAAGGTGGGGCAGGGGGTGGCTTACTATGCGCGGCAGCACGGGATGAAGGTGCTGGTGGCCGATGTGGTCGACAAGAGCGGCGAGCTGCCGGGAGATGCGTCCTTTGTGGATGCGAATGATACGGAGGCGCTTAACGCGGCGATTTTGCACTCTTGGTGCACGGTAACGGTGACGGGGCACATCGGGGCGCTGCGCCGCAAGCTGCATGCGGCCGACATCACGAACTCCAAGGTGCTGCTGGCCAACTTGGGCGTGGAGGACGAGTTCGGTCCCGATATCCCTACGGAGCGCGTGCTCAACCACAAGCGCCCGCTGAATTTTGTGCTGGAGGAGCCCACGAGCATGCGCTTTATCGAGACGACGATGGCGCTGCACAATGCCTGCGCGCTGGAGCTGCTGACGGCGGATTTGCCGCACCGCTGCCTGCTGCCGCCGCCGGATGTGGAGGAGGCGCTGCTGGCGGTGGCCTGCAGCCGCGGTCTCATCGGCGAGGATGTGAAGAAGCTGATGCCCGGCGCGGCATCCTGAGCCGAGGGGGAGGTGATGAAGCTGCTCTCTGTTTTGCGTGCGGCGGTGGCGGGGCTGCTGACGCTTTGTGCGGCGGCAGCGCTGTTGGCCTGCTTGGCCTACCCGGATGCGGTGGTGCCGCCCGACCCGGCCAAGGAGTATCTGGGCGATTGGTCCTTCTACGCGCTGCGGGGCTATGTGTGGGTGTTGCCGCTGGCGGTCTCCGTGTTCACGGCGGCGCTGAGCGGGCGCTTTTTCCGCTGTTGGTTTGCGGCGGTGGGCGGGCTGTGGCTGGCGGCGCTGCTGGCCTGCCCGGTGCTGCGGGCGTTGCAGCCGGAGTGGGTGAGCCCCTCGCTGCCTTTCCAGGGGGCTATGCTGCCGGGCGGGCTGGGCTACATGGCTATCGTGCTCTTCGGGGGTTATTTGTTGCAGCTGCTGATGCACTTCCTCTTCCCCGAGCCGGAGTCGCAGCCGTCGGGCGAGGATGCCGCGGTGCTTGATCCCGCCAAGGCGCGCACGGTGCAGCAGATTGCGGCGGCTCCCCTGCGCCCGCAGCCGAAGTTCCGCTTCGGCGAGGCGGATGGAACGCTGGTGGCGCGTTTCGGGCGCGTGTGGCGCTCGTTGGTGCGCCGGCGTTGGGCGCGCCTTGCGCTGTACAGCGCGGCGGTGGCGGCGGTCGTTCTTTGGCTGCTCTGCTACCCGCAGCCGACGGCGCAGGAGGCGCTGGCGCGCGATTTGCGGGTGATGAAGTGCTTTGAGCGCGACGGCGCGGGTCGCCCGCGTCCCACGCGTGCGGCGGTGCATGCGGCGCTGCGGGTTATGGAGCATATCTCGGATACCGAGTGCTTTGCCGGCATGACGCGCGGCGAGGCGGAGGCGTGGCTGGGGCTGGACGAGCTGCCCGAGGACTACCGCGCGCAGCTGCGCGACGCGAGCGACCTGAGCATTCCCAGCGTGGACAATGCTTTTGAGAGCCGCGAGCGTTTCCTGACCCTGTGCGACCGCTATGGGCACATGGCGCTGCTCTACATCCGCACAGATGCCTCGGGCGAGCGCATCAACGTGTCCGAGGTGCAGGATGCGGGCTGGAATGCTGTGTATGATGCCGAGCGCCGCCGCATGGGCACGGGCTGGCGCCGCTCCTTTTTCCGTTGATTGTTCTGCCGATGCCTGCTTTTACCTACACCACCCGCGTGGCGATGCACGAGACGGATGCCGAGGGCATTGTCTATTTTGCGAATTATTTTCACTATGCCGAGGAGGCGGAGACGCATGCGCTGGCCTCGCTGGGCTTGGTGGTGACGCGCGATGGTCACGCCTACCCCCGCGTGCATGCGGAGGTGGACTACAGCGCGCCCTTGCATTTTTTCGAGCGGGTGGAGGTGCGCGCGCGCCTCACGCGGCTGGGCAACAGCTCGCTGCACTGGCGCTTCGAGCTTGCGGGCGAGTCCGGTCCCGTGGCGGTGGTGCGGGTGGTGGCGGCGCGGCGCCATCGTGCGGACGGCTCGGCCGCTCCCTTCAGCGAGGCCGAGCGCGCCCTGCTGGCGCAGCTGATGTAGGTGCGGCGTAGCGGCGCAGGATGTCGGTGAGGATGCGGGCGGTGGCGGGGTCGTCCTGCACGGAGTGTCCGCAGGGCACGATGGACTCGCTGCCGATGGGCAGGTGGCTGGACCAGTAGGGCACGATGCCGTCCGAGGTCTCGGGCAGCGGGGCATCCGAGCCTCGGTTGCCGATGACGGAGTGCGTGGGCGCTCGCCGCAGGGCGAGCCCCTGTAGCCCGCGGATGGAGTAGCTCTCGGGCGAGAGCTGACTGACGCTGGTGAACCAGTCGGTGAGTCGCTGTGGCTCCATGAGCAGCATGCCGTCTTGTAGGGTCAGGAGGCGCAGCGCCTCCTCCACCAGATTTTGCGGCAGCTGCACGAGCCGCGTCAGCAGTTCGCTGAGGCGGTAGGTCGCCAGCGGCGCTCCTCGGTGGGGGGTGGCGAGGTAGATGACCATGCCCGCCGCCACGGGGCGGAAGTAGAAACGCGTACGGAAGGGCTCGGCTGCTGCCTTGGGCAGCGGGCGGTCGATGTAGCGAGCGTTCATGAGCGGCTCCAGCCGTTGAGGGTTGAAGCTGCCGCTGTTGCGCAGCAGCAGCCAGGGCTGTTCGCACTGTGAGTACTGCGTGATGAGCCCGCCCATGCTGTGCCCCAGCAGGACCATCTTGTTCCAGCGGGGGTTGCGATGCTTCGGGTCGACCTTGTGGCGAAGTTCCGCCAGCGCGCGGCGGTAGGAGACGGCTGTCTCCACCCAGGAAACTCCCGTGGGGTAGTTGAAGAACCAGCACTGGTAGTGCTCGCGCACCACGGGATCCGCCTGGAGCCGATTGACGAGCTCGGCAAAGGTCTCGGCGCTGGAGGCTAGCCCGTGGGTGAGGATGAGGGGGATTTTGCGGGCGTCGTAGCCCTCCATGGAGGACAGCCCCGTGGCGACGCGCATGTTCTGCGGGCGCAGCAGCCCCAGCAGTCGATCCTTGGCGGGGTGCGTCAGCGACCAGTAGAGCTCCATCGGCGCGCTGTCATCGCTCGCCAACCCGTAGCGCAGGGGGCCGATGCGGATGTCCCCTTGCTCGCGGCGCGGCAGCAGGCGCAGGCGGGGGCTTCCCGCGGCATCGAAGCTCAGGACGGCGGTCAGCTGGCGCACCATGCCCTGCGTGCGCGCCAGCTCGCCCTCGCGCAGCGGCTCGGCGGGCAGGACGCCCACCATCGGCACGCCCAGTCCCGGGCTGCACACCCGCTCGCTGAGCCGCTGGAGCTCCACATCGGCGGCGGGGTACAGTTCCTCGTAGGGGGCGGCCTCGGGTGCGTGCGCGGCGCCCTCCTCGCGCAGCAGTTGCAGCAGCCTGCCGTTGTAGCGCGCGATGAGCTCCTGGCGCCGGTCGTCGGCCATGTGCCGCTGCGCCAGCTGCTGCCAGTCGGCGCGCAGAAGCTCGGTGAGCGTGGGTGCTGCTGCCGGCGCGGCGGGACGCAGGCTGCCGCAGGACGCGAGCAACAGGATGAGGAGGCAGAGCAGGGGGCGGCAGAGCATGATGCTGCCAGTATAGCCCGCCGCTCTCGCCTTGTCAACGAGCTGTTAGGTGGTGCCGTAGCCCTCGGCGGTCTGCCGCAGGGTGTCGGCGTTGAGGAGGGGCACCGTCTCGATGCGGTAGGCACTGTCGGCAAAGGCGGGGGGCAGTGCATCCTCGGTGATCAGGTGCGCGCGGGAGAGGCGCACGCGGTGCGGCGCGTCTGCCGCCTCGTCGTTCAGGGCGGTGGCGGGCGCAAGAATCAGGGTGTTTGCGGCGGTTCGGGCGGCGAGCTCGGCCCAGCGGGCGGCGGCGGCGTGGCGGTAGGCGATGGCGTGCGGGAGCACGGCGGGCGGGGCGAGCAGCGCCAGATCGGGCGGTTGCGGCAGCTCCGCGCCTTGCAGCAGGGCGCTCTCCTTGTCGAGCTCACCGCCCGGGCACAGGAGGCGGTGGGGCAGGGCGGCGGCGGCGAGGCGCTGCAGCAGCGCGGGGCTGGGGGTGATGAGGCATAGGGGGAAGCGGCAGCGCCGCAGGACGGCATCGCACAGCGGGCTGTCCTCGCAGTAGAGGCTCATGCCGGGGCGCAGGTGCGGGAGGGCGCGCTGTGCCGCCGCATCGGCGGGGCTGCCCTCCGGGGCGGCGCTGCTCGGGAAGCGGTAGCGGGCGCCGCCGTGCTCGCGCTGCAGCAGCCCCTGCGCCTGCAGTGCCACGAGGTCGGTGCGGATGGTTTCGTTGGTGACGCCGAGCTCCTCGGCCAGCTCGCTGCTGCGCAGACTGCCGCGCTGTTGCAACAGGCGCAGGATGTAGGCGCGGCGTTCGTGGGCAATGTACATCGTGCGGGGCGCGCGGCTCAGGGGCGCAGTTGGGCAGCAAAGTCCGCGATGCGTTGGGGGAGATCCCCGGCGACGGCACGCAAATCCCGGCGCGACTCGGGGCTGAAGGGCACATACTCGGAGGGGGCGACCAGACGACGGACACGCTCGGCGAGCAGCTTCAGCCGCCTTTGCGCCAGTTTGCGTGGGAATTTCTCCTGGTTCGTGAGCAGCAGGGTGGCCAAGAGGTGCGACACCACGGCGGAGTAGTTGCGGATATAGTCCTCGGTGGCCGGGCTGAGCGCACTGTCCGGCAGGCGGCGGCGGACAAGAACGGTGAGCTCGGAGAGGGTGCGGAAAATCGGGTGGTTCATGGCGCTGCGCATGGCTTCCCGGTGTTCCGGCTCCGTAAAGTCCGCCAGCTCGGCGAGCCTGCCACTGTCGGGGGTGGGCGGCAGGTGCGCCTCGTCCTCAGCGGCGTAGGCGGCGAGCAGATCCTCGCGCTCCATGACATAGGCCTCGCAGAGCCGCGCATCGGGGCGTCCCCGGTATTTTTCATGCACGGATGGGTAGATGGCCATGCGCGCTTCGGCGCGGTTGAGGTGCAGATCCCAGTCGCAGGAGGGGAAGTCGCCGAGGCGGATGTCCTCCATGGCGGGGCTGGCGAACTGCTCGGTGCTGTGGGCTACATGCGCGCGCAGCGCCTCGGCGTTGCAGAAACTCTGCGCGGTTTCATCCTCCCAGCTCATGGTCCACTGCGGCAGGCTGATGTCGCAGCGGAAACGCGTAAGCTCGATGAGCACGCGGTATTGCGTGCCGAGGAAGAACTCGATGGAGAGTAGATTGTGTAGGTGGTGCGGGGGAGCCGCATCGCGGCGGCGCACCGAGAGGGTGATGTCGCCCATGAGCGGCTCCTGCGAGGGATGGCGCAGCATTTGCAGAATGGGGTGCTCACCCTTGGTCGGCACTTCATGCGTGGGCTCCTGATTGTCCCAGCTGACGCGGCAGCCGGCAATGTCGCGCAGGCAGTCGCCCTTCAGCGCCAGCTCGATGAGCTCGCCCTTGTCAATGCCCTGCAGCTGCAGTAGGGTGCAGCCGCGCCGGGTATTGTCGATGATCCCTCGGGTGAGAAGGGGGGCAATCAGAGCGAGCATGGTCGGGCGCAGAGGGAAATCAGCTCAGGTGGGGGCGGGGCAGGCTAGCGGCCAGTCGCTCCACGGCCTCGGGCGCGTTCATGAGCTCGACCACGGCATCCCAGCGCCCCTGCATGAGCGCCTCGCGGGGTTCGGCAGGCATGCTCAGGGGGTAGCTCGCGCGGTCGCAGCGCAGCTGCATGCGCTCCAAATCGACGGTCCAGAGCGTGTCGGGCTCGGCTTGGGTGAGTGTGGCGGCGGCGGCCAGATCGGCGCGCGAGGCGCAGACGCAGGGCAGGCCGATGCCCGTGCTGTTGCCGAAGAAGATTTCGGCAAAGCTCTCGGCCACCACGGCGCGGATGCCGCTGCGTTTGATGGCCTGGGGGGCATGCTCGCGCGAGGAGCCGCAGCCGAAGTTCTCGCCGCCGAGGATGATGGCGGCGCCGGCGTGGCAGGCTTGGTCGATGGGGTGTCCCTTGCTGCTGCCGTCGGCGTTGAAGCGCTCGTCGTAGAACATGGTGCCGGCCAGCTCATCGAAGGTGACGCATTTGAGGAAGCGGGCGGGGATGATACGGTCGGTGTCCATGTCGGCACCGAGCACGGGGACGGCCTTGCCGGTGACGGAGGTGATGCGGGTGAGAGGCATAGCGGGAAAATGAGGAAATGGCAGGAAAGGGGAAAAACTCAGAGCTCAAACAGGGTGCGGGGGTCGGTCACGCGCCCTGTGAGGGCGGCGGCGGCGGCCATGAGGGGGCTCATGAGCAGGGTGCGCCCCGTGGGGCTGCCCTGGCGCCCCTTGAAGTTGCGGTTGCTGGTGCTGGCGCAGATTTGGTCGCCCTCGAGCTTGTCAGCATTCATGGCCAGGCACATGGAGCAGCCGGGCAGGCGCCACTCGAAGCCCGCCGCGCGGAAAATGTCGGCAATGCCCTCCTCCTCGCACTGGCGCGCGGTCATCTGCGAGCCGGGAACGGCGAGCGCGCGGATGCCCGGAGCGACGCGCCGCCCGCGCAGCAGGGGCGCCACGGCGCGGAAGTCCGAGATGTGACCGTTGGTGCAGGAGCCGATGAACACGACATCCACGGGGAGCCCGGCGATGGGCTGCCCGGGGCGGAGCTTCATGTACTCCAGCGCGGTGCGATAGGCTTTCTGCGTTTCGGCATCGCGCGCGTCCTCGGGGGAGGGGATACAGCCGCCGATGCCGATGTTCATGTCGGGCGAGATGCCCCAAGTGACCGTGGGTTCAATCTCCTCGGCGGGGATGATGACCACATCGTCATACTCGGCATCGGGGTCCGAGGCAAAACTCTTCCAGCGCTCCACGGCGGCATCCCACTCGGCTCCCTTGGGCGCGTAGGGACGCCCCTTGAGGTAGGCAAAGGTGGTTTCATCGGGGTTGATGTAGCCGCAGCGAGCCGCTCCCTCGATGGCGAGGTTGCAGAGCGTCAGTCGCCCGTCCATGTCCATGGACTCGATGGCGCTGCCGCCGAATTCGTAGGCGTAGCCCAGCCCGCCCTTGGCTCCCAGCCGGCCGATGATGTGCAGCGCTACATCCTTGGCGGTGACGCCGGGGCGCAGACGACCCTCCACGCGCACGTTGCGCACCTTGAGCGGGCTCATGGCCAGCGTTTGCGTGGCGAGCACGTCGCGCACCTGTGTGGTGCCGATGCCCATGGCCACGGCTCCCATGGCGCCGTGGGTGGCGGTGTGCGAGTCACCGCAGACGATGGTCATGCCGGGCTGGGTGATGCCGAGCTCGGGCATGACCATGTGGACAATGCCCTGTTGCCCGCCCGGCAGGTCGAAGAGACGGATGTTGTTGGCGCGGCAGTTGGCGCGCAGCGCCTCGAGCATCGCGACGGCGCGCGGGTCGGCAAAGGGCTCGTGCTGATCATCGGTGGGGATGATGTGGTCGGGCGTGGCAAAGAGACGCTCGGGGTGCAGCACGCGCAGCCCCAGCTCGCGCAGCATGGAGAACGCCTGCGGCGAGGTGACCTCGTGCAGGTACATGGTGGCGATGAAGAGCTGCGTGCGCCCGTCCGGCAGGGTGCCGACGGTGTGCGCGTCCCAAACTTTGCGGTATAATGTCTTGCCCATAGCTCGGGGGCTATTCTAGCACGGGCGCCTCGCGGGCGTCAAGGGGGCGGCGGGGGTGCAGACCCGCTCCTCCGGCGGCGGCGCGCCCCTTTGTGTGTCATGTTTTTTGCGCTTGACCGCAGCGGGGGCGCATGCTACAGTACGCGCGGCGGTCGTAGACACCGCAGCAACGTATTTTCTCACCATGTCTCAGGAGCTCCCCTCGCGCGTCAAACAGCCTCGCTTTCGTCACGCTCGCGTCGTGATTGTTGCGGCTCAATACAATGAAAAATATACGGATGCCCTGCTGGAGAATTGTCGGCAGGAGTTGGAGGAGTCCGCGGGGCACATCGAAGTGGAGGTGCTGCGCGTGCCCGGCGCCTTTGAGGTGCCGATGATGGTGCGCCGCGTGTTGGCGGGGCCCGGCGCCGCCGCGCCCGATGCCGTGGTGGCGCTGGGGGTGATTCTGCGCGGCAGCACGGCGCATGCCGACCTCATCGGCACGGCGGTGACGCAGCAGCTCATGGCCATTTCCTGCGAGACGCTGACCCCCGTCATTCACGAGGTGCTGCTGCTGGACAATGAGCAGCAGGCCTACGCCCGCTGCGTGGCGGCGGAGCTCAATCGCGGGTGCGAGGCGGCGCGCTGCGCGCTGCGCATGCTTGAGGCGGTGGAGGAGCAGGGTATCATGAGCCGCCGGGCGGCGCGCTCGGCTCGTTTGTAACGTTTTCCCCTTTTGGCTTATGATGAATTTCCGCAGTTTGGTTCGTCGGAGTGTCCTGACCTATCTCTACGCGCTGTACGGCAGCGGGGAGGGGTCGGTGGATGCTTCCTTGTTCTGGGAGATTGCGCTGGAGAAGGAGCGCGACCGTTACCGCCGCGAGCTGGCCAAGGCGTTGATGCATCGCGCGCGCGGTGCGGTCGATGCCTGCCGCGTGTTGTCCGAGCGTGCGGAGGCGCTGGAGCTCGCCATGCACGGCGACCTGACCACGGGCACGCTGCGCGAAGGCGTTGCTGACTACACGCGTCGTGCCGTGGCTTGGGCGGCGTTGCCGGAGACCCTGCGCCGCCTCTTGACGGACAAGCGCCTGAGCTCGACCGAGCCCGTGGAGCAGACGGCGGGGGAGCTGGTGCGCGGGGCGGCGACCCTGTTGCAGTTGGGTGCCGAGCTGCTGCCGCGCCTGGCGGATGCCGCCGTGTACCGCACGGTGACGCAGCCGATGGAGGGCGTGTTGCACCATTTGGAGTACCCCCTGCGCGCGGTGGCGGAGCTGGCCGACCCGCTGACGGCGACCGACACGCACAACCTGGGCGCGCTGCTGCGCTACGCGCATCTGCTGGCGGAGCTGCCCCCGGCGGCGCGCGAGCTGGCGGAGGCGGTGCTGGCCTACCGCCCCAAGGCCGAGGCGCTGCTGGCGGAGCTGGTGGAGCACTACGCGCCCGAACGCCTCGGCGGCGTGGAGCGCGCGATTCTCTGCATTGCGCTCTACGAGCTCTTCGAGCAGAAGTTGGAGCTGCCCATCGTCGTGTCGGAGGCCATTTCGATGGCCGATGAATACGCCGGCGGAAACAGCGCCCCCTTCATCCACGGCATTTTGGCCGCCGCGGGCAAGAAACTCTGAAGCCCCCCCTGCCATGGCGCACTTCTTCAACCGACTGATTGACAAATTCTTGGGCGAGCCCGAGATTGATTGGGACGAGCTGGAGGCCGACCTCGTGGCTGCCGACATCGGCGCCAAGCGCGTGTTGCCTCTGGTGGAGGAGCTGCGCGAGCGCGACGACCAGGACGCCTGCGACATCGTAGACTACATCAAGGAGCAGCTGCGCGCCGCCTTCCCCGAGCCGCTGCCGCGCTTGCCCGAGCCGCAGGCGGGTCGCCCCGCCGTCCTGCTGATGGTGGGCGTCAACGGTGCGGGCAAGACCACCACAAGCGCCAAGCTGGCTCACCTGCTGCAGCGGCAGGGGCGCAAGGTGCTGCTGGCGGCGGCGGATACCTTCCGCGCGGCGGCGGTGGAGCAGCTGGAGAGCTGGGCGGCGCGCCTGCAGGTGCCGCTGTACAAAGGGCGCCCCAACCAGGATCCCGCCTCCGTCTGCTACGAGGCGCAGACCCGCGCCATCGCCGCGGGCTGCGACTACCTCATCTGCGACACCGCCGGGCGCCTGCACACCCGCCACAACCTCATGGAGGAGCTGGCTAAAATCCGCCGCACCCTCGCCAAGCAGGATCCCACCGCCCCGCACGCCGCCTACCTCGTGGTGGATGCCACCACGGGCGGCAACGCGCTGGTGCAGGCGCGCGAGTTCCACAAGGCCACGCCGCTCTCCGCCGTCATCATCACCAAAATGGACGGCTCGGGCAAGGGCGGGGTGGGCGTTGCCATCCGCGATGAGCTGCAACTCTCCCCCATTTTCCTCGGCGTGGGCGAGGGGGCGGACGACCTGCGCCCCTTTAGCGTGCGTGCCTATGTAGACGAGCTATTGTGAGTATGCCCGAGCCTCGACCATCGCTGCTGGAGTACAGCCCCGCCGAGCTCACCGAGCTGTTGGGCTCGCTGGGGCACAAAGCCTTCCGCGCCGCGCAACTGGCGGAGTGGATCTGGAAGCACCGCGTGACCGACTTCGAGGCCATGAGCAACCTGCCGCCTGCGCTGCGCGCTGAGCTGGCCGCGCGCTACACCCTGCGCCCGCTGGAGCCCGTCGACCTGCGCCAAAGCCAAGGCGGCAGCACCACGCGCAAATTCCTCTCGCGCCTGCAGGACGGCGAGCACGTGGAATCCGTCATCATCCCTGCCGCCGTGGGGCAGGGTGGGGCGCACAGCTCGCGGCTCACCCTCTGCGTCTCCTCGCAGGTGGGCTGCGCCTTCGGCTGCCGCTTTTGCGCCAGCGGGCTGCTGGGACTCACCCGCAACCTGAGCGCCTCGGAAATTCTGGCGCAAATCCTGGCGGCGGAGGAGATTGCGGGCGAGCGGGTGGACAATCTGGTTTTCATGGGCATGGGCGAACCGCTGGCCAACATCGACAACCTGCTGCGCGCGCTCACCCTCATCATGGAGCCCAAGGCGTTGGGCATCGGTGCGCGCCACATCACCATCTCCACCAGCGGCAACGTGCCCGGGTTGCGTCGTCTGGCGGCTTTCGGCAAGCCGCTGCGCCTGGCGGTCTCGCTGCACGGTGCGAGCGACGAGGTACGCTCGCGGGTCATGCCTGTGAACCGCAAATGGCCGCTGGGCGAGCTGCTGCCCGCACTGCGCGAGTGGAACCGCACGGGTAAGCACATGATTACCCTGGAATACATCCTCATCGAGGGAGTGAACGCCGAGCTGAGCCAGGCGCGCGAGCTGGCGCGCATCGCCCGCGACCTGCGCGCCAAGGTCAACCTCATCCCCTACAACCGCGTGGAGGGACTGCCCTGGGTGCGCCCGAGCGAGGCAGCCTGCCGCGCTTTCTGCCGAGCGCTGGTGGCCGAGCGCATTCCCGTTACCCTGCGCTACGAAAAGGGCCACGACATCGACGCCGCCTGCGGCCAGCTCCGCCTGCGCAAAACCCGTGAGCCGCAGGGCTGAGCCCCCTGCAGACCAGCGGCTTGGTGCTGCGCAGGGGGCGGGGGATGCGGTGCGAACGCCTACTCAGTGGCGCCGGCGGCGCGTGACGAGAGTTGCCAGCGCCAGAAGCGCCAGTGTCGAGCTCGCAGGCTCCGGCACCGACATGCTGCGCAGGTCGAAGTAGGCGACGCCCTGCGGTTGGGTGCTGTCGTAGTAGGCGGTGAGCATCTGCCCGTCGAGCGTGGTGGTGATCGTCAGCGTGTTCAGATCCGGCGTCGCCGCGGCGAAGAGGATGGCCAGGTAGTCGCTGTCTGTGGCGTCCGCCAGCTGCGTGTAGGCGCTCAGGTCGATGCACAGGTTGCTGCCCGTGATGGCGAAATCGCTAATGTTGTTGAGGGTGATCGTGCGCAGCGTGCTGCCCGCCGGCGTTTGCTGCGTGTTTGCAGCCTCGACTCCGTGCCCGGAGAGGGTGATGCTCGTTGCCGTCATGAGCTGCGCCTCCGACAGGGTGGCATTCACCGTGCTGACCTCCACGGTCAGGTTTTCGGCCAGCAGCCTGGCGCTGTCATCCGTTAGTGTGGCTCCGGCGGCGAGCACGACATCCCGCAGGCACAGCGTAGTGCCCGCCGCCATGTTCACCCGCACACCGTCGAGCCTCAGGGCTTGTTCCGCCGTACCCGCCAGCGTAGCGGTCTTGGTAGTGGTGTCATAGCTCGCTGCTCCGGTGGTGAGTACGGTGCCTTCCTCGCTCGTGGCGATGAGCATGCCCTTGATGTTGCCTGCGTCCGAGCCGAAAGCGAGGGCGGCATTCTGCGCCAAGGAGACATCGGCGTCCAGGGCACCGCCGTCTAGAACCAGGGTGCCGCCCTCCAGCGTAATCGTGTCGCAGACTTCCCCCGAGGCCGTGCGGATGGCGCTCATGCTCACGCTGCCGTTGCTCTGGTGATAGGAGCTGTAGTCGATGTCGTCACTCGCGGTGGCGGCGATGCCGTCGGCGGAAAGAACCAGCGTCTGCCCCTCTGCCAGGTCGGCGTGGGTGACGGTGCCGCCGGAGCACTGACCGCCCTTGACAAC
Source organism: uncultured bacterium (assembly GCA_945831585.1). Classification (GTDB taxonomy): domain Bacteria; phylum Verrucomicrobiota; class Verrucomicrobiia; order Verrucomicrobiales; family Akkermansiaceae; genus Akkermansia. The sequence continues at coordinate 33,147 of CAMACY010000007.1, read as the reverse complement.
GACAACGGCATTGTAGGAGGTTTTTGTAAAGCCGTTCTCGGCCGTGTGCCCCTCGAAGTCGATATAGGTGCGGAGTTCGGACTGCAGTGCGAGGGCGCTGGCATCGATGGTGCCGGTGAGCGTCAGCGAGCCGCTGTTGACGATGGCTTGGTGGAGCGTCAGGGTGTTGAAGCTCAGGCTGCTTGTCCCCTGCGTGCGGAACTGCGCGCCTTCCTCGAGGGAGAGGTCTTCGGTGTTTAGGGTGGCACTATTGATTGAGACGGTGGAGCCTGCACCGGCGTCCAGACCGCCGGTGTTGAGGATGGCCTCGTCTTCGATACTCAGGGTGCCGCCGTACAGTTGCACCTTGCCCTGAATGGTGCTCGTGCGCGAGTCGGTGATTTCCGTCGCCGTGCCGGCGCTGCCCTTGATTTCCTCCAAATCAGCAGCGGTGCTCCTGCCGCTGAAGCGGATGGTGCCGTGGGCTGCTTGGGTGCTGCCGTCGCTCTTTTCGTAGTCTTGGTTGAAGATGACGGTGTTAGCGTCGGAGTAGATGCCGTCGTAGAAGTCGATGCTCTTGTCTGTCGCGGCGCTCAGTTCCAGCGTGCCGCCCGTGTGTTGGTAGATGCTGCGCAGGCGGTAGGTGCCGGCTTTGACCTCGGCGTTTTTCTCAAAGGTGGTCGCACCACGGATGATGATGACGCTTTCGTCCGCGGCATAGATGGCGCCGCCTTGGAGGTAAGAGCGGTTGCCGCTGAAGGTGATGGAGGTGCAGTCGCTAATGGTCGTATTGCCATATATGGCTCCACCATAGCCGTAGTCACCATCGGCTTGATTGCCGGTGAAGGTGACGGCGGTGCAGTCGCGGATGATTGTGCCGTATCTTGAGCCGTGGATGGCACCGCCGCCGAACGAGCCGGAACGATTGCCGCTGAAGGTAACGGAGGTGCAGTCGCTGATGGTTGTTTTGTTGGCAGTGTCCGAGGAATCAAAGGCATAGATGGCGCCGCCCCGTTCGGTAGACTGGTTGTTGCTGAAGGTAACGAAGGTGCACTTGCTGATGGCGGTGGTGGCCTTATAAATGGCGCCGCCGCTCTTGGCTTGATTGCCGGTGAAGGTGACGGTGCTGCAGTTGCTGATGGTGGTATCGCCCTGAATGGCGCCGCCGGGGCTGCTGTTGGATTCTGTGCGGTTGCCGCTGAACGTGACGGTGGGGCAGCGGTTGATGGTAACGACGCCGAAAATGGCGCCGCCCTGGGAGGTTGAAAGGTTGTTGTTGAAGGTGACGGTGCCGCAGTCACTGATGGTGGTGTTGCCGTAAATGGCGCCGCCATGGGAGGCTGAACGGTTGTCGGTGAAGGTGACGGTGTCGCAGTCACTGATGGTGACAGTGCCGCTAATGGCTCCACCGGAGTATCTGCTGGAGTTCGATTTATTGTTGTTGAAGATGACTTCGCCGCAATTGCTGAGCTGAGGCAGGAGGGGTGAGAAAGGGTGAGAAAGGGGCGAAGAGACTGAATATCAGTCTTTTAGATAGCACGATGCCGTGTGAGGTGTATTTGAGAAAGAGGGCAGCGGCGGGATGCTGAATTGGCAAGTAAGTGAGAAACGGCAGGGCAAAAAAAACCGCCCATCATGGGGCGGTCTGCTGAGGGGCTGCCGAGCGTTTGCGGCGGGTTGGCCGAGGGCTGGCATCGATATCGCCGCGCCAGTCTTTGAGGCGTGAGGGCGGGACTGTGGAGCGGGAGGTATGAACCTCGGCGGGAGCGTCCACCTCGAAGCGCTCGGCGATTTTGGCGGTACGGCGGCGGCCTCGCGCTTGGATGGTTATGAGCAGTTGGCGTAATTGGTGGCAGGTGAGGGTTTGGAGGTTGTCTGTGCCGAATTTGTCGCGGGCGATGGCGGTGATGTAGGCGGTGGAGAGTTCCCAGAAGCGGGCGCGGTCGCGTATCGTCCATATCAGGGCGGCGGCATCGGTCTTGGGTGTGTTGTCGGCCATGGGTTTGAGGCCAATGATTGCGCGGAGGGCATTGCAGAGGGGCACGTAGTGTTGCTGGCTGAGCTTGCGCCATGAGTCAATGCCGCCGCAATGGTCGGCGGTGAATTCGTGTCTCCACTCGTCATATCCGTTGGAGGGGTAGCCCACCGCCACGAGGTGACGGTAGGCTTTTGTGGAGAGCTGGCCGAGGACGGACAGCTGGGTTTTGGAGAGGTTTTTCATGCCTTGGCGGTGCGGGCACTTGTCACGGTGCCGTTGGTGGGTTCAATGAAGAAGTTGGTTTTCACCTCCCAGCGGAGGCCGAGGTCAGCGAGGGCACCCGGGCTGAGGTTGGCGGCCTTGATAGCGGGGATGTTGATTGACACCTTGGGTTCTTCGATGGTGAGGTATTCTTTCTTGCCCTGAGCGTGGAGTACGGCGACCACATCGGTGAGCTTGCCCTGCATGGCTTTGAGCGCCGGGGCAGAGTCGCGGTAGCCGAATGTGGCGAGCGTGGAGTGGCCGGAGCGGTTGCCCTCATCGAAGAGAGCTTTCTGGTTGGCGGCCTTTTTGAGGTATTTCTGGAATGCGGCTTGCAGTTCTTTGAGCTCGGCTTTCAGGGTATCAATCACGGCTGCATAACGTGCAGCCACGGCGTTCATTTCGCGCTCCTGAGCGGATTCCTGCTCGGTGATGGAGGTCATCAGGTTCACGATTTTATCCGCCACCTTGCGGGCGGTTTCGGCATCATTTATGGTTGTTGTACTCATAGTTCTGTTTTTTGTTTATGGTGGGAATCTGGTCTGAGGGGATGAATCCCGCATGGGTGAAGTAGTTGGCGGCGCGGTGAGCCTCGGGCTCTTCGGCGGCGGAGTAGAGGCGGAGGCAATCCTGCATGCAGGGGGCCTGCCCACGCACGGCAAAGCCGCCGCTTCGCATCTGCGAGATGGTGGCCACCAGCGGGCCGCGAGATACTGTGTGCGGGTAGGTCATGAGGGGCGCATGGCGCGGCGGGCTAAGGGTTCGGAGAGGTCGAGCATCTGCTGCACCGGGGTATCATCGGCGCTTCCCTTACGGTCGAGCAGAGTCTCAAACTCTGCCCGGCAGCCGGGTTTTCCTGCGCGTGGTTTGAGCCACTTGGTCAGCCCCAGGGCATCACAGTTCACAATGCGCACCTTGCCATATTTCGGGGAGCGGTACTGAATGCCCACGAGGTGGTGGCGGTCGGTTGCCATAGCGGTGAAGCCTGCACGATGCCATCCGATGCGAGCGAAGATGTCGTTCATCTCGGAGGCAATGAGGTGTGATTTTCCGGCAATCATGGTATCAGGCGGGGCGGCGAGCCATGCGGGTGGCGGCGCGGATGAAGTCCGGCCAAGTGAGTGTGCGGCCCTCCTGCTGGGCAAAGCTGGCGGCGAGTTTGAGGCGGTGTACGTACTGGCCGAAGCAAGAGCTGCGGGCCATGGCACCGATTTGCTGCTGGGTTTCGGCATCGGGCTCAGGCAGGCCGTAGGCTTCCCACACGGCACGCACGTCCTTATTGGTGGGCGTTTCCGGCAAAATCTCCCACTCGCCCCGGCGTTCGAGCTGGGCGAGGCGTTCGGCAAAGGGGCCCTTGGTCATTTCGCGTGCGCCGATGTCGGTGACGATGAGGAGGAGCCCGCACTTGCAGCGGTCGAAGAGTTCACGCAGCACATCCAGCGCGTCCACCCCCTGTCGGCGGGTGAGGGCGAGGTGAACCTCATCGGCCACAATGAGGTGGCGGGGGCTGAGGTGAGCGCGGAGGCGGGTCATGCCCTCCCAGGCGTTGCGGGCTTTCGGCAGGCCTGCGGCCTCGGTGAGTTCGCGCACCAGCGTGGTGATGGTCGGGCGCGTTGGCATGCGGAAGAATATCGTGGTTTCCGGGTACATCATCTTGTATTTTTCCACGGCGGTGGTCTTGCCAATCTGGCTCTTGCCGCACACCGTCACGCAGAGGTGGGCGGTCTTGGCGGCATCGGCTGCGGCCCAGATACGGCGAGCCATGGCGGTGGGGATGTGTTCAAGGTCTACACCCTCCACGCGCACCAGGGCTGAGAGGCGTGCTCTCTGCTCGTCCAGCTTGGCCAGCTGGTTGTCGGCATTGCCTGTGTAGTTACCCTCAATGATGGCATTGAGCACCTTGTGAGAGATACCCAGCTCCTCGGCTGCCTTGGTTTTGGTCATGCCGGGCTGGGTCATGTAGGAATCACGCAGCCAGATGCGTGCGGGGTGGTTCAGTTGTTGTTCTGTCATGTTGTTGAGTTCGGGTTAAAAATTGAAAGAAGAATCATCGTAGGCATCGGGCAGGCCCATTCCGGCGGGGTCGGGTGTGGGCCGGTACGCGGGCTCGGGTTCGGGGGTGCGCTTGGCGCGATTGGCGAGTCTGCGGGTGGTGCGTTCATCGGCAATGCCGAGGGGGTCAAAGGCTTCTCCGCGTGTCACGGCGCGGTTGTACTCCAGCTGGGCGCGGTGTTCAGAGGTATCAGGTGCCACCATGTTCTCAATTCGAGCGAGCTCTTCGGCGCGGCGGTGCATCACATCACCGAACACACGGAGGCGTGCAGCCTCATCCACATGGGCAGCGCGGTGGTAGATGGGGGCGGCCCCCAGCACGCGGTTGCGCTCATCCAGCACAAAGAGCTCCTCGGAGAACGGGTTGAGCACACCGAAGAAATCCTGCCCGGTGGGCAGCTGCCATGCGTGGCCGCGTCCATCCAGCACCTCGGTCTTGAAGAGCAGCGTGCGGTGGTGGCGGCTGCGGGATTCTATGTGGAAGCAACCGCCCTTGGCAGAAAGTTTGAATTTGCGGTGGGCACCCATGAGGGCCACGCACTCGGCGGGGGTGAAGCGCACCAGCTTATTGCCGGGGAGTCGCTGGGCGTGGTCCCACGCCTCAGCCGGCGACAACTTACGCAAGCGCATGCGCTCAGGCTTGCGCTCAATCAGCCCCTGCGCTTCCTCCAGCTCCGCCGGGCTCATGCCGGACATCAACTGCCAGCCATCCCGCCCGTTGAACGAAAACTCCGGGCAGCAGAAGCCGCATTCCTCCCAGCCCTCCAACTCATGATCCGTGCGGTGGTTAATACCGCCCACCACCTGCGCCAGCAAATCCCCCAACTGGGCAAGGGTCATGGAGAAAGGAGCAAGAGCCAGGGCTCGCTCAGCGGGAAGGTTCTCGCCTGCTTTAATGAGTGCTTTTTCATGCTCCAGCAGGCCGTGGAGCTTCTCGGGTTCGGTGCGGTTGCGCCCGGTCTGGGTGAGCACACCATCCATGCGGTTGTGCAGCAGGTTGTGCCAGGACTCCAGCTCAGCCTTGAAGCGGGGGTTGCCCACGCCCCTGCCCCCGAACGCGCCCACCTGCTGCCGCCCTGTCATGCCGCTGCGCGCTACGGTAATTTTGCCGCCGGAGATAATGGCGAGCGCATCTTCCACCTCCTTGCTGATGGCGGCGGTGCCATGCTCGCATACCAGCACCGTGCCGCGAGGGGAGTAGCCCACGTTGAAGAGATAATTGCACAGGAGGTAGAGCATCTCGTCCGAGTTGAGCTGGAGGCTGTGGCCATCCTCCGCCTTGGTGCGCAGCTTGGTGAACCAGGAGAGGCGCATGCCTGTGTAGCGGTCAATGCACCCGAGCTGGAGGGGGCGGCCCACTTGCAGCTTGCCGTTGCCGTCATAGCCCTGCACATGGCAATCGAGCCACACGTCATCGAAGCTCACCACGGCAGCGGGCCACATGCCTGCGCGGGTGGAGTATACCTGGGCGAGCTCAGCGTAGGCGGCACGCACACCCTCATGCAGCACGCGCAGCGCGGCGGCATCAGGCATGCGGCGGCACAGGTTGTCGTAGCTCCAGCCCTCGGGCAGCGGCATGTTGGGCGCGTAGTTCAGCCCCTCGTAGCCGGGTATGGTCTGGCAGGTGTACCACTCATTGTAGAGCTCCTGCACAGCCGTGCGCAGCGAGCGGTTGTGGCGAGCGGCCAGCTTGGCCAGGTGAGCCACAAAGCACCGCTGGGCTGTGCGTGCGCCTGCCCTGTTGGCGGCCACCGTGCGGCGGTCTACCAGGCAGAGCCAGGTGCGGGGAGCAGCGAGCACCTCCCCGGTCTTCTTGTCCTGCCTGCCGTTCTTCCAGTCATAGAAGAGGCGGCGCATGGTCTGCATGGAGAGGGGGCGGGCCGCTGCACCCTCCAGCCCCGCGAGCTTGGCACTCACGTCCACCGCCGCCTGGGCGAAGTGGTGCGTGGGGTACTGCTGGCGAGCCAGCCACTCGCACGCGGTCATGAGCATGCGCACCCGCGCCGCATCATCCAGCGGCAAGTCATCAATGCGGATCTGAGGGTCGAAGTTCATTTGCGATTTACGATTTACGAATGGAGCGGAGCCGTAGCGAGGGCGGCTGAAGCAGGGCGAGCAGCGGGCAGCACGGGCATGGTAGCCATGCCACGGAGTTTGCGGGCGACCTCTTCCAGGCGAGAGGCAACCATCTCGCGGTCCTCTTTCTTCACGCGCGGAGCGGTGTCAGTCAGGTAGGAATCCAGCTTCTTGAAGTAGCCGCCGCACTTGCTCAGGAACATGGCCCGCACGGTGTCAAAGTCATCCGGAGCGGCGGTGGAAGACGCGGCTTTGTCTATGGTATCGGCAAGGCTCAGTTTCGGCTTTTCGGGAGCCAGCTCCAGGTAAGCCTCGCGCAGGGATCCTGCGGTGAGGAACGGAGCCCAGAGTGATTCTGTGGCGGCCTCGGGGTCATCATAGGCCCCGCTGGTAAGGGCTGCCGAGTGGTCGCAGAGCACCTGCACGACCTGTGCCGAGCTCATGCCACCCTCCAGCTGCATGCGGCTCTGCACGTTTTCCAGCACCTTGATATAGTTGCGCGCCGTGGCATAGGTAAACGGCAATTCCGCGCCGCCCGTGAGCCGCATCGCGTGCTCCCGCGCGCCCGGGTTGCCCTTGTAGCCCTTGTAGAGAGCCAGCACCGGTATTTGCTGGGCCGCGGCCTGTTGTTGCAGGGAGCGCAGCACGCAGGCAAGGTTGAGCGTGGCCATCAGGTGCACGAATGCCGCGCGGCGAGCATCGGTCACGGCCTGAGTCATCACGCCGTGGAGCGTACCGCAGAGCAGCACGCTTTCGCGCAGAGTGGTGTTTACCAATGCGGTACTCTCAGCAGCTCGCACCACCTCAGCACCGGCGGCGAATGTTGCAGGCTCGGCGTAGTCATTGGCCAGCCCTGTATTGTCTGTGTTTTTCGTTGTCATGGTGTTATAGGAAAAGGTTATTTGTTGAAAAGGTGAGTCAGAGCCTGGCGCAGCTCGGGGTCGGAGCAGCAGGCAGCCCGCAGCTTGCGCAGCGCCCGCAGCTCAATCAAGCGCACCGCCTCGCGCGAAAGCCCCAGCACCCGCCCGCACACCGCCAGAGAATCGCCGCCGAAGCGCGGGGGCAGCCCTGCCTTGCGGCGAAACATCGGCACCTCCAGCAGCGAGAGGGTGATCGCCTGCTCCGTGTGGCGCGCCGCCACGCGCCGCGCCCTGTCGGCGGGCGTGCTCGGACTCAATCGAGGCATGGTGGCAGCGAGTTATCGGTGGCAGCATCCTCATCCCAAGCGGGGCAATCCGGGCAAAAACCCGTGTGCGGGTACTCGGGGGCATCCCATGTATCAGCCACATGGCAAATCACAAAGGGGAGCGTCAGGAGGAAGCAAAGCGCGGTGGCTATGTAGGCCAGGGCTCTGAGCAGTTCGGCAAGGAGGTCAGCCATCGGTGTCATTAGTGTGTGGTGCGCTCGCGGAGGACAAGATTGCGCTTGGGGAGATTGCGCAGCATCTGTTCAATAGGTCTTATGTCACGCTCACCCTTAAGTGCACGGGCTATATGACTAGGAGATCGATTTATGCGTCGTGCAGCCTGCCGTATGGTGTAGCCACGATTGATGAGCCATGTGATGTTCATAGTGTCGTCTTGCATTCTGTTTACTGTTTTGCTATACTGTCTACCGTTGCCGCGCATTTAGTGCCGCAACACGGGCAAATTAGCAAAACAGTAAACAGAATGCAAGATCAAAGTAAACAAAATGCAATTTTTTTTGTAAATTTGCGCTGGTTAATTAACAGAACAAGACTGATGGATTGCCAAATAGCCGAAAAATTAGGCATCCACAAGGTGTCATTTTCCCGCTATTTTTCTGAACAACGGATACCGAAGCGCACGGTTATGGAAAAAATTGAGGCATTTTTTCAAGTGTCGCGTGATGACTTGATGGATGCTGACTTCATAGCAAAACAAGAGCCAGCTAAAGAACCGGCATCGCCTGATGCTGAGTTGACTCTTGACGAGTGGAGAACCCGAGCGTTGGCGGCTGAATACAAACTCAATAAACTGCGCAAGGCCACCTCAAATTTAGCTGCTGCTATAACAGAGATGTCCGACATTTTTTAGCTTTATAACGTCGCGGCAACATTGTTGCCGCAACGAAATTAAAAGTACTTTGAACTCACTACATACAGAACATGAGAACAGAAATAGATCAAGACCAGCAGGCATTTGTGCTGATGGAGTGGCGCAAGAAATTGCGGGATATCAGGTCTTCATTGGACGCGCTGCGACCGGATTATGCAATTTTGAAGAAGCCTCGGATAATAGCCAGGGTGGATGAGCCGTGTGTCAAGGTGTTTTTGCAACACCTGCGGAACGGTACAATCGCACAGGCAGAGTTCACAGGAGACGAACTGATCAATATTCATATGCGTTTACAGTTTGCGATAGATCTTGTCAGTTCCTATCTGGCACAGCTGGCAACGGGTGCTCCCCCGGACTACCGCAGCGAGGTCGTTGTTCCCGATTTTCCGATGATGAGCGACTTTTACAATGCTTGCAGTAATTTGATGCAAGATTGCTGGAGAGTACGCGGTGCAGAATGGCTTATTGCTTCCTCAACCGATCCGTTAGTTGGTCAACATTGCTTGGATGCTGTGTTTAATGTCTACGAGCAAGAAATGATCGAGAAACAGCTTCAGCACATGATAGCATTGAAATGATGGTTAAGACCCGAGCAGTGACATTATAAAGCACTTTGAACTTCTGCACGCGTGCAAAAAAATCTTGACGCGTAAGAGACCGATCATCATAATACAGGTATGAGCGCGATGACCAACAGAGGTAAAAACACTTATCATATAGCCGATTTAGCAGGCAAGAAGGAGTCAGCCTTATCCGAAGCGGGGAAAGGTGGAATTAAACTGGATATCCACGAGTTGAATCAGCTAATACGCTGGGCGCGTATTTTCATGCAAATAACAGTGATTTCGATGATAATCTCAATCTTTGCGGGCATGATTGCCCTTTTGGAGCTTTTAGGATAATACCGCAGCAATTTCTCAGCATGCAAAAAGCGAGCCGGGGCAGAAAGCCTCGGCTCGCTTCATTTTACCAGATAAGGGGGAGTTCGCCCTGGAGGATGGCGGATTGCACCGGGGCGGCATCGGAGCGCGCGCGGGCGATGGAGGCCGCCTGCCAGCGCGCCAGCGACACCTCATCAATCAAATACTTGCGCCCCCCGGGGCCGCCGGGTTTCCAGGCTACCAAAATGCGGTCTGCAATGAGGCGGCGCACCGTTGCAGGTGAGTAGCGCAAGAGGGCGGCAGCCTCGTCCACCGTGATGCCCTTGGGGCTTTTGAGCTGTGCTGTCGATTCCACGCGCGCATCATAACACACCCGCGTAGCAAATGCGGGATTTTTTTGCAAAAAATTCCGGCGCGTAGCTGCAATCATAACGCGCATAGCACGCACCGGCGCACATAGCGCGCGCAGCACCTGCCGCCCGCTGGTCGATTTGCTAGCCTGAGTCTGCACCCGCCGCAGGGGGAGCGAGCACCGATTCCACCTCGCCGCCCCCAACGTGCGGGTAGCACCCCGCGCAACAGCAGGCGGGGGGGACATGGAGCACCACACGGAGAGGACCCCCGCCTGCCACGCGCACCACCACACACCACAGCTGCAAGCACCACATGAGCGCCACCACACCCACCCACATCGTGATCGACATCGGCCACGCGCGCGGCACCGGCGCACGCGGCTGCGGGGCGGAAGAGCACGACCGCTGCGAAATCATCGCCGGCCACCTCGCCGCCGCCCTGCGCGCTACCGGCTACACCGTCAGCGTGCTGGACTACCCCGACCGCAGCAACACCGCCGACCTGGTGGCCACCGCCACCGCCGCCAACCGCATCACCACCGCCACCTGCGGCATCTCCCTGCACATGGATGCCGCCTCCCGCCCCGTAGACAATACCGCTACCTTCGGCAACACCTGGAACGAGCCCGACCCCGCCCCCCGCGGCGCCCATGTGTGCTATCTGAGCCCCACCGGCGAGCGCATTGCCGCCGCCGTTGCTCGCGAGCTGTGCGCCCTGCTGCCCGGCCGTGCTCAGCCCACCGTGCAGCGCCGAGACCTGTACATCTTGAAACATACGCGCGCCCCCTGGGTGCTCTGCGAATGCGGTTTCATCACCAATCCGCAGGATGCCACCACTGACCCCGCCGCCGTAGCCGCCGCCATCGCCGCCGGGCTGCGCCGATACCTGGAACAAGCATGAATAAGCGCGCGCTCACCCTCATCTCCCTGCTGCTGCTCTGCCTGCCGCTCCGGGCAGAGGATACCGCCGCTCCCGCCGCCACCACCCCGGCCATGCACGAGGACAGCGGCCTGAGCTGGTATCAGCTCGCCGGCCTGCTCTCTGCCCTGGGAGTCACCACCGCCTTGGGCTGGCAAGGCGGCAAAAAAATGAACGCCATCCGCATCGAGCCCCAACCGCTGGAAGTGCGCCAAATCGCCGCCTGCGCCACCCGCAAAGAGATGGAGACCTTCCAAGCCGAGGTGCGCGAGGACTTTCGCCGCGTACACCGCCGCATCGACAGCAACGACCGCGCCACCGCCGAAATCAAAGGCAAGCTGGATGTCATCGCCCAGAATCAACAGAAAGTCATCGACCTGATCACCGCCCGCCATGGATAATCACGCTCGCCGCCGCCGCATCCGCGCCGCCATACTGGAAGAGCTGGCCAACACCCCCGCCCGCTATATGCAGCCCCAAAAAGCCCTGCTGGCCTCCCTGCGCCTGAGCATCGTGCCCCCGCCCACTGAGGCCGAGACCGAGACCGCCCTCGCCCGGCTGGAGGCAGATACCATGGTACACTGCGACATTTCCCCCCTGGGCACCAAGCGCTGGTGCATCACCGGCAGCGGCCGCGCCGCCATTGCCGAGGCCTGACCCACCCCCACCACACAGCGACCATGCGCAAAAAGCTCCGAGCCGACAGCACCTTTGCCCGCCTGAGTGAGGAACAACTCGCGCAGGTGGATGACATGCTGCTGTGTGGCAGCAGCTACGAGGACGTGCGTGCGTTTATGTCCAAGTGCGGCCACAGCGTGAGCCAAACCAGCGTGTCAGACTACTACAGCATCCATGTGCTGCCGCTCAAATGGGCACGCCAGCAGCGGATAGCCCGCGAGCTGGATGCGGTAGATACCACCGGGCTGGACGATGCCACGCTGGATGCCGTGCGTGCGCGAGCGATGGAGCTTGCCATCACGCCCGGAGCGGAGGTGAAGCACATCAAAGCCCTCTACGAGCTGGTGCTCAAAGCGCAGGCGCAGCGGCTGGATGAGCGCCGCATCGACCTGCTGGAGAAAAAAGCCGCCGCCGCCGATGCCGCCGCCGCGGCGATGCAGGACAGGACGCTGAGCGCGGAGGAAAAAGAGGCGCGTATCAAGGAAATTTTCGGGCTGAGTTAAGCCCACAGAGCAGAAAGGCAAACATGGAGAGAGCGGATGCAGCAGCTGCCACAGCGAACGGGAAGCGGAAACGCCCCCCACGGGCGGTTGCTGCATCTGTGAATCCTCTGCACAAGCTGCTGCCCTACCAGCGCGCGTGGTACGAGGACGGTTCCCGCTTTTTGGCCGGTGTATGGAGCCGCCAGACGGGGAAGAGTTTTGCAACGGCGGCCATTGTGGCGGCTTCGATGATTGCCGGGGCTCACACCATGTGGATGATCGCCGCTCCCTCCGAACGCCAGAGCTATGAGGCGCTGGATAAGGTGAAGCAATGGTTGCGCGCGTTTGAGTGCGCCTTTGCCGAGGAGCTGGAGGCGGCTGCCGGTATGGAGAGCAAGGCGGGGGCGCTGCGTCTGGCCAATGGGAGCCGATGCCTTGCGGTGCCGGGCAAGCCGGACACGGTGCGCGGTATGAGTGCCAACGTATGGCTGGACGAGTTCGCCTTTTTTGAAGACCCGGATGCCACGTGGAAAGCCATCCTCCCCTCCATCACCAACCCCCTGCGCGGCGGTGAGAAACGCGTGATTCTGACGTCCACGCCCAACGGCAAGGCCGGGCGCGGGAAACGATTTTACGATATTTGCTCGGGTGTCGGCTCGGCCATGCGCTGGAGTGTACACCGCATGCCGCTGCGCCGGGCTATCGAAGCCGGGTTGCCTGTGGATTATGAGACGCTGGCCGCTGCGATCGGTGATCCGCTGGCCGTTCGCCAGGAGTTGGACGCCGAATTCGTCGACACGCAAAGCCAACTGCTGCCCACCGAGCTGATTCTGCGCGCGGAGAGCCCGGAAGCCACCCTGCACCCCGCCGCCGAGCTCTTCAGCGGCGGGCGCGACCTGCGCGTGGGCGTAGACGTCGGGCGCGTGAGCGACCCGACCGTGATCTGGACGGCCGAGCGCCTGGGCGATGTCCTCTACACGCGCGAAGTGCTGGTGCTGGCCGGCATGAGCCACGCCGACCAACTGAGCATCCTGCGGCAGCGCGTGGCGGCAGCCGCCCGCTGCTGCATGGACTACACCGGCATGGGCATCGGCATGGGCGACCTGCTGGTGCGCGAGTTTGGCGAATACAAACCCGAGGCGCACAAGTTCGGGCGAGTGGAGCTTTGCACGTTCTCATCCTCTTTCAAGCGCGAGATCTTCCCGAAGCTGCGCGAGTCGATGGAGGGGTGCTGCCTGCGCATTCCGGCAGACCCCGCCCTGCGCACCGACCTTTCCGCCATGCAGCAAGTATGCAGCGGTGGCCAATTCAGCTACGAAGCCCCGCGCACGAAGGATGGGCACTCTGACCGCTGCACCGCCGCCGCCCTCTGCGTGCGGGCAGGTGCGGGCGTAGGACATACCCCGCTGCCCTGCCGCCTGCCTGCCAATACCCGGCACGAGCCCCGCCGGAGCCGCCGCCACCGCCTTGCCGGCGCCCTGCGCCGCACCGGCCGCAAACCATAAGCCCCCATTCCCCCCACCCCATGAGCATCGCCGAAGACAAGCACCGAAACATCCGCAAGCACGGCTACATCCGCACCGCGAGCTGCTACGATATGCTGCGCGCCAAGCGAGTGCAAAACCCGCTGAGCGGCCTGAACCCGCAGCGCGTGCGCACCCTCTACGAGCTCTATCGCGAGGGCAAATACGCCGATGTGCAGCTCGCCTGGGACGCGCTGGAAGAATACGATGACATGCTGGGCACCGTGCTGCACCGCCGCCAAAGCGCCCTGGGCGAAATGGAGTGGGAGGTGCTGGTCGATGCCCGCGCCGTGGGCGATGATGCTGCGCTGCACGCCATGGCCGAAGCGCAGCAAGAGTACATCACCCGCCGCCTGCGCGCGGTCGAAAACCTGAGCGATGCCATCAAATGGCTGGGGCTGGCCGACTTTCGGCGCTACGCCGCGCTGGAGGTGCTGCCCGGCACCAACGGCGAACGCTGGCTGCCCATCCACCACTGGCTGCTGTGTCGCCCCGCGCTGGAGGGCGTGTGGTGCTACAACGAACATGCCGAAACAAGCTGCACCCGCGCCGAGCCCATCGACATGAGCGCCGTCATCCTGCGCGAGGTCGCCCGCCCCATCGACCTGGTGGCCATGTTCCTGATCTCCGCCAAAGAAGCGGCCATCGATGGCTGGGATTCTTTCCTGGAGGTGTTCGGCAACCCGGCTTTGTTCTTCAAGATGCCGCCGGGCAGCAGCGATGATCAGCGCGATGAATACGCCACCATCGTCAAAGACATTTCCAGTGATGGCGCCGGTGTCTACCCGGACGGCGGCGAAATCCACACCGTAGAAACCACCGCCGCCAATGCCGATGCGTTTTCGTCTCGCGCCGAGTGGTGCGACAAGGCGCTGGTGCGCCGCGCCACCGGTGGCCTGCTCACTGTGCTGGCCGAGAGCGGCAGCGGCACCCTGGCGGGGTCTGCCCACATGGAGGCATTCCGGCAGATTGCCGCGAATGATGCCATCAGCATAGCCGAGTGCATCAACCGCCAATACGTGCGCCGCCATCTGACCGCACAATTCCCCGGGCAGCCCGTGGTGGTCTACTTCCACCTCGCCGCCCCGGTCGTGAACGACCGCGCCGCCACCGTGAACATGCTCTGCCAGCTCGCCGCGCAGCGCTGGCGCGCCGGCGATGAAGCCGTGAGCGAGGAGCTGGGCATGGAAGTGCATACCGAGCCCGCCCCCGCCGCCATGCCCGGCATCATCAACAGCGCCGCCGACACCACAACCACCGCCCCCGTGCTGAATGCCGGATCCCCCCTGCAACAGCCCGAGCCGGGAGACGATGCTCCGCTGAGCGAGGACGAGCTGGCAGCATTCGCCGCCCTGAAACACCCCAACCGCGAGCGCATGGAGCAACACCGCGCCGAGGTCGAGCAAGCCCTGCGCGCGGCGGCTGACTTGGATGACCCCTCCGATAAGGATGTAGTGGCCAATGGCTGCACAAAGCCTGGGTGTCCCAAGCATCCCCGCAAAGGTGATGTGACCGGGGCGATGCGCCCCAAGCAAAAAGGAGGCCGTGGCAGTAAGGGGAAAGCAGACCTTGGGAAAACAGGCTCTCCGAAGTTAGCCGAGCCCGGAGATAGCGAACGAAAAGTCAAAGATGTGCTGCAACGTGGTTTTGATGATGCGAAGAAAGGCAAAAAAGTGAGTACAGGCGTGCAAGTTGGTAGCCATGAGGTAGTCCTTGCACCTGGCGATATAGAGTATTGGGGTACCCATCATGCAGAAAGGCCCGCGCACCCTCAAAAGATAAGTTCCGAGCACTTGTCTGAAACCCTCATGCATGGAGAGCGCAGCAATGACCGAAGAAATGAGGTTACGATGAGGAGAAAGAAAAATGTAGTGATTCTTGCTCCGGAAAATCAGCCATCTATTGCTCCGGGAGAAGGACTGCACCCCAAGAAAGCAAACGAACGATTAGTAGGCAAAAACTGGTTAAAAAAATAAACCCCCGACAAGATCGGAGGTTCTACGGATGGGCATCACGGACGTTTACGTCCCAGATTACGCACGACAGCTGATACATCTGCGCTGCCGAGGGTGCCACCCGGAACTTCACGATAGTCAGGAATTAGAAAAAAGTCAACAGTAAAAACCGCGAAACAAGGTGAAAGACTGCATGAACGTAGCCGCCGCCCTATTCGGCGTGATGGTGCCCGTAGCCCTGCTGGTGTTCGGGTGGAATGTGCTGGCACCGGAAGCATGGTGCTGGCTGGAGCGCGCTCTGGCCATTCGGGGAGGTGCCATCGCCACCGCCTTTCTCTTCCTCTTTGCCGCCGGCTGGGAGCGCGAGCAGGAAAAACGCTCAAATGCCCCTAAAAACGCGCCGAGGGTCTCCGGCGCACAGATGTCGCCCGCAGGGAACATCCCCCCCTGCCAACCCCCTGCTAAACTCGGCAAAGGGGAAATCTGAAATAGCGTGAAAACCACCAAGCATGAAAATGATTCAAGTATCCGATTTAGTGCCGATGGATGCCCCCGCCGACGGCTGGTATCACATTGAGAGCAACGCCGACCACCCCGCTCAGTGCGAGGGAGAGCAGATTGTGCAGGTGCTGGACAATGCCGCCATGCAGGCCATCGCGAGCGCCGGCGTGCCCGAGGAGGGGCTGCCCATCGATGCTGACCACCGCGGCGTGCCCGGTGTGGCTGAGGTGCCGGACACGGCAGCGGCAGGATGGGTGCGCGAGCTGGCGCTGTTTGACGATGGCGCGGGCAATATGCAGTTGGCGGGGCGCATCGAGTGGACCCCGCCCGGGCGCGCGCTGGTCACGGGTCGCGTGTACAAACACTTTTCCACGGTGTACCGCCTGGACTCGACCGAGCTGGCCGCCCCGCTGGGTGGCAACCGCTACCGACCACTGGTGCTGCTGGGGCTGGCGCTCACCAACAACCCCAACAACCGCGCAGGGCAGCGCCCCATCACCAACGGCCTGCCGCACAATCTTCTCCCCGCCACAGGGGCGGGGGAAAACACAACCGAAAACGAGAACACAACCATGAACGAACTCGAAGACATCAAGAAAGCCCTGGGGCTGCCCCCCGAGGCTACCGCCGCCGACTGCGTGGCCGCCATTGAGGCCATCAAGAGCGAGGCCGCTGCCGCCGCCGATGCCGAGGCCGAGACGCTGCTCAACGCCGAGGGACTCTGCGACCTGCCGGAGGAAGAGAAAAAGGAAATCAAGGATGGGCTGGTGACCAACCGTAGCCTTGCCTTGATGACCATCCGCGCCTACAAGGAGCGCAGGTCTGCCGGAGCTTATACCCGCCTGCCGCGGTATGCCACGAACGGCACCCCGCGCACCGGGTGCAAGCCCTCGGTCAGCGCGATCATCAACCGCGCGAAGGAGATTCAGAAAGCCGAACGCGCCGCCGGGCGCACCTGCTCGTTTTGGCGCGCGCACGGTATGGCCAAGCTGGAGGCAAACAAGTAACCCGAGAGCAACCTATGGCTATTATCCACGAGAGCGCCACGGTGCGCCTGACTGCCGGCAGTGCCGACCTGCGCAATGCAGAGGGCTGCTTTGTGACGGTTGATGCCAGCGGCGTGCCCACCCTTGCCGCTGCCTCTGCCACCAATACCCTTGGTGTGGTGCATGTGGGTGGCAATGGTGCCAACGGTGAGCCGACCGACATTATTCTGCCGAACCATGGCGGCATTGTGGGCGTGAAGCTCCACTCCACCCCCGGCACCGTAACCCCCGGCACCAAGCTGGTGCTGGCCGGCAACGGCACGGTGAAAGCCGGTGCCACGGGGACGCATGTGGCCACCGCCGTGAAGAGCGGCGCGGCGAATGAGTTGCTGGAGGCCTATCTGGTGCCTCCCACCACCCTCGGCTGATAACCTAACTGACCACAACAAAAATGTTTCAGAACGCACATACCTACAATTCCTACCTGACGGAGCTGGCGCAGGCCGCTGTGGCCGATGAAAAAGACAGCATTTCCACGCTGCTTTTCCCCCTGGTCAAGGTGCCCACTGCCGTGGGCTCCTACAAGAAGCGCGACATCAGCAACGCGTTCCGCAGCTACGACACGCTGCTGGCTCGCGGCAACTCGGCCAAGAGCATTGATGTAAACGCCGAGGAGGCGTTTTACTCGGCGAAGCCCCACGGGCTTAAGGTGTCCACCTGGAAGTTTGACATGGAGCAGGACGGCGGCGCGGAGGAGCGCGAGAGCAATCTGCAAGATCTGCTCTCCTCGCAGCTGGTCTCGCGCGAGGTGGAAGCTGTCCGCATCTTCAAGGCCGGCATTCCCGTGACGAGCGGGGCGGGCAACTGGAGCGCTGCCGGCAGCAACCCGGTGGAGGAGCTCAACAGCCTCATCCTCCAGATCAACAAGTCCATCGCTCGCATGCCGTCGCACATCGTGATGGGTCTTGCCGCATGGGCAAAACTGCAGACCAATGCCAAGATTCTGTCCCGCATCGGCGGCATTGATGTGGATGTGACGGTGGAGCGCGTGCAGCGCATGCTGGTTTACCCCGGCATCAACATTGTGGTGGCGAATATGCCCTACCAGCCCGCCGCGCGCGGTGTCAAGGGTGAGCTCGATTATGTGATGGGCTCGGATGTGTTCTGCTTCTACACGCAGGATGCGCCCACTCGAAACGACTTAAGCGTAGCCAAGGACTTCACCCTCACCCCCGGCGGCCCCGAAGTGCTGACCCACGAGGATGAGGAGAAGATGGAAATGGTAGACACTCTCTACTGGAGCTCCGACCGCAAGGTGACTTGCCCGGCAGCCGGTGCCCGCCTGGAGATTAGCTGAGCCATCGCTGCCCGGTGCGCGCGCGCCGCGCACCGGGCAGCGCAAGAGGAGGCAGAGCAATGGAGTGGTTCGATCTCAATGAACAGTTGCTGGCGGAGGCATTCCAAGATCGAGAATGCACAGACCTGCTGGCGCTGCGCTCCCATGCCGACCCCGTGCCGGGCATCTGCCGGGGGCTGGCCGCCCGCATCCGCGCAGCGGTGCAAGCTAACGGCCGCTGCCGACTCATGGGCGGGGAGAACGCTATCCCGCAAGCCCTGCGGGCAGATGCCGTGGCCATCCTCCGCGTGAAAATCCTGGTGCGCTACAGCCTCGCTGTCTCGGAAGACCGCCGGCAAGAAGCAGCTCGCGCCGAGGAGCGCCTGGACGCGATTGCGAGGGGGGAAATGCCCTTTGCGGATGGCACTCCGCAAGCCCGCCCGGCCTACTACGGCCGCAAGCGCTACCGCCGCCAGCCGCAAAACGGTGGCATCATGTAAGCACCAACCCGCCGTCATGACCCCCGCAGAGTACATCCGCAGAAAGAGCATCTACCCCGTAGCGCTGACCACGGAGCAGGTAGACGCTCTCTCGCAGGAGTTCCGCGAGGCGAGTGCCTGGATCGTGGGGCAGGATGAGGCCTACATCATTGCCGCCTACTACCGCGCGGCGGCCAAGCTGGCCGAGGGCACGCTGAGCGCGGCAGAAGCGCGGCGGCTGGTGCGCGAAACTCTGCGCACGGCCGGATATCAGCCCGAGCAGCCGGGGAGCTGGACAGATATGGCCGGCGGCACGGCGCGCCAGCGCCTGGTGCTGGAAACCAACGTGAACAAGGCCGCCGGCTACGCGTGGTATGAGAGCATGCGCGGCGATGTGGGCAACCCGGCGCAGGCGCTAGTGCGCTTTGAGCAGGCGCGGGAGCCGCGCGACTGGCAAACACGCTGGCGCAACGCCTGGGCAAGCCTGCCGCCCGCCGAGCAGCGCAAAGCCCTGCCGCACCGCATGGTGGCACTGACGGACTGTGCCATCTGGCGAGCCATCAGCCGCTGGGGTGACCCCTACCCGCCGTTCGACTACAATTCCGGCATGGATGTGGTGCCGGTAGACTACGACACCACGGTAGCGCTGGGCCTGCTGCAACCGGGCGAGAAACCCGGGCGCGGGCAACGCGCGGGCTTTGGCTGCAAGCGTGAGCTGCCCGCCGCGCCACCCGGCGTGAACGAGGAAATCAGCAACTGGATAACGGATCATCTGCCGTGATCAAGTTACAAGTACACATCACGGGCAGCGCCCGCATACCGACTCTGCGGGCGGCCGAGGCGCAAGCCCTGCGCAAGAGCGGCGCCAACCGCGTGGCGGGCAGCGTGCGGCGCCACCTGCTGGCTCTGGCAGCGTCCACCGGCAGCCGCCGCTGGTGGGGCCAAGCAGCGCGCAGCGTGCAGGTAGCGCCGCAGGAAGAATCCGGCAGCGCGCTGGTGCTGATCACCCAACGGGGCGTGCGTCTGCACTGGAAGGGTGGTGAAGTGCGCCCCACCGGCCGCCCCTCGGCCGTGACCGGAAAACCGACCCGCAGCCTGCTGCTGCCGTTTCCGGATTCGCCGCTGCGGCGGCGCGGCATCACGCTGGCCGAGCTGGGACTGCCGCCGGAGAGCATCCACGTAATCAAGAGCAAGCGCGGCTGCCCCATCCTGGTGGCGGGCGAGCAGCAGAAAACACATACCAACCTGATTTGGCTGGGAACGCTGGTGAAGAGTGCCCGATTCCGGCCGCGCCCGGGCGTGCTGCCGAGCGAAGCGGCGCTGCGCGCAGAGGCGCAGGAGGGTGTCCGGCAGGCACTCCGAGCAATCCTAAAGCAACAGTAAACACATGATAGAAGAAGAAAGCAATGAACTGGAACCGGCGCACGGCTTTGCAGCGGCGCGCGACCTGCTGGCCTCGCTGCGAGGCTGCGCAGAACTGCGCGACTACGTGCTGCCCGAGCTGTGGCTGGAGAACAGGCAGCACAACAGCATCGCCGCCCTGTGCGCGGCCGAGCCGGTGTGCGTGGTGGTAGGCCGCGCCGACAACAATCTGCCCGCCGCCGGGCAGCAGAAACAGGGCGGCCTGCTGCGCGTGGGTATCGCGGTGTATGTGTTCCAGCAAAACGACCCGGTTCGCCCGGAATACCGCGAGCTGCGCGAGCGCGTGATGCTCAGCGTGCTGAAGTATTGCAACGCCTGGGTGTACCGCCCCGGCGAAAACGAGCCGGGCATCAAGGCGCACCTGATGAGCCTGGGCGAGGTAGACCTGAGCGCGGTGAACAAAGATTTTGCAGCCAATGTGAATGCCGACTCCCTGCTGCTGGAAGTGCCGCTGCGCCTGAGCGCCTGAAACCATTTTCTGCCGCCGAGGGGGCGGCGGACACACAACACAACAAAACACCATCATGATGGAAGAAAGCAAAGCAAAAGAACTGGCCGCCGGTTTCGGCACCCGCGCCGTGGCATGGCTGGTCGGCAAAGGCTGGGGCACCACCCTGGCCAAGGTAACCGTGGGAGCCGTGCTGGGCGCGGCTATCGGCATTGCTGCCGCCCTCGGCATGACGGGCTGCACCGCTGCCTACTCGCAGACGGCCGGCGGCGATATTCAGTATACAGGCAGCATCGTGCTGCCCGTGGAACCCGGCGATAAGTAATAGAAAGGAACAGCGAGATGCCTATCGTAATGGAGAGCCGCACGCGCGCAGAATCCGTGCAGGGGCTGGCCGTGTGGTTTGTGCCGGACGGCACGAGCTACGGCGAAAGCAAGCTGAGCAGCCGCACCAACAAACCGACTTTTGAAGAGGCCATGACTGCCGGTAAATACCTGGGGGAAGTGTCGAAGTGGAAGCCGGATATTACCTACACCGAGCTCACTAAGCTGGGCGTAAGCACAGAAAACCAGCGCTACAACACCCGAAAGCTGCGCATCATGGATCAATGCGCCGTGACATTTAGCTCCATGGATCGCGTGCCGGAAGCGGCGGCAGCCGAGTGGGGCATGGCGGCACTGCCCGCTGTGGGTGAGAGCGCCGCGCCCTTTTCCAGCGCCTCCGGGCAAGTGCGCGGCTGGCTCTACGCCCGGCAGTACGACTCGCTGCGCACCCACGGTGAGGATGGCGAGCAACTGGAGCTGACCCTGCGTGGCGACCTCAGTCTGGCCGACATCCCCGAGCACAGCAACCAGTTGGACACCTACAACTGGCGGCTGGATGTAACGGACGTGCCCAAGGACGGGCTGAGCAACACCGGGCTGGATATCACGATTTAACCTTACCCGGCAGGGTGTTTGCCGCCGCCCGGCAGGCACCCTGCCAACCTTTGGGAAAGTATGAAGAAGAAAGCGATACCACCTTTTACCCTGACCGCCGGGCAGAGCGGCAGGCTGTTGTTTGATTTTACGCTGCCGGAGGGGGCTGATACGCCTGCCTTGCGCGGTGCCCTGATGGTACAGGGTCAGCGTGTGGATATGGAGAATACGCAGGCTGATATGCTGACGATACCTTCGCTGCCTGCCGGGGTGTACCTGACTGAGGTGCGAGCGGCTGGTGTGTGTGTGCTGTATGGCCATGTGGAGGTGCTGCCGAGCCCGCTTTTCGGTGAGGAGGGGCTGGCCACTTACCGCGTGGATGTGGACAACACGGCAGAGGTGCTGCAGGTGAATATCACTATGCTGGAGGGTATGCCCGGACCGCAGGGTGAGCAGGGCCCGCAGGGGCCGCAAGGGCCAAAAGGTGAGCAGGGCCCGCAGGGTGAGCAGGGTCCGAAGGGTGACAAGGGCGAAAAAGGCGACCCGGGGGGACTGGCCAGCAGTGTGGGGCTGGACAGCTTGGCCGCAGGTCCCGGGGCGGTGGCGTATTGTGCGGACTCGCTGGCGGTGGGTCTCGGGGCTGTCGTGGGCGCGACCTACACGAGCCAGAGCAAGGACGCGACGGCAACCCGGAAGAACACGGGCGCCGAAAGCGAAACTAACAATACAAACACCACCTACAGCAGCAACAGTGTTGCCGTGGGCTTGCATGCGCAGGCGAGTGGGCATCGGAGCACGGCGTACGGCAATTTTGCCACGGCGAGCGGGTACAGTTCCACGGCGAGCGGGGGCAGCTCCACGTCGAGCGGGTACAACTCCACGGCGATCGGGGGCTATTCCACGGCGAGCGGTACCAACTCAACTGCCAGCGGGCTCTCATCCACAGCGAGCGGGGGCGGCTCAACTGCCAGCGGGACATCAGCACAAGCCACCGCTGGTGGATCAACTGCCATAGGACACTACGCAAGGGCGAGCGGGAACAACTCCACGGTGAGCGGGTTCTACTCCACGGCGAGCGGGGACTACTCCACGGCGAGCGGGAACTACTCCACGGCGAGCGGGACATACTCCACGGCGAGCGGGCACGTCTCCACGGCGAGCGGGTACTATTCCACGGCGATTGGTGCCATGGCCAATGTCGGCAGCAAGGGCGTGAGCTCTGTCGCAGTAGGCGCGGGTGCGTACGTCAATGATGCCGGGGTTGTCGCAATCAATGCGGGAGGCGCGAGCGGCAACGGCGGCTCAGGCTACAGCACGCAGCTGTACCTTATCGCCAAAGGGAGCGGCTTAGCTACCACCTACCTCGGCGGCGAGGCAGGGCTTGGGTACATTGTCTACGACCACATGGCGGGCAGCATTGTCTCGCGCGGGGTCATTCCGCTTGCGAGCATCTGCACGGAGCATACGAGCGATTTCGAGCCGAAGGGTTACAGCGGCATTCAAGACTATTAATTATTACTGATATGGACATCTTTATTTTTGGCTACGATAAAGACGCCTGCATGTTGCCGCACAGCGTGGCAGCGGCGGCGCGTCACGGCCGCGTGGTGTTGGTAGACCAAGCAGACGCCCCCGCCTGCTCGGGTGAGGCAGACGCCCTCGCCCTCGGCGCGGCGGAGTACGTGCGCACGGCGTGGGCGCGCGGAGGCAACCTGAACGGAGTGGAAGCCGTGCGCGGGATGTTGGACACCTACATGGCACACGGCACGGATGAGTGGGTGATGCAGCTGGACAGCGACATGCTCTTGCTTGACGGCGCTGGCCTGCTCGGCGACGCGCAGGCCGACATGTACGGGCAGGCAATCGGCTGGGACGACGACAAGGCGATGCAGCGCGCCGTGCAGTACTGCGCAGGCGGTGGCATGTTGATACGCCGAACGATGCTGGAGCCTATGCGCCGACTGATGGACGACGAGGGCATCGCCGCCCGCGTGCGCAGCGGCTCCGGGTACAGCGACCGGGTGCTTACCGTCCTCTGCGGCATCGCGGGCGGGCACGTCGTGCAGCACCGTTACCAATCGGCGCAACAAGCGGAGAGCGGGCTGTTGCGTCGCGTGGGTTGGTACCGCTGGGAGGAGGGCTATAATTTGTGGCGCAACTCCTGCGCGGTGCATTTTGGCCATAAGATTGCCCCCGGAGAAACAGATGCCGAGCAGCGCGCGGCGACAGCAGAAACCATGCGCCGGGTGTTGGCGGAGTTTGACGCGGAGCAGGCGGCAAAAGAGCAGGAAGGAGAAACAGACTTATGAATATAGCAAAGGACGTCATTGAAGAACTGATGGCGAGCACTTTCGGACACCTGAGCATGGGCGGCGCACAAAGGCGGCCGCACCGTGCTGCACAATGGTGCTCTTTAGGGCTGGCAGCCTGGCCAGGTGGGCAAGATATTTGACGCCCGCGCATTGTGCCGGCTCTTGCATGAATTGAGCTTTTACCAACACAAACTCGGGATATGAGAGTATTTTTAAGCAGACACAGGATCACATACACCCCGGAGGGCGGCGAGGCAGTGGAGTTGTTGGCTCCGCTGGATTTGGAGGATGCCGAGCCGCGCTTTGAGGGCTCGGCCGAGGTGCAGAAAGATGCGCTGCTGCGGTCGCGCTGGGCAGCTCACCACAGCCGGGGTAATGTGAGTATGCGCCTGCTGTTTGACCGCTACTCAGAGGCCGCCTGTTTGGAGCGTGCGGTGGCGGCGCGTCATGAGCTGTGGCGCTGGCTGTATGGGCACCCGGAGGGCACGCTGCTCTATGAAACGGCCTTTATGGGGCAGCGCAGCGCCCCTCTGGTAAGATGGCAAATGCACGCCACGCTCAACACGGTGCAGGCAGAAGACCTGAACCGCGAAAGCACGCCCTTTGAAAGCCATGTGGGCTACCACGTGTCGTTTGATTTTAATGTTTCTGAGCCTATTGATGTATGAGTAAAGATCCGGATGTCAAAATCAGAATAGCGCTGGACACGAGTGCTCTGCCCGGGCAGGCAAAGCGCGCGGAGGCGGAGATCAGGGGCGCCATGCAGGGCGCGGCAAGTGCTACCGATGGGCTGACCACCGCGCTAGGCATGGCCAAGGGGGCGATGGACATCCTGACCAAAGGCTTTGCGATTGTTGGCCTGTTCAATCAGGTGGTGGCATCGGTGCGGCTGGTGATGGAATGGTGGCAGAAGCTGCAAGAAGAAACTATCAAGGCCGGGCAGAAAGTGGCCAACCAATGGAAGCTGGCGCGGCAGGAAGCAGAAGCTGCGGCGCGAATGCGAGCCCCGCATGAAAGCTTGGAAAAGCAGATAGCGCTCAATGAGCGCTTGCTGGAGAAGCAGCGCGCGCGCCACGCCTTTGAGGCCGATATGGCGCAGATGCAAGCGGAGCGCGAGGGCAACCGGCGCGGGGTGCAGCGGGCGATACTGGACGGGCAGAGGGCACGCGGCGAGATTACATCCCGGGAGCATTTGGAGGGCGTGCGCCGCATGGAAGATGCCGCGCGCGAGGAGTCGCAGGGGCAGCGGATGCGCGAGGCCACCGCGGCACGCGATGAGGCGCAGGCTCAGTACGATGCGCAGGCGGCGGAAAGCCGCACGGCCATGCAAAACCTGAGCGACAGCCTGCAAGCGGCCACGCGCGCGGGCATTTTGGGGCAAGGGGGCGAGGAGCGCCGCGACTACTGGGAGCAGTTGGCGCAACAGTGGGCAGATGCAAATGAGCAGGTGATGAACGGTCCGGACACTTCTCTGCTGAATAATGCCTATGAAAACGCCATGGCCGAGCGAGATTACGCGCGTGCGGTGCAGCGGCGCGCTTCACTGCGCGATGAGATATTGCCCGCCGCGCAGTATTTGGGTATCACGACCCAAAAAGAAGTGGACGGCAAGATGGTCGACATCAACCTGGACGAAGTGGTGGCCAAGATGCTGGTAGCATGGGAGGAAAAGCGCGCCCGACTGGGTAAGGATGCCGAAACGCAGAGCCTGGAGGAGGAGGACGCGCGGCAGCGGCTGGCAGAAGCACAGGCGCGCGTAGCGGAGTTGGAGCGCACGCAGGCAGAAGAGGATCAAGGCGTGTTGCAGCGCCGCGCCCAAGAGGATGCCACGCTGGCGCACCGCGCCGAAGCGGCGGCGGGAGAGGCCGAGGCAGCGGCAGCGGAGGCGCGGGCGGCGCTGACGCGAGAGGAAGAGCGCGCCGGTGTGCAGGCGGAAAAGGCCGGTGAGGAATCCGGGCTGCAAGAGCTGCGCCGACTGCTGGCAGAGCAGCTGCAACTGCTCCGCGAGCGAGCGAGCGCTGATCAGCAGCCGGCGGTGGCGGCGCTGGAGTCTTTGCTGGAGCGCTCGGCGCGCGAGCCGGAGGTGTTGGCGCAGATCGAGGCCATGATGAGCAGCAGCGCGCAACTCAGCGTGTCCGATGATCAGAGCCGCCGCTATGGCAACGACCTGCGGCTACTGGGCAACAGCGGGCTGGATAATCAGGCCGTGCTGGGGATTCTGCAACTGCTGGAGCGCATTGCGCAGCAGCAGGGCTTTGTGGATGATTACGCGGGGCGGCTGGATGCCATGGACAAGACGGAAGCGGCGGCAGCCGAGGAGCAGCGGCGGCAGAGCGTGTTTGATCAAGAGGAAGCCGCGCGCCGCGCGCGGCAGCAGGCCGAGGAGGCAGCCGCCGCCGCGAGGCGCAGCAGCTCGGCAAGTGGTGCCGCACCTCTGGAGGGGCTGGACGGCGCACTGGGCGCCGGAACCGAGGCGATGCAGGAGCAAGGCGCGGTGAGTGAGGCGGCGGTAGCGGCAATGGGTGCCTTTAGCACCACCTCCACGGAGCTGGCAGGCGCGGCGGCGGTGCATGCTGCCAAGATTGAAGCACTGCGGCAGGGGCAATTGAGCTTGCAGCAGCAGATTGCCAACATGAACCGCACAAACATTTGCTGATAATGATGGAATTGACCTTCGAAGAATTGACGGCTCTGGGCTGCAGACAGCTCAGCATAGACTACAAGAGCATGGCGGCCGATGTGCTGAGCATGGAATTTTCAGGCACACTGACGGCGCAGGTGCCGCTGCCCTTTGCGGCTGGAGCGGCGCTGCGGGTGATGCAGGATGGCGACTGTGTGTTCCGAGGCTGGGTGACGAGCATCGAGAGTGCGCAGGACACCTGCGTTTGGGTGACACGCGTCGAAGTGCAGAATGTGGTGGCGGTTCTGGATGTACTGCCGGTGAAACAGAGCAGCTACTCCTCCGAGCAGCGGCTGGAAAGTGCAGCGGACATGGTGCAGCAAGCGCTGAGCTCCATGAGCTCCTGCGAGATGCTGGCGGAGGAGAGCGTGGAGGTGGGTATTTCGGCCTCGGTCATGGCGGTATTCAGCAGCGGCACGGAAAGTGTGTGGAGCAACATCTTGGCCGCCGCGCGCTGGGTGCCCAATGCCGCTTCCTGGTATGACCACCGCACAGGCACCCTGCATTTGATGGGTGGCACGGGAGGCGCAGTCAGCAAAGCCGCCGGGCTGCAACTGCCAACGCTGGAGAGATTGAAGGCGCAGCACCTGCCGGGATCAGTGGTGAGCTCGAGCAGCAGCACCACCGCATGGGAGGTGCCCCCGGTGGTGGCTCTGCGCGGGCGCTATGAGTTCACCTTGCCGGAAGGCCAGAGCATCTTCCAGCCGGGAGCCTTTGTGTACCACGTGCCCGTGGAAGAGGTCTCTGTCGCCGTGCGCAACAGCGCAACAAAGAGCGAGCTTGATCAGCAGCAGACCGCCGCTGTGCAGGCGGCCTGCGGCGAATGGCACATTGTGAAAGGATACGAGGTGCCGGCCGGATGGCAAACGGTGAATGATGGTGAAGCGGTGGATATGCGCACGGCGGTGAGTAATGGAACAGCATGCCATGAGTTTTGGGGCCGTTACCTGCCGGAGATACGCAAGACGAATGTGAGTTGTTTGGCTTTCGGCGCGGCGGTGTTTGAGCCGATGCCGGTGGCAGATGCCTACCCGGAGGCAGATGAGGATGACGAAACGAGCACGCTGGCAGGAGTGAAGCTGTTGAAGCCGCCGCTGCTGGAGAGCCGAAATGGCCCGGCGAACTACGAAGAGTTTACCGCCGGCGGCAATCAGAAGCTGTATGTGTGCTATGAGGGGCAATTCCCCGCAAGCTCAGATTCGCGCGGTAATGTGAGCGGCCTGAAGTTTTGCCGGGGCACGCTGCGGCAGTATGTGTGGCTGAAAAAAGCCTACACGGGCGTGCTGAGCGGCAAGGAGGTGATGGCATTCTTTGCCGGAACGATGAAAGTAGCTGGTGAGGATGGCGCGGAGGACATGGTGAGCTACACGCAGTTGACGCTGGACGGTGTCTTTATCAACCGCCGCCGCACGCGCTACCAGAGCGGCACCAATGGTCAGCCGGCGGCGACCGCAGATGCGAATCCGGGCGATACCGGCGGTACCACCGGCTCGGGCAGCTCGTCTTCGGAGACGGCGGAACTCTCGCAGCGCGACTACATCCAAGCCTTGACTGATTACTACAACAGCCGATCGGGCGGGTCACACGGAAGCATCCGCCTAGCCGAAGTAAGCGCCTACCGCCACGGCGATCAATTCGGAGTCCTTAAGAGTGCGCGCTGGAACCCGTTCACGGGCGAGCTGACACTGACCACAGGCGCCGGAGGCCCGGTGGGTGTGGATGCCATCCTGCAACGGCAGCAAGTGGGCAAAATGCAGGCGTTGGCAGATATGCAAAGCGATTTTGCACGTCAGACCTTGCCGCCCGTTAAGGACACAGAAGGTCCCGGCGGTTCCGGCAGTGATGGGGATGACGGTGAGGAAGAATCCGATAACTACCCCATGGTGGGCGGTAGCGCGAGCGCCGGCCACAGGGTAGATTCCAAGGCAGCGCGGCTGGAGCCTTTCGCGGTGTATATGGAAGATGATGGCCGCATGATTATGAACGGCGGCCCACTGCCGAGCCCGGCGGGCATCATCGATGTGCAGCCCACGGATATCAGCGAGCAGTGGCAGGCCGGCCGCGAGTTTTTTGTGAAGGCGCGCTGGAGCCGCAGCACCAAGCAATGGGAAGCCGTTGTGCTTTATCGTGACCCCGAAAAAACAGACAAATGATACATATCGAGGAATACAAAGAGGCGGGCAGCTACGATGAAGAGGGCGACAGCTTGGGAATCGTGCCGTGCAGCGGTGCGGCATTCGGCGTGTGCGCGGTGAGCGTCGGCGGTCAATCCACCACCCGCTGCGGTGGCGCGCCCGCGTATGCCCCGCTGGCCTGGGGTAGTTGCGAGGCCGCAGAATATGCGGCAGTAACGGGCTGGGAGGTGGTGACGGATCTGGACGCTGCCGGGGGTGAGCAGATACCCGGCCGCCTGCTGGTAGCGTACTGGCAGGGCAGAATATGGCTGCGCCTAACGCAGGATAACGAGGCTCCTTCGGCGGGTGATACAGGGGATGAGGAGTGCTGCGGCGCGGGGTATGTTGGCTGCGCGGGTAAAGATGGGCTGCCGCAGGATGCGCCCGGCCGCGCGGTGCTGCCGCAACTGTACATTTGCCCGATGGAGCAGCGCGAGCGCTTCCTGCGCGCCGCTGATGGACGCTGGCGGGGTGATGTGTGCTGGGAGGTACTGGCCAATTACATCTACCACCCGGAGCCGGGGGAATATCAGGTAGACCCCGATGACCCGGAGCGCTATACCTGGAAAAACGCCTACCGGGTGACGATTTGGGCGGTACCCTGCGGCAATGTGCTGTGTTTCTACACGACAAGGAGCTGGTTTTTTGACGAGAATGATTTGCATTTGGCAGGCCCCTACGCAGCGCGTATGAAGTGGAGCGCGTGGGGGATGCCCTACGAGGTGGACGGCGAGGAATCCCGCGAGAAGCTGGAGGAAGAGGGCGGGCCGTTTGCACCCTTTTGGGCGGCGGCGCTGCCGTGGGAAGAAGAGGGCTCGGAACCTGCCGTGGAGGAAGATGAGGTGCAGGTGCAGGCAGCACCCGGCTTGCAAGGCACAGAGAATTATTTAGGCCGGGTAGGACGGTCTCCGGGATTACCGTCGCCGCCGGCAATGGCCGTTCCCGTGAGCCTCTGCGGGCGCTTCCACAACGGGCGGATGTTCGGCACGTCCTGGCGCGGGGTTCACTGGACAGTGGCGCCGACAGTGCAGGAGGCGACCGGCTATGAGACCTGGGGCGATGCCGTGCGCGGGTATTTGGTGGATGCCGCCGAAGATATCACCCCAGGCTTTGGCGATGGACCCTGCGAAACGGCACAGGACTACCGATTTGACCCGGCGAGCATCGAGGGAAGGGGCGTGAGCATCGGCTACAATGTGGGCTGGTACACTCCGGGTGAAGATGTGTGGCCGGCGGTGGCACCACCCTATGAGCTGTTGGCGGCAGCCACTCTGACCAGCCCCTACGGCCCGCTCTATGTGGCGATTGCCGGGACGACAGCCGATGGGGTGCTGCTGACGGCCAGCAACTTTGCGGAGCCGCTCGCGGGGATGGACGACCCGGAGAACCAGGGCGCGGGCACAGGGCGGGAGCCCTGGCCGGAAAGCGGACTGGATCCGCTCCCGAGCCCGGATCCTGACCCTCCCGAGCCGGAACCTGTGCCGGGGACGGTAGACCCGCCGGAACCGGACGATGATGACACGGGCGGGGATGACGGCATCCTCACGCCGGAAGACGGCTATTACTTCACGGCGGGCAACCACATAGCCATCCACGCCACCCGCACGAACGTGCAGAATGCCGCCGGAAATGTGGTGACGATCCAATTCGGATTCGATATCGATGTGACGGCCGAGGATCTGTTTTGGTCAGCGGGCACGCGATATCTGGCCGAGGTGCGTATGAGCACAAGCAACGGCGGCAGCTACAGCTACAACGGCACCGCATGCACCATGTTTTATGGCTTTACCGCATCATCATATGAGGGCACGAGCGCCACGCTGCAATGGCGCAGCAGCTATATGTACGGCGACACTGACCCGAAGAGCTGCACCGTGCGCACCTATGTGGCGGGCTCGGTGACCGTGGCGGCGCAGTTCCCGCAAAGCGGCTGGGCAGATAGCGAGAGCCTGCCGCAGAGCAACATCCTATCCTTTAAGAACACCGGGCGCCGGAAGCTGTACTCCGTCAATGGGGTCAAGCGCTATTTCAAAATCTACACTGTGGCGCTGAAAAAAGGAGTACTCAAAGGTATTGCCCTGCGCCGCGCGATGAAAGCCACACCGACTATCACGGTGAGCCCTGCCTCGGCCTCCGGCAACAACAGCGGCGAGCCATCCGGCGGGCCTGTTGTGTCAGTCGATGCAGGGAGCGTGACCACGGCGCACACGAACGACTACAGCACCAGCCCCGCAGGCGTGACCGGTTGCTTGCCGGCGACCTTTGCAGCAGATTTTGAGGCAGGAGCCGGCGGTGTGGTCGCGGTGCGCGGCAACTCAAGCTGGCACTACGACCCGGACAACGCCGCCGGAAGCGGCAGCATCGATGCTGA
Source organism: uncultured bacterium (assembly GCA_945831585.1). Classification (GTDB taxonomy): domain Bacteria; phylum Verrucomicrobiota; class Verrucomicrobiia; order Verrucomicrobiales; family Akkermansiaceae; genus Akkermansia. The sequence goes on along the minus strand of CAMACY010000007.1, from coordinate 2,305 downwards.
GTTTACGGTTTCTTTACAAGACCAATCGATTGAGTTATGAGTGAGCAATACACGATACGAAAGAGGACGGCGCACATGGGGTGCTGGTGATTCGGCCTGTGCCCAAGGATGTGGCGCATGAGCCGCAGGCATCAGCCTCCGGGCGCGACCTGATACGCGATTGCTTGAGCATATTGTTGGCGTGCGGGATTGACCCGCTGAGGGCGGCTAGAAACAACCGCGTGGCGTATGTGAGCTATCAATGGCCGCTGGAGTGAGCAGGAAAATAAATCAGGCGTTGGGGGAAATCCTCAACGCCTTTTCAGTTGGCTGGCAGCCCCTCTGCCGAGGGCTTGCCGATTGGTGGCAGGTGGCTGGCAGGCTAAGCCGATAATTTCTCATTTATTCACGGCTTGTTTCTCAAGTGCGGCGCGGCGATACATTGCTAAAAGATGCTGTATGGCCGTTTGTGCGAATGGCTTGATTTGGGTTATTCTTGAAGTGCGCGGTTTCGTAGCCCTGCCATGTTTTATCCGTAGTGAGGATATCGGCAGATTGGGTATCTTGGGTGTAGTCGCCGTTGGGGTAGTTGGTCGAGGCGAGGAGCAGGGGGGCGGAGTTGCTCCCGGGGGAAGGGGTATCAGCAACGAGGGAGGTGGGGCTGTTGGGGAGGGATGTCTTCTGGACCGCTGCGGAGATGCCCGTTGTTGCGGAGGCAAGCGAAGGCGGGGCGGCGGGCTCAGAGCTCGCCGCCGTCTGGCTTGGGGCGGAGGGTACAGAGCTCACGGCAGCTTGGCACGGGACGGAGATGCTCTGCGCCGTGTTGCTTGTGCTCAGCGTGCGGATGGTGCTCGAGGTGCTGCTTGCGAGGGCTTGTTCGCTTGCTGCGGTCTCTTGCTCCTCGATGTTTTCGAGTTGGAAATCAAGAAGAATGGCGGATGAATACGCAAAGGCTCCCGCGCAGGACAGCACCAGAGTCGAACAAAGCAAGTTGCGGAAAAACAAAGGAAGATGCGGTTTCATGGTATCTGGGGTCGGATGCGGAGCGCCTAGCCTCTAGGCCATTGTAGTATACGGAAGTGGTCACGCTGTAGCAAGCCGAAAGGAGCTTTTGACTTGAAAAACGTGAAATAATGATTCTTCCCGATTCAGGAGGCTTTTCAGTCGTGATGCGCTTCCTGTTACGGCGGTTGGGGGGATGAAAAGCGGTTGCTCCGATGGCCGGGTCAGGCATCTTGCTCGGAGGGTGGAGAGGCGGGCTGAGCAAAGACGCGATCGCTGAGTCGGACAATGGCGGGGTAGTGTTCCTTGTAGCTGTGGCGATAGAGCTCGGCTTCCCCCTCGCGGCTCACAAGCGTCATGCCCAGTTCCTCGATCAGCTCCTTCATGGGATGGTTGGCCTTGGTCGCTTTGAATGTGAAGAACACTTGCCCGCCGTAGACTTGAGCCAAGTGGTTGACAAGCGTCTGCTCGATTTTCTTGCGGGCCACGCGGCAGGAAATGACAAAATCGGTGATGACGGCACCCTCCTTCCTCTTCTCCACAATCATAAAGCCGACAAGACCATAGGCTCCGTACTTATCGCTCGATTGCATGGCCAAGCAGTCGTGGTGGCTGTCGGCTCCCATGGCGAGGATTTCTTCTCGGCTCAATCGGCGCCCGGAGGCGTTGAGTTGGTTGGTGCGCTGCACGAGCTCATAGCACCTATCCCACTGCGCATCCGCCGGGCGAAAGATTTCCAAGCGAATGTTACAGGCCAGCAGGAAAGAATCGATGTTCCCCTTCCAGTGTTGTCGATCGCATACCATTTTCTCCAATTGGCGGTATGTTTGGCGCCGTCCCGCTGATTCGGCCGAGAGGGGTACCTGAAAACGCTCCGTTTGGCTGTAACGTTCTATCTCCGCAGGATCCAAGCAGGTGATTCCCGCGATAGCCGAGCTGACCTCATCGCGCTCAAAGGGGCTGTCGTCCACAAAGACAACCGTGTTGGCGTTGATGTTCATCTCGGATATGGTGTTGCGTATGTTGATGCTTTTGGGTTGCCAGTTGATTTTGCAGAAGACGAAGAGCTCTTCTATGCCCATCTCTCTGAGTACAGCGCGTGCCTGCTCCTCGTTATTTTTGGAGGCGATGCTGTTCACGATGCCGCGTGCATCCAGTTCGCGGATGAGTTGCACCAAGTTTCGGCGGAGCTCCACATGGGGATTCTCCACGAGGATGCCCTTCCACAGGGTGTGATCCAAATCCCAGATAACACATTTAACTTTGGGCGTCTGCGCAGGGGTGGCGGGTATCAGCGCTGCGTGGTAGAGGGTGATGCACACTT
>CAMACY010000006.1 GCA_945831585.1 uncultured bacterium | reverse complement strand
TGCTCTTGTTAGGTTGTACTCGCGGCTTCACTCCACAAAAATAGACGAAGAGCCGAATAAATCAGCGTTTCCCTAGGCACAAAAAAGGAGCGGTCGTTACCATGTTGTCTTGGTTACGACCGCTCCCATCATAGCAGGGAGGTGATTTGAACACCCGACCATAGGCTTATGAGTCCCGTGCTCTACCGCTGAGCTACCCTGCCGTGATAAAGACTTCACCGATGGCGAAGCGGAGCTATTCTAGCATTCAGCGTCGGAAAGAGCAAGACCAAAATGCGCATGTGCGTCATTTTTTTGGCGAAAACCGGGAAAAACGGGCTTACTGCGCCGTGCGGCGGTAGAGGTCGCCTTGCGCGGCGAGCAGGGCTTTGGCCTCCCCCAGCAGGAAGAAGGATCCGCAGATGAGGGTGCCAGGGGGGAGGTCCGCCAGTGCCTCGCTCAGGGTGGAGGGGGTGCTGATGGGGGCGCTGCTGAGCCGCGCTACTTTGGCGGCCAGCTCGTGGGCGGGGAGGATGCGCGGGCTCTGCACGGGCGGCAGCACCCAGGCTTCGACGATGGGCGCCAGCAGGGCAATGACTTCATCGAGCGCCTTGTCGGCCGCTCCGGCGTAGAGGCAGCGAGCGCGGCGGGCGCCGAAGCGCTCGCGCCAAGCGGCGACGAGGGTGCGGATGGCGGGCGGGTTGTGCGCGCCGTCCATGATGACGCCGGGGGCGATTTCCTCGAAACGTCCGGGCCAGCGGGTGTCGCGCAGTCCGCGCGCCTCCTCCTCGGGGCTGCGCAGGAAGTGCGGCAGGGCGTGCAGGGCGGCCAGCGCCAGCGCGGCGTTGCGCCGTTGGTGTGCCCCGGCCAGCCCCAGAGGGAGGTCGCACTCCTCGCGGATGATGCGGCAGTCGGTGTCCATGCGCTCGGCGGCCTCGTGCAGGGCGCGCATAGCGGCGGGTTCCTGCGGTGCGCTGAGGGCGGGGCGGTGCCAGGCGATGATGGCGGCTTTCTCCCGCGCAATGTCTTCGAGGTTGCTGCCGAGGTATTGGGTGTGGTCCATGCCGATGGGGCAGAGGACGGCGACGTCTTTGGGAACGGCGTTGGTGGCGTCGAGCCGCCCACCCATGCCGGTTTCGAGGATGATGATGTCGACCTGCTGCTCGGCAAAGTAGAGCATGGCGATGGCGAGGACGAGCTCGAAGAAGGTGGGCGTGGTTTCCCAATCAGCTGTCAGCTGCCGCACCTGCTCGATGAGCCGCGCGGCGTCGGCATCGGGGATATTCTCGCCGTTGACGCGGATGCGCTCGTTGAAGGCGACGAGGTGCGGGGAGGTGAAGAGCCCGGTGCGGTAGCCGGCGGCGCGGGCAACGGATTCGGCAAAGGCGCAGGTGGAGCCCTTGCCGTTGGTGCCGGCGACGTGGATGACGCGCGCGCGAGGGTAGAGGACACCTGCCTCGCGCAGGAGTCGCGTGATGCCCTCCAGACCGAGCTTGATGCCGAACATTTGGGTGCTGTAGAGCCAGTCGAGGGCGGTGGCAAGGTCGGGGAGCATAACGCGGGCGAGTATAGCACGCGGGGGGGTGCTTGAAAAGCGTTTTTGCCTGTGCGTTGCGGGCATCCCCGCCGCGCTCTTCCTGCGGCGGCGCCCGCGCATTGGGCTTGACTTTTTCGCCTGCGCGCGTATAGTTAGCCGCGCGGTGCGCCCGTCTGCGTTTCGGCAGTGGGAACCCGACTTTTTGATGTTATGAAAGACCAGATTGCAAACGTACAAGCCGAGGCGCTGGCCCGAATCGCGACGGTGGCAGACCTGAAGGCGCTGGAGGATGCCCGCGTGGCGATTCTCGGCAAGAAGGGCTGCCTGACGCAGGTGCAGCAGGGGATGCGCGATGTGCCCAAGGAGGAGAAGCCCGCCGTGGGGGCGCTGCTGAATGAGGCGCGCGCCGCGATTTCCGCCGCGCTGGAGGCGCGCCGCGAGGCGTTGCAGGCGGAGCTGGATGCCGCTGCGGTGGCGGGTTCGGATTTTTCGATGCCGGGGGCGGCGCTGCCGCAGGGTGGGCTGCACCCCATCAGCATTGTGCGCGATGAGGCGGTGCGCATTCTGCGCCGCATGGGCTTTACGCTCTCGGACGGTCCGGAAATCGAGGACGAGTGGCACTGCTTCGATGCCCTCAACACGCCGGAGGATCACCCGGCGCGCAATGAGAAGGATACTTTCTATTTTGACAGCGGCAAGCTGCTGCGCACGCAGACGAGCACGGTACAGGCGCGCACCATGGAGAAGCAGGCGCCGCCCGTGCGCATCATCTGCCCGGGCTCGGCGTTCCGCCGCGATGCGATTGACGCGACCCACCTCTCTGCTTTCAACCAGATTGAGGGGCTGTATGTGGATCGCTGCGTGAGTGTGGGCGACCTGAAGGGAACGCTGGAGTATTTCCTCAAGGCGCTCTTCGGCAGCGAGACGGCGGTGCGCTTCCGCCCGCATTTCTTCCCCTTCACGGAGCCGAGTTTCGAGATCGATGTGCTGCTGCAGGCGGCGGGTCAGGCGCCGCGTTGGATCGAGATTGCGGGCTGCGGTATGGTGAATCCGGCCGTGTTCGAGAATATCGACCGCAGCACGGGCAAGCAGCTCTACAGCGGCTGCACGGGTTTCGCGTTCGGCATCGGTCTGGAGCGTCTGGCGATGATTCGCTGGGGTATCCGCGATATTCGTCTGCTCATCGAAAACGATGTACGCTTCCTCGCTCAGTTCCAATAACGACAACCTTTTTTCACGATGAACATTTCTCTGAATTGGCTTTCGGCCTACATTGACCTCTCGGGGCTCGGCACGCAGGAGATGGCCGACATGCTGACCTTTGCCGGCATCGAGGTCGAGGGCATCCGCGAGCGCGGGGTGACAACCGACCGCGTGGTGGTGGCGCAGGTGATGCAGAAGACGCCCGTGGAGGGCTCTGACCACCTCAACTGCTGCTTGGTGGATGCGGGTGAGGGCGAGCTGCGCCAGATTGTGTGCGGCGCGCAGAATTACCGCGTGGGCGACAAGGTGCCCTGCGCCCTGCCCGGGGCGGTGCTTCCCGGCGGTTGGGAAATCAAGGAGGGCAAGATGCTGGGCATCCCCTCGCGCGGCATGCTCTGCTCGGCGAGCGAGCTGGGGCTACCGGACAAGGAGCACGGGCTGTGGATTTTGCCGCAGGACTATGCCATCGGCACGCCCGTGCGCGATTTTGTGCCGACGGACACGCTCTTCGAACTGGAAATCACGCCCAACCGCCCCGACCTGCTCAGCCATTGGGGCATGGCGCGCGAGCTGGCGGGCATCACGGGGCGCGCGCTGAAGACCGACCCCGCCGAGGCTCCCGCTGCCGCGGCGCAGACGGCTCCGGCGGGCGATTTTGTCACGCTTTCGGTGCCGGAGGTCTGCCCGCTGTACACGGCCACCCGCATCTGCGGTGTGCGCATTGCCCCCAGCCCGGAATGGCTGCAGGAGCGCTTGGTGGCCATCGGGCTGCGCCCCATCAACAACGTGGTGGACATCACCAACTATGTACTCTTTGAGCTGGGGCATCCGCTGCATGCTTTCGATGCCGCCAAGCTCACGGGCGGGCTCAACATCCGCCGTGCGGCGGAGGGCGAGTCCTTCACCAGCCTCATGGGCGATACCTACAGCCTGACACCTGCCGACACGGTCATTTCCGACGCGAGCGGCGCAGCGCTGGCGCTGGGCGGCGTGATGGGCGGTCTGGATAGCGGGGTGACGGAGCAGACGACGGACATTGTGCTGGAGTCGGCTTGGTTCCGCCGCAGCGACATCCGCTTCACGAGCCGCCGCTTGGGGCTCTCGTCCGATTCTTCCTACCGCTTCGAGCGCGGTTGCTCGCCGTGGAATGTGCTGCGCGCCGCCGCGCGCGCCGTGCAGCTGATTCTGGAGTGCGCGGGCGGCACGGCCGAGCCCGTGCTGGTGGCGGGGCAGGCTCCCTGCCTGGTGCCGGAGGAGAACGCCCCCCGCGCCACGGTGCTGGAGCAGGGCAGCGCCGCCAAGATTTACTACGCCCTCGACCAAGTACAGCTGGACTGGAAGGAGCTGGACGTGATGAGCCACGCCGCTATCCCGCACATGGAGGCTGCGCGCATTCTCAAGAACCTCGGGTTGCGCGAGCTCGACGGCCGGGGCACCTGGGACTGCCCGCCCTGGCGCTTGGATCTCAAGCGCAGCTGCGACCTGCTGGAGGAGGTGGTGCGCGTGTACGGTATCGACAACATCCCCGCGACGAACACGGCGGTTTTTGTGCCGGAGACGCCGCAGGATCGTGCCCACGACTACCGCATGGCGCTCTGCCGCAAGTTGGCCGGTGCGGGCTTTTGGGAGGTGCAGAGTTTCAAGCTCATCGCCGCCGAGAGCATCGACCCGACCATCGCCGATGTGAGCAATGCCCTGCCTATCCGCCCGCTGGAGGAGGGGGACATCATCCGCGTGTCCCTGCCCATCAGCGAGGATCACAGCACGCTGCGCCCCTCGCTGGTGCCGGGGCTCATCGCTGTGGCCGCGCGCAACGTCAACCAAGGGCTCGAGAGCCTGCGCCTCTTTGAATGCGGTCGCGTGTTCCGCAACACAGGCGGCGGCAAGGGCAAGGACATCGAGAACGAGGTGCTGGGCATTTTCATGGGGGGCAAGCTGACCCCCGCTTCCTGGGTCGCGCCCAAGCCCGCCGAGGTGCATTTCGAGCATCTGCGCGCGGTGCTGGACTTGCTGGTACCCAAGGCCAAGCTCGCGCTGGTGCCGAGCCGCCGCCCCCGCCCGAATGCGGCGCTGGGCGCGGATATTCAGCTCAACGGGCAGGCCTGCGGCTTCTTTGCCCGCCTGAGCCTCGCCAAGTGCCGCGCACTGGGGCTGCCGACGGAGTGCTACTACGCCGAGCTCGACCTGCGCAAGCTGCAGCAGATTGCCACAGCGCCGTTCAAGGCGGCGGATCTGCCGCAATTCCCGGGCTCGACCCGCGATTCTTCGCTGGAGCTACCCACTGCCCTGACGCATGCCGATGTGCTCAAGGCCGTGGAGAGCGCCAAGCAGAAGCTGCTGGTCGAGTTGCGGCTCAAGGATGTGTTCTGCGACCCGAGCGGAACCAAGCTGCCCGCCGACCGCAAGGCCATGACCTACACCTTCCTCTATCGCGATGCGAAGAAGACCCTCAAGGCTGCCGAGGTGGACGCCGCGCACCAACAGGTGCTCGACACCCTCGCCGCCAAGCTTCGGGGGCTGAGCTTCCGCTAAGTTCACCCGCATCCCGTGCTTTCCGAGCCGCCGTTTTCCGCCGGGAAAACGGCGGCTCATTCTCGCCCTGTCTTAACAAAAACGTTAACCTTGAGCCGGAAGTACCGCAGCTCTACTGTCCGCATGGTCATCGCCCTATTCCCCTCCGTTTTCACCGCGATGATTCTTGTTAGATTGTATTTACGGAATCAGATCGCCAAGGAAGTCCTCATCTACCTGCCCCCGCTCTCCCACGCCAACGAATTTGCAACCACGCCGGTTTCTTTCGCTTTGTTGCATTGAGTCTTACCATTCAGCGCGAAAAAACAACACGACAGACGCACACTTGATAAGGTTTTTGAATGTTGTAGCTGCTCGCATCCTTATCACTAACAACGAACAGCGCATGCTTTTCGACTCTCTCAGTGAGTGTGTATAACCCGCACACCTTGCTGATAAATGATTTCCCTAGAGTTACACAGGCTTTGGGCAATATTGTTTGACGACAGCATTCGAAATACTTATACTCCCGGCGCATGCCGAAGAAAATACACCTTGAGCTCATACGCGTTTTCGCCATCATGCTGGTTGTTTTTAACCACACACCGGCGTTCCATATGCCGCTGCAATCGGCTGAGGTGACTTGGTCGTGGGTCTTGATGCTCGCTGCCTCCCTCGCCGACAAGATGGGCGTCCCCCTGTTTTTCATGGTGAGCGGGGCACTGCTCCTCGGGCGGGAGGAGAGCCTGATGCACGTACTGCGCCACCGTGTGCTGCGCATGCTGCTTGTTCTGGCTCTGTTTCTCGTCGCGCAAAATGCCTATTTCGTCGGCATTGGGCAGCTGACTCTCGCGGAGGGGGTGCACCAAATGGTGCGCCTCAAGTCTCCGGCTCCGGCCACCTGGTTTCTGTCGGCCTATACCGCATTCCTTCTCATCCTGCCGCTGCTGCGGCTCCTCGCGCAGCACATGCAGCCCCGCCACTTCGTCTACCTCATCATCCTACACCTCGTCTTCTACGAATTCATCCCCCTCGAGCACACTCCCTTGTCCCCTTGGCTGCCCTCGACCGCGATTGTCGGCTGGCTCTACATCTTTCCCCTGCTGGGGTACGCAGCGGAGCACGGGAAGTGCGGAGCGTGGGCAGGGAAGCTGAACCGCCTCGGTCTGTATGCGGCGGCGGCGTTAGGGGCGGGAGTGCTGCTCAACGCCGCATTCCCACTGCTCCTCCATCGTCTCCCCAGTGTACGCCTCGTCTGCTTCTCCGGAACCGTCCTGTTCCCCGCACTCTTTTGCTATGCGGCTGCGAAGAGATATGCCCCCAGCCTGCCTCAGGGGCTGCAGCGCGTCCTCTTGCTGCTCGGCCCTGCCACCTTCACCATCATGCTCACGGAAAACATGTTCCGAGGCATCATCTGCGCTCACATGACTGACTACAGCTCCTCCTACGCTGCTTCCTGCGTGGTGACGCTGCTCACCTGTGGCGGCGGCTGGCTGTTGGGGATGCTCTTCAAGCGCATTCCCCTCATCCGTCGGCTTGTCTGACGCACCCATGCCACCCAAAGGGCAGCGGCAGACACAGCCGAGGTTTGACTTTCCCCCACCGCCTGCGGTACAATACGCGCACGATGTCTGCCGCCTTTGTCCCGACTGATTATTTTGCCCGCCACAGCGTCTCCCGCATCTTCGGCGCGGGGGAGCGATGCGAGGTGGATTTGGGCTGCGGCGACGGCGGTTTCCTGCTGCGCATGGCGGCGCACTACCCGGAGCGGCGCTTTCTGGGGGTGGAGCGCCTGCTGGGGCGTGTGCGCAAGGTCTGCCGCGATGCCGATCGGCGCGGGCTGGACAACCTGCGTTGTCTGCGTGCGGAGAGCCGCTACTTTTTGGAGTGGATGGCGGAGCCGGGCAGCATCAGCCGCCTGCACTACCTCTTCCCCGACCCCTGGCCCAAGGAAAAGCACCACAAGAACCGCTTGGTGCAGGAGTCTTTTCTGCCGATTCTGCACCGCGCGCTGGCGCCGCAGGGCGAGTTCCTCTTCAAGACGGATCACGAGGAGTATTTTCTCTGGGTCTGCGAGCGTCTGGAGGCCTCCCCCCTCTTCGCCCGCGCCGAGTGGGACGCCGAGTTCTACCCCAAAACTGATTTTCAGCAGCAGTGGGAAGCAATGGGCAAGAGTATCTTTGCCGCCCGCTATGTGAAACAGCAGCCCTGAGACCATGAGCTTTACCCTGCACCGCACCGACCCCTCCGGCGCACGCCTCGGCACCCTGCACCTGCCCCACGGCGATGTACCCACGCCCATCTTCATGCCCGTGGGCACGCAAGGCACGGTCAAGACCCTGCACAGCGAGGATTTGGAGGCGCTCGGCGCCCGCATCATCCTCGGCAACACCTACCACCTGTGCCTACGCCCGGGCGATGAGGCCATCCGCGATCTGGGCGGGCTGCACCGCCTGTCGGCGTGGGAGCGCCCCATCCTCACCGACAGCGGCGGCTTTCAGGTCTTCAGCCTCGCGCGACTGCGCAAAATCACCGAGGAGGGGGTGCGCTTCTGCAACCACATCGACGGCGCCTACATGATGCTGAGCCCCGAGCGCAGCATGGAAATTCAGGCGAACCTCGGCAGCGACATCGCCATGCTCTTCGACGAGTGCCCGCCCTACCCCTGCGAGCGGCGCTATGCGGAGCAATCGCTGGCGCGCACGCTGCGCTGGGCCGAGCGCTGCAAGCGCTGGGTCGCGGAGCACCGGCCGATGACGGGCGGGGCGCCGCAGCAGCACTTCGGCATCGTGCAGGGCTCTGCCTTTGCCGAGCTGCGCCGCCGCAGTGCCGAGGCGCTGGCCGAGATGGACTTCGACGGCTACGCCATCGGCGGGGTTTCCGTGGGTGAGCCCGAGCCCGTCATGCTGGAGGCCATCGAGAACAGCACCCCCTACCTGCCCGCGCACAAGGCGCGCTACGCCATGGGGCTGGGCACGCCCGTGCAGATGCTGGAGATGATTGAGCGCGGGGTGGACATGTTCGACTGCGTGATGCCCACGCGGCTGGCGCGGCACGGGGTGGCGCTCACGCCCGACGGCCCCATGCACATCCGCAACGAGCGCTGGAAGAACGACACCCGCCCCCTCGACGCCGAGGGGCACCCGCACGTCACGCGCTACTCGCGCGCCGCCATTCGCCACTTCTTCCGCGCGGGGGAGATGCTGGCCATGCACCTACTCTCCTTCCAAAATCTTCACTTCTACTTGCGGCTCATGGCGCAGGCGAGAGACGCCATTGCAGCCGGTGAATTCGCTGCGTTCAAGCGCAGCTTCATCTCGCGATACCAAGCCAACGACATACCATGATCACAAGTCCTATCTTAGCGCAAGCCGCTGCCGAGCAGGGCAACCCCTACTCCATGCTCATCACCTTTGTCCTCATCGGCATCATCTTCTACTTCATGCTGATCCGCCCGGCACAGAAGCAGCAGAAGGCGCAGAAGCAGCTGCACGAGGGGCTCAAATCCGGCGACAAGGTGGTGACCTCCGGCGGCATCTACGGCATCATCCGCGAGGTGCAGGAGGGCGCCGTCAAACTGGAAATTGCGCCCAACACCGTCATCAAGGTTGCCAAGAGCAGCATCGCCGCTGCCGTGGCCAAGGACGGCAGCGTTCCCGCCACCAAGTAACCCCCCTCCCCGCCGTGCTGCACGAGTACAGCGCCGCCGATTTACACCCCGCCGCGCTTGCGGACGAGGCAGGGCGGCGCGCCCGGCTCGGCGTCATCGGCAACCCCATTGCGCATTCCAAGTCGCCGCAAATGCAACAGGCGGCGCTGGATGCGCTGGGGAACCCCCTGCGCTACATCCGCCTGCGCGCCGAGCGCGAGGCGGGAGCCTTCGAAGCGCTGCTAGCGCAGTTGCAAGCGCTGGGCTTCATCGGGGTCAATGTCACCGTCCCCTTCAAGAAACAAGCCTGCGCCGCCGCCGCCTTCCGCGACCCGCTGGCGGCGCTCAGCGGAGCCGTCAACACCCTTGTGTTCACCCCCGAGGGGCTGCGCGGCTACAACACCGACGGCCCCGGCTTTGAGCGAGCCGTCGCCGAGCTGACGGGGCGCCCGCTGGGGCAGCTGCGTGTGCTGCTGCTGGGAGCCTGCGGCGGCGCGGGCAGCGCGTTGGCCTGCCAGTGCACCCTGAGCGGCTGCCCGCAGCTGGTGCTGGTCAATCGCCCCAAGCCCGAGCTCGCCGCGTTGCGCGAGCGCCTCGCGCCCCACGCGCGCGGCGAGCTGCGCGCCCTGCCCTTCGGCAGCCCCGAGCTGCGCGCGGCGGCAGAGCAGGCCGAGCTCATCGTCAACGCCACCAGCCTGGGACTGCGCGAGGGCGACCCGCTGCCCCTGCCGCCTGAGTGGTTGCACCCGGGGCAGCAGGTCTGCGACATCGTGACCCACGACACCCCCCTGCGCCGCGCGGCAGAAGCGCGCGTCTGCCGCACCGCCAACGGGCTCGCCATGCTGCTGTGGCAGGGCGCCATCGCCTACCGCCACTGGTTCGGCGTGCTGCCCCCCATCGAGCCCATGCGTGCCGCCCTCTCGGCGGCCGAGTAAGCCCCGGGGTGGAGCCGAACGGAGCAGGGTTCAGATACCGAGCACGGCGGCGGAGTCGATGTCGTCCTGCCCGCAAATGAGTTCCGCCGCCATCGTAACGCCCGCGAACTCCTCCAACAGGCGGCGGTTGGTCACGGCGGCGGTGTCCCAGCTCACGCCCGCGTGGTTGAGTACCAGCGCGCGCAGCTCCAGCCCGCGCGCGCGGATGGCGGCAATGCTCAGCAAGGCGTGGTTCACCGCCCCGAGTTTGTTGCCGACCACCAGCACCACGGGCAACCCCAGCTCCGCCGCGAAATCGGCAATCGAGTAGCCGGGCGCAATGGGCACCTCCCAGCCACCCGCGCCCTCCACCAGCACGGGGGAGCCCGCGCCGCAGATGCGGCGGTAGCCCTCCGCGAGCTCCGCCGGGCTGATGCAGCGGTTTTCCAGCTGGGCGGCTACGTAGGGTGCCGTTGCCGCGCGCAGGTAGATGGGGTTAATCACGTCGAGGGGCAGGCTCGGGTCGCTCGCCGCCTGCATAGCGCGGGCATCGCCGCGATCACCGCAGGCGAGCGGCTTGTAACCCACGGCGGGCAGACCGCGGCGGCGCAGGTCGCGCAACAGCGCGCAGGTGACATAGGTCTTACCGACCTCCGTATCGGTGCCTGTGATGAAGAAATGCTGTGCCATAGCGCCGTATTACTCAGGAAGTACGATGCGGATGTCGTCGATATTCCACTCCGTCTCGTTGCCGCGCACGAGCAGCCGGTCGACCGCCAGCCACACAAACACAGCCCCCAGCAGGCAAAACAGCTTGGGTTTCCAGTTCTCCAAAAAAAGCTGCCTCAGATCAATTTTCGGTGTCATGGGAATAGAGAAGTTGCGTCAGACGCTCCGCCAGGAGCTCCAAGTTGATATCGCGCTGCACGATGTTGCCCACCGCCAGCGACACCGTCCCCGTTTCCTCGGAAACGATGATGACCACGGCATCCGAGGCCTCGGCCAGCCCGATGCCCGCGCGGTGGCGCAGCCCCATGCTGCGATCCTTCAGCTCGCGGTTGGAGACGGGCAGAATGGCGGCGGCCGCCACAATCTGCTCGTTGTTCACGATAACCGCGCCGTCGTGCAGAGGCGTCTTGGGCATGAAGATGGTGCCGATGAGCTCGCGGGAGTACTGCGCTTGCAGGATGGTGCCCGTGGCGGCGTAGTCCTTGAGCGTGTTGGTGCGACAAATGGCAATGAGCGCGCCGTAGCGCTTGCTGACCAAGAAGGCCACCGAGTCGCACACCCGGGCAATGAAGTCCTGATTCTCGACCTGCTGCTTGAGCAGCCGCCGCACGAGCTTGTTGGAGCCGAACTTGGCCAGTGCCGTCCGAATTTCCGGTTGGAAGAGGATGACGAGAATGGTGCCCGGGCCGATGATGAGCCCTGCCAGCTGTTTGAGCACCTGCGCCTGCGTCCACTCCACCACCAAGTAGCCCAAGAGCAGCACCGCCACCAACCCCACCAGCATGGAGGCCGCGCGCGAATCGCGCACGCCGCGATACACCTGATAGAACAGGAACCACAAAACCGCAATCTCGAACAAAGCGCGGAGATACTCCCAAAACATAGCCGCATCATACTGCCCTATGCGCAGGAAATCAAGCGCAAACAGCGCCCCCTGCCGCCGAGGGCGTCGAGTTGCATGACAGTAGGAGCCGAAACTCATGCTTGCGGTGCCCCCCGAGCTTTGATAGGATGCTTCCGTCGTGAATATCCGTTTACTGCTGCCCCTGTTGCTCTGCCTGCTGCCCTCCTGCAGCCTCAGCCGTCATTTGGAGCGCACCGGCGCAGACATCGAGCGACAATTTGCCGAATCCAAAATCTGGGATGAGCTTCCGCAGCGCACCATCTCCTGGCAGCAAGCGCTCAGCATCATGCGCCGCAACAACGCCGAGCTCATCGCCGCGCGCAATGCCGAGGCCAAGGCACAGCGCGACACGCTCAGCGTGTACACCGACCTCATCCCGCAGGTCAGCTATTACGGCTACGCCAACAAAACGCTCCGCGAGCTGTCACAAACCTGGTCCGGCGATGACCTTGAGCAAAACCTCAACGTCAACTTCTCCATCCCCACCCTCACGCAGGTTCCCTACCGCGTCTATGCGAACCGGGCACGCGCCTTTGCCGCCGTCAAACGCTGCGAGGGGACGGAGCGCGAGCTGATTTCCAAGCTCTACCTGTCGGTGCGCAAGGCAGAGCTGGCCGAGCGGCGACAAGCGCTGGCGGCGCAAGCCCCGGCTCCCACTACCCAAAGCCCGGTGCCGGAGAACCCGGCCGCCGCTCAAGCCGAACTCGCCAAGCTCTTGGGCGACTACTCGGCGCGCTGGCGAATCCTGCCCGAGAGCATGCCCCATATCTCCCTCCGCGACTACGAGAGCAAGCTCCGCCGGTTGGATCCGCTCATTGTCTGCCAGTTTGCACTGAAGTTGGAACAGGCGCGGCTTGCTCAGTACGGGGTTGCGCTGCAATATCTGCCGACCATCAACACCAGCATCTACAGCCCCTCGCTCTTTTCCTCGACAGGGGGCACCTACTCAGGCACTTTCCTCTCCTCCGAGGACACGCGGCTCAACCTCAGCCTCAGCTACACACTCGATACGCGGCTGACCCAGTGGGATCAATACTGCGACAGCCGCGACAAGTACAAAGCCACCCAAAAGGAGGTTCAGGTCGCCATCCTGGAACACCGCAACAACCTGCACCGACTGCGCCGCAGCCTTGCCGACTACCAAGCATGGCGCAGCTACATGAGCAAACGCGCCGACTACCTGCGCCACACGCCTGCGGAGACGGGAGCGGCCTTCCTGGAGCGTCAAAAAGAGCTGCACTCCATCCGGCAGGAACTCCTGACCCAGGAGGAGTCCCTCCTGGAGAGCGAAGCCGCGCTGGTGCTCGAATACGGCCTGCCGGGCGCCTGATTCAGGCTACCGGGCGGGGCAAGCCCCCCCTCCGACTAGAGACCGGGGAGGGGCTTGCTCTTCGGAACCGACCATCAGCGCCGCACACGGGGCTTGCCCAGCCCGGAACGCGCACGCAGCGTAGCCCCCGGATCGCTCTTGCTCATCGCACGAGCCTTGGCGCGCAGGCGCTTGGCCTCATTGCTGCGGCGCACCATGCCGATGATGGTCAGCAGCAGCACCAGCGCCACCGCCCCGATGCCCCACTGAGTAGGAGTCACCTCGCCCAAGCCCGCCTTGTCCAACGCGGTCTGCAACTTTTTGCTCGCCACATTGGGCGGCGGTTGGGGCACCCCCACCTCGCCGGGATTTTCAAAAGCCGCTTCGGCGGTCGGAGCAGCCGCCGCACTCGCGGTCGGCGAGGTCTTCGGCGCGGAGCTCACCACAAAATCCTCTTCCTCGGCCTCCTGCGGCGTACCGCCGGCCACATCCGTCTTGTTGGCGCGAGCCTGACGCGCGGCCTCATCCGCCTTCAACTCGCGCCCGGCATCGGCCCGGGCGTTGTTGCCCAGCGCCGTCGCACCGGAGCTCCCCATCACCAGCGCATTGAGATGGCGGCGATTCTCCTTGGGCGCATCCGTGTACATCGCTACGCGCACACACTTGCCCGAGGAATTGCACTCCAAAAACAGGTAAGCATCGCCCACCTTGGACACGCGGGCATTCTCCACAGCGTATTTCACTGCTTTCTTCACATCCAACTTCTTCCACTTCACCTTCTCCGCATGCGTCATCGCCGCCGCATCCTCCATGCCATCCTTGACGGCAACCGGCTTCTTGTACTCCACCAACACGTAGAGCAGCTTGTCCTTCTTGGGGTCAAAATCCACC
The DNA here is from genome assembly GCA_945831585.1 of uncultured bacterium. Lineage (GTDB taxonomy): Bacteria > Verrucomicrobiota > Verrucomicrobiia > Verrucomicrobiales > Akkermansiaceae > Akkermansia. The sequence continues at coordinate 43,518 of CAMACY010000006.1, read as the reverse complement.
GAGAGCTTGCGGTTCGCATCCAGATTCCAAATACGACGCACCGTCAGATCGCTCAAAATGCGGTACGCATAGTCCTTCGTGAGCTCATCATCCGCCTGATTGCGCGTCATCGCGGGGTTCAGATCCGACAACTGCACCGCCCCCAGCGGAGCTGCCAGCGCCGCCGCCATGATCATTGAAGAAAGCAATACACGCTTCATGAGGGCGATATTATCATTCCCCGCTAGGGAGCTCAAGCAGAATTCACATAGCTCGCGCTTTTTCCGCGCAGGACATTTTTCTTCCGTCTGCACCCGGGAAAAGATTGCAATGGAGCGCAAATCCTGCTACACTACGGCGGCGGTGCCTCGGCAGCACGGCACCGCGCAGCACGCCCCCTCCCCACCTGCCGCCATGAGTTTCCCGTTCTTCAGCAAGCTCCGTAACAAAAAAGCCCATCTCAAGACCATTCGCGAGGAGCTGGACAAGGTGCGCCGTGCCATTGAGGCGCAGACCGAACATTTTTCCCCTTACGTCCGCGACTACATGCGGCAAATCTGCAAGGCGCGCGGCAAGATGATCCGCCCGGGGCTGGTGCTGCTCACTGCGGCGGCCACCGGCGGCATCCGCGACCGCCACATCACCTTTGCCGCCCTGCTGGAAATGCTGCACATGGCCTCGCTCATCCACGATGATGTGCTGGATAAGGCCGACACGAGGCGCGACGCCCCCACTCCCAATGCCCTGTGGGGCAATGAGTTGGCCGTTCTGCTGGGCGATTCGCTGCTCGCGCAGGCCATGGTCATGGGTGCCGACATCGGCGATACCCGCTTTATCCGCCGCATGGCCGTCGCCGTGCGCGACCTCTGCGAGGGCGAGGTGGAGCAGTCCACCCGCCTGTGGGATCCCGACATGAGCCGCGCGGACTACTACGAGCTCATTCGCAAAAAGACCGCCACGCTCTTCGCCATGGCCATGAGCGGCGCGGGCTATCTACAAGAGCTCGACGAGGAGCTCATCGGTCAGCTCAACCGCATGGGCACCCTACTGGGCATCTCCTACCAGATTTACGACGACTGCCTCGACCTGACGGGCGATGACACCGCCGCCGGCAAGACCCTGGGCACCGACGCCGAGAAGGGCAAGCTCACGCTCCCGGTCTTTTTCCTCATGGAATCAACCAGCGAGGATGTGGCCGAACAGGTGCGCCGCGCCGTGGAGCAGCACGAAGAAATCAACTACGCACACCTGCGCGACACAGAGGCCTTTGCCGAGGCCATTCGCCGCTCGGTGGACGAGGGATTGGCGCGCAATGCCGAGGCGCGCGAGGTGCTCTGGCTGCTGCCCGAATCTCCCGCCCGCGAAGCCTTGGCCGAGATGACCTACCGCCTCGATGAACTGTTGCAGGACTGCTGTACCGACTAACTGATGATGAGCGCGGATATACTTCACCCGGATAAGATGCGCCCCGCGCGCGAAGGGCTCGCGGCGGAGGTATGGCGCGAGGTCTACGCCGCTGCCGAGGAGGCGGCGCAGCAGGAGCCGCGCCTCAGCGGCATGCTGGACGATGTGGTGCTGAGCCGCAATTCTCTCTGCAACGCCGTGGCGGTGCGCCTGGCGCGCAAGCTCTCTCGCCACGACATCGGGCGCGATGAGCTTGAACCGCTCATCCGCACCACCCTGCGCAAGAGCCCGCTGACGCTCGACTGCATCGCCGCCGACCTGCGCGCCGTGCTCGAGCGCGATGCCGCCTGCAACAGCCTGCTGGAGCCGCTGCTCTTCTTCAAGGGCTTTCTGGCGCTCACCACGCAGCGCATCTCGCACCTGCTGTGGGCAGACGGTCGCCACCTGCTCGCCCTGCTCTTCCAAAGCCTCAGCAGCGAAGTCTTTGCCATCGACATCCACCCGGCGGCGCAAATCGGCTGCGGCATCTTCATGGATCACGGCACGGGCATCGTCATCGGCGAGACCGCCATCATCGAAAACGATGTCTCCATGCTCCACGAGGTCACCCTCGGCGGCACGGGCAAGCTCAAGGGCGGCGCGCGCCACCCCATCGTGCGCAGCGGCGTGCTCATCGGCGCCGGCGCCAAGATACTCGGTCGCATCGAAATCGGCGAGGGAGCCAAAATAGCGGCCTCCTCCGTCGTGCTGCAGAATGTCTGCCCCCACACCACGGTGGCTGGGGTGCCCGCCGTCGTCGTCGGCTCGCCTGAGGTCGATGTGCCCGCCATGTACATGCAGCAATGCCTCGGCCGCGCATGATTACCGAGCAGGACATCCACCTCCCCCTCCCCGACGCGGCAGACGACGCCACCCGCCGCCGCACCGTAGCGCGGCAGCTGGGCATCTCCCCGCGCCGCATCAGCGGGCTGCGCCTGCTCAAGGAGAGCATCGACGCGCGCCGCCGCCCCATCTGCAAGCAGCTGCGCCTGCTCGTCGCCGTCGACGAACCCCTTCCGCCCGCCGAACTGCCGCAGCGCCGCTACGCCCCCCCGGCGGCGGAAGCACGGCGCATCATCATCGTGGGCAGCGGTCCCGGCGGACTCTTCGCCGCACTGCGCTGCCTCGAACTCGGCGCGCGCCCCATCGTGCTGGAGCGCGGCAAGGATGTCTCTGCCCGCCGCTTCGACCTCCACCCCATCAACTGCGACGGCTACGTGGTCGAGGACTCCAACTACTGCTTCGGCGAGGGTGGTGCCGGCACCTTCTCCGACGGCAAGCTCTTCACCCGCGCCACCAAGCGCGGCTCCGTGCGCGAAATCTACGAAACCTTCGTTGCCCACGGTGCCGACCCACGCATCCTCACCGATGCGCACCCCCACATCGGCTCCAACCGCCTGCCCAACATCATCAAGGCCATGCGCGCGAGCATCCTCAACGCCGGGGGCGAGGTGCACTTCCGCGCCCGCGTCTGCGCCCTGCTGCGCTCGGCGGACGGGCGGCGCGCCCTGGGGGTGCGCACAGCCGACGGGCGCGAGTTCGCCGGCGATGCCGTCATCCTCGCCACGGGGCACAGCGCGCGCGACGTCTACCGCATGCTCAGCACCCAGGGGCTGGCGCTGGAGCGCAAGCCCTTCGCCGTGGGGGTGCGCATCGAACACCCGCAAGCCCTCATCGATGCGGCGCAATACCACCTGCGCCCCGGGCAGCCGCGCCCCGAGGGGCTGCCCGCCGCAGCCTACACCCTCGCCACCAAGCTCGACGGGCGCGGCGTACACTCCTTCTGCATGTGCCCGGGCGGCTTCATTGTCCCCGCCGCCACGGAAAACGACGAGGTGGTCGTCAACGGCATGTCGCTCTCGCGCCGCAACTCCCCCTTTGCCAACTCGGGCTTTGTCGTCACCGTCGAGCCCGAGGACACGGATACCTACCGCGCCGAGCACGGCGTGCTCAGCGGCATTGCCTACCAAAAAGCCCTGGAAATCGCCACTGCGCAAGCCGGGGGCGGGCGCATGCGCGCCCCGGCGCAGCGCGTGCGCGACTTTCTGGCCGGGCGAGTCAGCGCCGAGCTGCCTCGCACCAGCTACCACCCCGGCATCACCCCCTGCGACCTGCACGCCCTGCTGCCGCGCGGCGTGGCACAGCGACTGGCCGAGGGGCTGCGTCTCTTCGACCGCAAGTTGCGCGGCTTTGCCGGCGAGGACGCGCTGCTCATCGGCAGCGAGACCCGCACCAGCTCCCCCGTGCGCATCCCCCGCGACCCCACCACCCTGCAACACCCGCAGCTCGCAAGGCTCTACCCCTGCGGCGAAGGAGCCGGCTTTGCGGGCGGCATCGTCTCCGCCGCCATGGACGGGCGCCGCTGTGCCGAGGCCGCCTGCGCCGGCTAAGCTTGCCAAACAGCCCGCGCCGTGCTAGCATAGGCAGCGTGAACCTCCTCCTCCGCTTCTGCACCGCCCTGCTGCTTCTCGCGCCGCTGTGCCCGGCTCAGGATGACGCCGCCGCCCTGCGCGCCGCCCATCCCGAGTGGAAATTGGTCTTCCGCGATGAGTTCAACGGCAGCAGCCTAAACCCCAACAAGTGGAACCGCATCGAGTACCTTCCCGGCAAGGTTCCGGACTGGCGGCGCTACCAATCGCGGGATGAAGAGCTCGTCACCCTCAACGGCGACGGCACCCTCTCCCTCTGGGGCAAGCGGGGACGCTACACCAGCCAGGATGACCCCGAGGGCAAGGCGGAAACCTACGCCTGCGGCGGTATTTTTACCGACAAAACCTTTTCGTTCCGCTACGGCTACGTCGAGGTGCGCGCCAAACTGCGCGGCGCGCGCGGTGCCTGGCCCGCCATCTGGATGGTTCCCCTGAAGAACGACTGGCCACAGAGCGGCGAAATTGACATTCTGGAGCGCCTGCATAACGAGGCAGGCATCTACCAGACGATCCACTTCAACAACGCCGAAGGGCGGCACCAATCCATCAGCACGGGCGGCGGCGGCAAGGCGCGCTTCAGCTCCGAAGCTGACATGAACGCCTTCCACACCTACGCAGTCGGCTGGACCAAGGAAGCCATCATCTTCTACATGGACGGGCGGGAAACCCTGCGCTGCCCCCGGCAGTCCAACAATCCCAACTGGCCTTTCAGCAAGGGCAATAAGCGCTTCTACCTGCTGCTGGACATGCAGCTGGGCGGCAACTGGGTCGGTGCCATCGGCGATTTGGGCGAAGGAGCCGAAATGCAGCTCGACTATGTGCGCGTCTACGCCGCGCCCGGCATGTACAGCATCACCAAGCCCGCCAAGAACAAGAAGCGCCCGCGCCGCCGCTGAGCGAGCCGTGCTCCGGCATTGACAGCACGCGGGGCGCATGCTACAAACGATGCAGGCATGAACGATACGCTCGGTCAATTCATCCGGCTCGGTCTCATCATCCTGGTCCTCGCGGCACTGCTGGGCTGGGCCGAGACCGCCTACTTTGCGCCGCGCCGCCTGCCGCTCTGCCACCAGGAAAGCCTGCCGCCGGGGCATATTTGCCTGACGACCCTGCACCGTGACTACCCGGGGCGCGTGGTGTGGATCGACGCCCGCAGCGCGAGCGACTACGAGCTCAACCACCTCATGCTCAGCGAGAACCGCATGTTCCCCATCCGCCGAGGCCCCGAGCTGCAGCGCCAGATAGACGCCGCCATCGGACGCCTCATCGAAGCGAACGAGCGCGGGGAATGCATCGTGGTCTTTTGCAGCAAATCCTGCAACGCCGCCGACGACATCGCCGCCGAGCTACGCGCCCTCGGACTGCTGGAAGCCCCCATCTACACCCTGGAGGGTGGTTGGGATGCCCTGCGCGCCGACGGCATGCTGATCGAATGAGCGGCACCTTCAGCATCTGCTCAGGATGAAGCCATTGGCTGCACAAGACATCCCGGATGATGTGCATGAGCATAGCAGCATCACCCATCGCCAAGCTCGAGCGCTCACCGGATGATCTGTATCCGGAGTGCGAGCCATTTTGCTACAGCTGGAGAAGTCCGGCCATGTCATCGCCGTCGGCGACAAAAAAAATCGTCGTTATCAGAGCACCGAAACCGCACCGCAACCCGAGCTCCCGCCCCTCACTGCCAACCCGGAGTGCGAATAAAGTGCGAATAGAGTGCGAATAGCGCCGCAAACACGCATACAGAAATCGCCTTTTTCGCTTGCAATCACAGCGAAAGCGTGTATACTCCCCCGCAAAACCCCTCACGCCATGAACACCTTACGCAGCTTCACCACCGGCGCGGGCACCGAGGCCCGATTCTACTCCCTGCCCGCCTTGGCCGAGCAAGGCTTCCCCGGCATCGGGCGTCTGCCCGTCTCCATCCGCATTGTGCTGGAGAGCCTGCTGCGCAACTGCGACGGGCTCAAGGTGACGGAGGAAGATGTCCGCAACCTCGCGGGCTGGAATGCCGCCGCGCCCGGTCATTACGAAGTTCCCTTCACCGTGGCGCGCATCATTCTGCAAGATCTCACGGGGGTGCCGCTACTGGTGGATTTGGCCGCCATGCGTGCCGCTGTCGGCGAGCTGGGCAAGAACCCGGCGGACATGGAGCCGCTGGTGCCGGTCGATCTGGTAGTCGACCACTCGGTGCAGGTGGACTGGGCGGGCTTCCCCGAGGCCTACCGCAAGAACCTGACCCGCGAGTTTGAGCGCAACACCGAGCGCTACGAATTCCTCAAGTGGGGGCAGCAGGCTTTCCAAACCTTCTCCGTCGTGCCGCCCGGCACGGGCATTGTGCACCAGGTCAACCTCGAGCACCTCGCCCGCGGCGTCATGGAGAGCAACGGCGTGTGGTACCCCGACACTCTCGTGGGCACCGACTCGCACACCACCATGATCAACGGCCTGGGCATTGTGGCCTGGGGCGTGGGCGGCATCGAGGCCGAGGCCGGCATGCTGGGGCAACCCGTCACCTTCCTGGTGCCCGAGGTCATCGGCGTCTGTCTGAGCGGCAAGCTGCGCGAGGGCGTGACGGCCACGGATTTGGCGCTGCACATCACGCAGATGCTGCGCCGCCGCGGTGTGGTGGGCAAATTTGTCGAGTTCTTCGGCGAGGGTGCCGCCTCGCTCTCCCTGCCGGATCGTGCCACCGTGGCCAACATGGCTCCCGAGTATGGCGCGACGATGGGCTTCTTCCCCTTCGACGAGGTGAGCGCCGCCTACCTGCGCGCCACGGGACGCAGCGAGGAGCAGGTGCGCACCGCCGAAAATTACTTCCGCGCGCAGGGGCTCTTCGGCATGCCGCAACAGGGGCAGCTGGACTACAGCGATGTGCTGGAACTCGACCTCGGCAGCATTGAGCCCTCCGTGGCCGGGCCCAAGCGCCCGCAGGATCGCATTCCGCTGCGCGAGCTCAAGGAAAACTTTGCCGCCATCTGCCGCGACACCTACGGCGCCCCGCAGCGCCGCGAGGGCGTGAGCCTCAGCATGCAGGGCGATGCGGGCAACCCCGAGGCCGACACCACGCACGAGGTCACGCTGCACGACGGCTCCATCCTCGTGGCGGCCATCACCTCCTGCACCAACACCAGCAACGAGGGGCTCATGCTCGCCGCCGGGCTGCTGGCGAAGAAAGCCGCCGCCCTCGGGCTGCGCGTACCGGCGCATGTCAAAACCAGCATCGCCCCGGGCTCGCGCATCGCCGCGCGCTACTTTGCCAACAACGGGCTCACCGAAGCGCTGGACAGCATCGGCTTCTCCATCGTGGGCTACGGCTGCACCACCTGCATCGGCAACAGCGGCCCGCTCAACAGCGCGCTCGAACAGGCGGTCATCGACCACAAGCTCGTCTCCTGCTCCGTGCTCTCGGGCAACCGCAACTTCGAAGCGCGCATCCACCCGCAGGTCAAGGCCAACTTCCTCATGTCGCCGCCACTCGTCATCGCCTTTGCGCTGGCGGGGCGCGTGGACATCGACATGGCCACCGAGCCGCTCGGCACCGCAGCGGACGGGCGCCCCGTCTACCTGCGCGACATCTGGCCCACGGGCAGCGAGATTGCCGCCGCACAGGCCAAGGCCGCCACCCCCGCCGACTACACCCGCTGCTACGCCGACCACGTGGCCGAGTGGGACGGCGTCAGCGCCCCCACGGGTGCCACCTTCGCGTGGAACCCCGATTCGTCCTACATCCACCGCCCGCCCTTCTTCGACGGCTTTGACGGCAGCAAGCGCCCCATCACCGACATCATCGGCGCCCGCCCGCTGGGCATCTTCGGCGACAGCGTGACCACCGACCACATCTCGCCCGCCGGCGCCATCAAGCCCACGGGACCGGCGGGGCAGTTCCTCGCCGCGCGCGGCATCGCCCAACGCGACTTCAACACCTTCGGCTCGCGCCGCGGCAATGACCTCGTCATGGCGCGTGGCACCTTTGCCAACGTGCGCATCAAGAACCTGCTGACCGAGGGCACCGAGGGTGGCTACACGCTCTACTTCGGCGAGCGCCCCGTCAGCGCGCCGGACTGCACCATCGACGCCCCCTGCGGCACGCCCACCTTCATCTACGATGCGGGCATGGCCTACAAGGAGGACGGGGTGCCGACCATCATCATCGGCGGCGAGGACTACGGCATGGGCTCCAGCCGCGACTGGGCCGCCAAGGGCACCTCGCTGTTGGGCGTGCGCGCCGTCATCACCAAGAGCTTTGAGCGCATCCACCGCAGCAACCTCATCGGCATGGGCGTGCTGCCGCTCAACTTCGCCGACCCGGCGGACTACGAGCGCGTGCGCGGGCTGAAGGACGCCACCTTCTCCCTCACCGGGCTTTCGGACGACATGCCGCCGCGCGCCACCGCCACCCTCACGGTGCAGCCGGCGGGCGCCGCCCCCTTCGCGCTGCCCGTCATCGTGCGTCTGGACACGCCCATCGAAAAGGAATACTTCCGTGCCGGCGGCATCCTGCAATACGTGCTGACGCGCTACTGCTGACACCCGCCGCAAGCGCCTGCCCCTATCACCCCGCCCCTGCCCCCACGGCATCGGCGGGGTGCTTCTTATTCCGCTTAAACGGAATAAGGATTCGTGTTGCAGTTCCTCATTCCAAGAAACGCGCGTTTTTTGGAATAAGGGTGCGCGAATGTATGACAACAGGCGCGGGCATACCCCTTGTTCAGGGGGCGGTGTCGGCGCGGTGTTGCAGCTTGCGCAGCCAGACGAGCAGCAGGGCGATGTCTGCCGGGGTGATGCCGGGGATGCGCGCCGCCTGACCGATGGTGGTGGGGCGCACGCGGGCGAAGCGCTGGCGCGCTTCGGTTTTCATGGCGGGAATGGCGTCGTAGTCGCAGTCGGGGGGGATGGGCTTGTCCTCCTGCCGTTGCTGGCGCGCGGCGGCGATGCGCATGCGCTCGATGTGCCCGGCGTAGGTGATGTCGATGGCGATGGGCTCCCAGAGCTCGGGGGGGAAGAGGGCGCGCTTGTCGGGCGGCAACTCCTGCCAGCAGTGCCCGGCGCGCCGCAGCCAGAGGTCGAGCGCGATGCCCTCGTGCTTCTCGCGACGCACGCGCTCCACGCCCTCTGCGATGGCGCGCGCGCGCGCTTCGGCAGCCGCCCCCTGCTCGGGGCTCACCAAGCCACAGCGGGCGGCGAGGGGGCTGAGGCGCAGGTCGGCGTTGTCCTGCCGCAGCAGCAGGCGCATCTCGGCACGGCTGGTGAACATGCGGTAGGGCTCATCCGTGCCTTTCGTCACCAAATCATCGACCATCACGCCCAGGTAGGCCTGGTCGCGGCGCAGCACCAGAGGCGCATCGCCGCGCAGCGCGAGCATGGCGTTGGCGCCCGCCAGCAGCCCCTGCCCGGCGGCCTCTTCGTAGCCGCTCGTGCCGTTGATCTGCCCTGCAAAATACAATCCGCGCACGCGCTTGGTCTCCAGCGTGGGCAGCAGCTCCGTGGGCACCACGTAGTCGTACTCCACCGCGTAGCCGGGGCGAATCAGCTCCGCGCGCTCCAAGCCGGGGATGCTGCGCACCAGGGCACACTGCACCGCGTAGGGCAGGCTGCTGGAGAGCCCGTTGAGGTAGAACTCGTCCGTGCTGCGCCCCTCGGGCTCGATGAAGATTTGGTGGCGCTCGCGGTCAGCAAAGCGCACCACCTTGTCCTCGATGCTCGGGCAGTAGCGCGGTCCCGTGCCCTCAATCACCCCGCCGTAGAGCGGACTGTGCGCCAGATTGGCGCGGATGATGTCGTGCGTGGTCGCGTTGGTATAGGTGATGGCGCAGGGGAGCTGCCGCAGGGTGAAGTCGGGCTCCGCCCAGTGGTTGAGGGTGCAGTGTGGCTCCGCCTCGCGCCGCAGCTCGCGGCGCGAGCGGTCGGAGAAGAGCGGCGGCGGCTCGTCCCCCGCCTGCCACTCCAGCGCGGCGAAATCGATGCTACGCCCCCGGATGCGCGGGCTGGTGCCCGTCTTGAAGCGGGACAGAGGGAAACCCAGCTTGGCCAGCGCGGCCGAGAGTCCGCTGGGCGGGCAGCCCAGGCGCCCTCCGGGCAGGTGCTCCATGCCCACATGCAGCAGCCCGCGCAGGAAGGTGCCGCTGCACAGCACCACGGCGCGGGCGCGAAAGCGCTGCCCCCAGGTCGTCACCACCCCGGCGATGCGACCCTCCGCCACCAAGAGCTCCGCCACCTCCCCCTGAAAGAGCCGCAGGTGCGGTGTCGTCTCCAGCACATATTTCATGCGCGCGCGGTAGGCCAGTTTGTCGCACTGAGCACGGGGAGCGCGCACGCCGGGGCCCTTGGCGGCGTTGAGCATGCGGAACTGCACGGCGGTGGCATCCGTGTTGAGCCCCATCGCCCCACCCAGCGCATCAATCTCGCGCACGATGTGCCCCTTGCCGAGCCCGCCGATGGCGGGGTTGCAGCTCATCTGCCCAATGGTATCGAGGTTGTGGGTCAGCAGCGCCACCTGACCGCCCAGCCGCACCGCCGCCAGCGCCGCCTCGATGCCCGCATGCCCCGCGCCGATGACCAGCACGTCGAACTCCGTTCCGATATCCTCCATAAGCCTATGCCGTGAGCGCCACGAGCAGTTTGTGCAGCAAATCCCGCGGGTCTGCACTGCCCGAAACCAGCTGCCGATCCGCCGCTGCGCAGGCCAGCAGGTCGCGGCGCGCCTTGTCTGCCCGCAGTCGCCCGCAGCTCTTGGCCGCGCTGAACAGGCTGTAGGCATTGGGCGTGCCGTCCTTCTTGAGCGGCAACAACTTGCGCGCTGCGGCGGGCAGGCGTTGCAGGGCGCTCTCGAACGCGCGGTAATTGCCCGCATCGAGCTTGTAGGTATCCATGAGCAGGCGGGCGCAGTAGCGGTTGCGCACCGTGGGCACCAGCGCTGCGCGCATGATGCTCACGGCCTGTTCGCCGCGCGCCAGCTGCTCGTTGACCAAATGCACGGCGCGGCGGCAATTCCCCTGCTCCACCGCCCGCGAAATCTCGAAAATGACCCCGCTGCGCGACACCGGCACCATGAGCTCCACATCGCGTAGCTCCACACGCCGCCGCTCCGCCCCCAGGTAAACATCGAGCTTGTTGAGCTCGTTGAGGACCTGCCGCGTACTCTCGTTGACACGATGGATGAAGAGATCAAGCGCAGCATTGTCAAACAGCAGCCCCAGGGGCTTGGCCTTGTCCAGCACCAGCATTTGCAGCTCGCCCTCCCAGCCCGGCTTGGAAATGTCGATTTTCGAAAACTCCCGCGCCGCGCACAGGGCATTCAAGCGCTTGAAGAAGCTGCGCCGCTTGTCGACCTCGCCCGCATTCAGCACAAAAAAAGTATGCTCCGGCAGCGATTCCAAACAGCTCACCAGCTTCTCCAGCCCCGCCTGCACCGCCTCACTGCGCGCGCCCTGCGGCGTGTCGGCCAAAAAATTCGCCCCCTTGAGCCACACCACCTTGCGCCCGCCGAACATATTGAACATCTGCAAACCGCCAATCGTGCGGCGCAGAATCTCGCGAGCCTCATCGACCGTGGCCGCCGTGCCGTCAATCTGCTCATTGCCCCAGCCCTCGTCCCCCGCCGTCAACTCGGTGTAGCAAGCCTGCGCCGCCGCAGCAGCGGCACCCTCGTCGCTGCCGAAGAAGAAATAACTGGCGGCCTGTTCCGGCATGCGCCCCATTACAGCAAAAAAACGGCGGCAAGTCAATCCCCGCCATCATCAGAGGCCTACCTCGGGCGGAACCCGACGCTTGGTGGCGCGCGCATGCAACGCCACGCCGCTTGTTGTGCACCAATCGAGAAATTTGCAAAACAAAACTCTTTGTTCCACATGCGTGCAAAGCAACACCGCTTGTTGTGCACAAAACGCTTTTCTTCCTGCAGGCGGTCGAGGAGCAGGCACGCGAGAACATGCGCCGCGCCGCCGCCATGCAGCGCCTGTATCAGGAGCTGCGGGAGGACTTCCCCGAAATCACCCACTCAGCGGCCTGCGGCTCCCTGCTGGATGCCCTGTTTGAAAGCCCCATCTTCAGCAAACCCGGCATCGCGAGCCGCATCGCCGGCGTGAATCAGGCCACCGTGCAACGCATGATCAACGCGCTGGTGGACGGCGGACTGCTGCATCAGCGCACGAGCGGAGCCGGACGGCGCGCAGCTACCTACCAGCTGTGGAAACTCACCCTGATTGCCCAAGGCTTGCCGATTGAACGCTTCGAGTATTGATGCTCAGGCAGGATTTTCTGCTTGCCATCATCCCCCACGCTTGCTAGCATAACAAGCGTTCCGTCAGTCCCTTTTTTCCATGAAATTCTCCGCTTTGCTTTGCTTTGCCGCCGCGCTGGCGCTCGTCCTGCCTGTGCACGCCGCCAAACCGAAACCCGCAGCTGCCGCCGCTGCCTCAGCCGGCGGCGAGGAACTCGAAGCCCCCAAAACCGGTCCGCGCTTCGTCCTCTGCTCGGTGGACGGCAGCACCTTGCCCTCGCCCCTCTACTACAAGGCGGGCAAAACGACTTTCCGCAGTGTGCGGCTCGGAGGGCGCATTCCCTCACCGCGCATTCGCCCGGAGAACGGGGTCATCAACTTCTACGAAACAGAACCCTCCATCGTGCCGGGAGCCAAGGAGGCCGCCGACTTGCCCAAACCCGTGCTCACCATCAATGTCAACACCCCCGGCAAGACGCTGGGCATCATCATTCCCACGGGCGGAGGCAAGGCCAATGTCCTGTTCATCGAGGAGAAGAACTTCCCCAAGAAAGGGCAGCACATCATCAACCTCTCCCCCTACCCGCTGAAGATGACGACCTCCACCAAGCCTGATTTCTCCGATAAAAAAGAGCACACGATCGGCGTTTTCCGCCGCGACACCCCCGTCACGAGCGAGAACAGCTGGTCCTTCAACGGAGAATCGGGAACTGTTGTCAGCTTTATCCTCTCCTACCGCGGCAAGGATGCCAAGGAGTTCAAGAACTTCAAAGCCTCGCGTTTCTCGATTTCTCCGGACAAATCCCAAATCACCCTCATCGTGCGTGACCCGAAGCGCGAAGCTCCCAAGATGCTCTCCATCGACTTGGGCAAGGATGCCAACTGATTTCCCCTCCACCCCATGTCACCGGAACAACACCGAAATGATGCCGTTGCCGAACGCATCGCGCACATCGGCGATCAATTTGCCATCGGCGGCGAATTCCAGTATGGAGAAGAGCTTCGCAACGGGCACATCAACACCACTTACCGCGCCTGCTACAAGACCGAGGACGGGCACCTGGACCGCTACATTCTCCAGCGCATCAATGACTATGTGTTCAAGGACCCCGCGCTGGTCATGCGCAATGTGGAGAAGGTGACCCGCCACATCATCTGGAAACTCATGCGCCGCCGCCGCGATGCGGCGGGGCAGACGCTGACCCTCTACCCTGCGCGCGGCGGGCGCAACTACATCTACCTGCCGGAGTGCGGCGGCATGTGGCGCTGCTACAACAACATCGAGGGCACCCACACCTACGATGTCGTGGAAAACACCCGCCAAGCCTACCAAGCGGGCTTTGCCTTCGGCTCCTTCCAGGATTTGGTCAGCGACATGAACCCCGTGGACATCAAAGAGTCCATCCCCGATTTCCACAACACGCCACGGCGCTACGAGCAGCTGCTCGACGCCGCCCGCCGCGACCCCCAGCAGCGCGCCGCCGAGTGCAGCGCCGAGCTGGAGCTGCTGGCGCAGTGGGCTCCGGAATTCGGCAAGCTCATCGAAATGCAAATTCGCGGTGAGCTGCCGACCCGCATCACCCACAACGACACGAAAATCAACAATGTCATGCTCGACGAGGAGACCGACAACGCCGTCTGCGTCATCGACCTGGACACGGTCATGCCGGGGCTCTCGCTCTACGACTTCGGCGACATGGTGCGCACGGCTACCTGTTTGGCGCGCGAGGACGAGGAGGATTTGTCCCTTGTCTGCATCCAAATGCCCTTCTTTGAATCGCTGGTCGAGGGTTACCTCGATGCCGCCAACGGCTTTCTCACCCCGAACGAAACCGACAACCTCGCCTTCTCCGGCTGGCTCATCACGACCGAAATCGGCATCCGCTTCCTGACGGATTACCTGGAGGGCGACCGCTACTTCAAGACCGAGAAGCCGGGGCACAACCTCATCCGCGCCCGGAACCAGCTCAAGTTGGCGCAAAGCATCCGCAGCAGGATGCCCGCTATGCAGCGCTACGTGCAGCGCCTGCTCAAGGCGTACCGCAAGTGAAGAGACTCCTGCTCAGCTCAGCCCGGCTGCTCCTGCTCGCGGCAGCGGCGCTGCCCTTGTCCGCGCTGACGCTCGATGAACTCTGCGAGCGCTGCCCCGGCGCCGAACGGCGCGGCAGCGCAGCGGCGTTTACACTGGAGGGGGTGCGGCATCTCGTGCTGGCCGATGAGCAAGGCAGCATTCAAGCCGTCATTGCCAACGCCTCCACCCCCGTTCGCCCTGCCGAGGATTGGGGGCTGGAGCAGGCTTCCCTCACCCGCGGCACCTCCTGCTGCATCCTGCTGGCGGAGCAGGAGGATGTGCCGGATGCGCTCCTTCCCGGCAAATGTATTCCGGAAATACTGGCCTACCTGATGCACCACGACGACTACAGCCCCGTGAGTCTGGACGACTACGGGCGCCTGCTCTGGTCCACCGGGAAAAAAAAGAGCGTGGACTTCTACCTGCCGCTGGCTGACGGCGCCAAGCTCCGCGCGCTGGAGCTGCGCGCGGTCGGCCTGAGGGTCGGTGGTTTTGCCGCCAGTGTGCTCGCCCGCAAACTCGGCTGCAACGACCCCGGCTCCGAAGACATCGCGCAGGACGATCATGCTGCCCTGCTCTACCGCAACCGACGCATCAAAATCACCCGCATCGGCAAGCGCCTGTGGCTCACCGCCCTCAACAAGCGCGAACCGACGCCCACGCCGCAGCTGCACTACCCGGAGGTCAGCTACCGCGAACCGGAGCCTCCGGCTCCCCCCGAGCCGGCGCCGCAACCGCCGGAGCCCAAGGCCGCCCCCGAGCCCCCACCCAGGCTCAGCCCGGCAGAAGCACGGCAGGCGTACATCGAGCAGCTGCGTCGACTATAGGGTGCTCAGGCGCGCTCCTGCAGGTAGGCCGCCAGACCCGCCAGCGCCCGCGCGCGGTGTGAAATGGCATCCTTCTCCGCCGCCGGCATCTCTGCCGTGGTGCAATCGTAGCCATCGGGCAGAAAAAGCGGGTCATAGCCAAAGCCGTTGGTACCGCGCGGGCAGAGGGTAATCTGCCCCTCCACCCGACCCTCGAAAGCCGCCAGCTCGCGCCCGCCCTGCGCCAAACTGATGGCGCACACAAAGCGGGCGGTAAACGGTGCCGCGCCCGGCATGCCCGCCAGCTCGCGCAGCAGCTTGCGATTGTTGGCCATGTCGTCACCGTGTTCTCCGGCATAGCGGGCGGAAATCACCCCCGGCTGCCCGTTGAGCGCGTCCACGCACAGCCCCGAATCATCGGCCACCACCAGAGCCTGCGGCAGGTAGGTCGAAATGCACTCGGCCTTTTGGCGGGCGTTCTCGGCAAAAGTGCGCCCCGTCTCGGCCGCCTCAGGAGCCTCGGGGTACTCGGCGAGGGTGTGCACCTCGTAGCAAGAGGGCAGGATACGGGCAATTTCCACCGCCTTGTGGGCGTTGCGGGTGGCAATCACGAGAGGAATACGTGTGTTCATAAAGGTCGGGAGCTGCGGCGGAATACGCGGGTGAAGAAAAGGTACACCACCACCGCTGCCAGAAGCGAGGAGACGAAATCCGCCACACTCTGGGAGAGCCAAATGCCCGCATCGCCCAGGCGAGGCGGCAGCAACAGCAGCGCAGGCACCAGCACAATCAGCTGGCGCGTCAGGTTCAGGATAATACTCATCACCGGGCGACCGATGGCTTGGAAAAAGTTGCCCACCACCACCTGCGTGGCGACCAAGGGGAAGAAAATCGTCAGCAGGCGCATGCCCCGTACGGCCAGATCGGCCAAGCGCGCCGAATCCGCATCCTGCACATTGACAAAAGCCCCGACCAGCACACGCGGCATGCCCTGAATGAGCAGCCAGCCCGCCAACATCACCAGCGCGGACGCAATCAGCGCGCGGAAAAACACACTGCGCACGCGGCGGTAGTTGCCCAAGCCCAGGTTGTAGCCCGCAATGGGCTGCATGCCCTGCGTAATCCCCAGCACCACCATCACAAAGAAAAAGACGATGCGGTTGACCACGCCGAAGGCTCCCACCCCCATGTCGCCCTCGTAGCGCAGCAGCAAGCTGTTGAAGAACACCACAATCACGCAGCCGACGGCATTGAGCAGGCAGGGCGGCAGCCCCACCGCCATGATGCGCAGCATGATGGGCTTGGAAAGCTTGTAAATCCCACGCCGCAGGTGCAACACACTGCGCCGCCGCAGGTAGTGCGCCCCCACCCACAGCATGCCCACCCCCTGCGCTACCACCGTCGCCAGCCCCGCCCCCGTCATGCCCCACTCCCACTCGTAGATAAACAGATGCGCCGCCGCGATGTTGACCAGCATGGAAATCAGCAGGCTCACCATCGCCTTGGCGGGGTAGCCGCTGGCGCGCATCAGGTGGTTCAGATTCATAAACGAGCTGCTGAGCGGGAAACCCAGCATCGTCACCAGCATGAAATCGTAGGCCGGCTGCAGCGTGTCCGCCGTCGCCCCGAAGAAGAGCAGCAGCGGGCGGAGAAAGGGGATGCAAAGCGCCGCCAGCAACACCCCACCGAGCAGCCCCAGCACCACGCAATGACCCAGCACGCGGTATGCGCGATTCATATCGCCCTGCCCCAGCGCGATGGAGGCATTCGCCGCGCTGCCCAGGCCAATCAGCGTGCCGAAAGCCACCGTCAGGTTCACTAGCGGGAACACAATGGCCATGCCCGCCATCGCATACGCACCACAAAAACGACCAATGTAAATAGCGTCAACGATATTGTAAATCGACATGGCCGCCATCCCGATAATCGCGGGCAGCGAATACTGCCACAGCAGCCGCCCCATCGGCTTCTGCTCCAGCTCCAGCAATGTGGCATCGCGCTTCATCGCCGTCTCCGCGAATCAACCGCCCGCAGCGGGCACCTTCACCACCGCCCCTTGTTAAAGCGGCTCACCTCGCGCGCCGCCTCGCGCATCTCCACGCGCGCCTTGAGGTCGTAGCGCTGGTCACGGTGTGTCTTGCCGCGGCCGATGCCCAGCTCGGCCTTCACCTTGCCGTTCTTCCAATACAGCCGCAGCAGCGGCAGCGCAAAGCCCTTCTGCGCCTGCTGAATCTCCAGCTTGAGAATCTCGCGTTTGTGCATCAGCAAGCGGCGCGGGCGCTTCGCCTCGTGCTGGAACCACTTGCCCGCCGTCTCCCAGGGCTGCACATCGCAGCCGTAAAGGAAGAGCTGCCCCTTTTCCACGCGGGCAAAGGCATCTGCCACATTCACCCGCCCCTCGCGAATGGACTTTACCTCGGTACCGCGCAGCTCGATACCGCACTCGTGACGCCCGAGAATCTCGTAGTCACGACCGGCTTTTTTGTTACTGGCAATCAGGGAGGAAGCAGCTTGGGGTTTCTTAGCCATGGCAGGGAAAAAGGCGACCCGTTCCCGCCGAAAGGCGGGCGGGTCGCCGGGGAAAAGCGTTGCAACGGGGCTTACAGATCGGGAGCAATGGTCAGCGTCACGGGCTCGATGCCCTCGGGGGTCGCCGCAGCCGCCACCTTGGCAAAGGGATCCTCCTCCTCGGGCGCATTCGCAGCGGCGAGCTCCTCGGGGCTCATCTCGTGCCACACGATTTTGCCTTGGATAATCTCCGTCAGGGCAATATCACCGCACTGCATCTCCGGGGTCGTCACCACATAGGGATCCGAACCGTGGTTGAGCTGGTGGACGCGCTTGGACACGATATTGACAAGAAGCTGATGATCGCCGACGATCTCCGCCGCCTTTTCGATGAGTTCAACGTTCATGGGAGAAAAAGGGTGATTCCCGCACCTGCGGGTTGGCTATTGTAGCGCGCGAGAGCCTCTCCTGCAAGCCTTTAATCGCGTCATGCGTGCAAAAGGAAACGCGCGCGGGGAAGGAAGCGAAACACGCACGGTCTTTTTGCTTGCCATGCCCCGGCAGCACGGGTAGGATAAGGGAAAAGCGCCGCGCACGCCCGCTTCGGCGCGCACCGTGCGCGTTCCGTTGTTTCCAACCCGATTCCCACCGACAGTCTATGGCCACCCTGAACAAAGTGATGATTATCGGCAACTTGGTTGCCGACCCCGATGTGCGCACCACCCCGCGCGGAACCCCCGTCACCGAGCTGCGCGTGGCGGTCAGCCGCCAGTTTTCCGGTCCCAACGAGGGCGAACGCCGCGAGGAGACCGCCTTCCTCGATGTCACCTGCTGGAGCCGCACCGCCGAAATCGCGGGGCAGTACCTCTCCAAGGGGCGTCCCGTCTTTATCGAGGGTCGCCTGCAGCAAGACAGCTGGGAGGACAAGCAGACGGGGCAAAAGCGCAGCCGCATCCGCATTATCGCGGAGAACCTGCAGCTACTCGGCAGCCGCGAGGGCGGCGGCAACTACCAGAACTCCGGCGGCTATCAAAACTCCGGGGGCTACCAAAACGGTGGCTACAACAACGGCGGCGGCTACCAGCAGCAGCCCCGCCGCCCGCAGTACCAGCAGCCCGCAGCGCCCGCCGCTCCCCCCGCCCCGATGGAGGACGATGACATCCCCTTCTGATGCGGCCTCTGCCAACGAGCAGAGCCCCCGCTGACCGACAGCCCCGCAGATGCCGCATCTGCGGGGCTGTTTGTTGCCGCCTTCCGCGAAAAAACTGTTTTTACACGGCAGCGGAGCAGCGAGCATCTCAGCGGGGTATGCGCGTCCTCCTCTCTGTCATGCTTGCCGCTCTTCTGCTACCCGCCCTCGGCGCGGAGCCCGAGCAGGACAAGACCACCTCCGGCGACATCTTTTTCCCCGCCCGCCCACCGCGACTGATGCCCTACCTCCATGGGTTGCTACTCCCCGACAGCGGCGCCGATGCCCCTGCGCGCGATGCAGACGCCCTCACCCTCAGCGCGCACGCTCTGAAACAGGGGCTGGCGCGCATCGGCTGGCACCACGAGAGCAGCCTGCGTCTGGGTGGAGCGATGCTTCGCCCCGATCCCCCTGGACAGCGCTCGCGCTTCGTCTCCACCGACAACAGCGTGCTCGCCAAATGGTTCCTGCTCAAGGATACCCGAGAGCGACACGGTCTCTTCCTCTCCTGCGAAGCCGATTGGGGGCAGGGCTTCCACTTCAGCGAGCGCCGCGAGAGCGTCCGGCACAGCCTCGGCTCGCTCAGCCAGCCCCAGGACAGTCTGCGCGGCGGCAACGGTCTCTTCCTGCCCGAGCTCGCTCTGGGAACCACCCTGTGCTCGGGGCGCTATCTGGCCATGGTCGGCAGCCTCAACGCCGCCAACTATCTGGACCGCAACTGCTACGCCCCCTACCGCAACGGCAACCTGCTCAACAGCAGCCTGCGCACCAACCCCTGCCTGCCCCTCCTGTGGGGCAACTGGGGCTACCTAACCGCCTGGCAGCCCAACAAACACCTCTACACCCTCTACGCCACCACCGGCAGCAACGGGCGCATCAACCACAACCCCCTGCGCTGTATCAACAGCCGCTACTGGGTTCACATCGGCGAATTCGGCTACCTCTACGCCGAGCTCCCCGGACTCGGTCCCGGCATCGCCCGCCTGCAATACGTCGCCACCCGCCACGCCGGAAGCTCCGGGCACGGCGTCGCCCTCAATCTGGAGCAGCAGCTCGGGCACCGCAGCGGCACGGGAATTTTCATCCGCTCCGGCATCAATGACCGCGATGCCGCCGCCGCATCCCGCACCAGAGCGGCACTTACCGTCGGTGCTTCATTTCCCGCCCAGCAACTGTGTACAGACAACACACGCACCGCCCCTGCGGGCAATCGACTCGCGGCGGGCTTTCTCTGGCAGTCCGCCACCGCCAACGAAGAATCGGTGACCTACCGCCATGAATACGGCGTTGAGCTAAGCGCTTTCTGGCAGCTCACGCCCACCCTCTACCTACAACCCGACCTCCAATACATCGTCCACCCCGCCCGCAACGCCGGGCGAAAAGGCGCCTGGGTGTGGCAGCTGCAGGCTGTTCTGAGCTTCTGATCAGCCCTGCTCGGCTCGCAAAGCGTCCACGCAGATGGCCGACCAGGTTTCCAGCTTGGGGTAAAGCTCCCCCGCCAGCTCGGACAAATCGCGGAAACCCAGCCGATCGAGCGCCTTTTCGTTGGCGCACACCTCCTCGCTGTCCACCTCGAAGCGGTGGACAATGCCCAAGTGCACCGACCCCACCTCGTTGGTATCATCGTTAATCAGGGCGTAGAGCTGCTGCTGCGCCGTACCCGAGAACGCAATCTCCTCGCGGATCTCGCGCTCCATGCCGGCCAGGTAGGTTGCCACCGAGGCCGTCAGCCCGTCAATGGGGTTGATATGGCCGCCGATGCCCAGCGACCACTTGTCGTGCAGGCGGCTCTCGCCGCTCTTCTTGGTGCGGGCATAGGCCAGCACCCGCCCTCGGCAGCAGAAAATCGCGTAAGTGATGAGCTGCTTGAACTGCGGCGACAGCTCCGCCGCATCGCGATCCATGTAGCGCGCCACCCCCGGCTGCAAAAAGGCCGCCAGATACCGCTGCGGGTCGCGGCAGATACCGTTGAACGCCCCGACCGCCTCGAACGCCTCGCGCGGCACCACCAGCACCTGCTCCCCATGATAACGTGACATGCCCGCAGCATAGCGCAAACACCCCGCCCGCGCAAGCGCAAAAGCGCCCCTTGACAGGGCTGCGGGCAGCTGCTAGGATGCCCTCATGAACACCATGCCCTACCGCCGCTGCGGACGAAGCGGCGTGCTGCTGCCCGAGATTTCGCTGGGACTTTGGCACAATTTCGGCGCAGCAGATGCGCGCGAGCGCTGCCGCGCCCTCATCGCCCGCGCGCTGGATCTGGGTATCTGCCACCTCGATGTCGCGGACAACTACGGCCCGCCCCCGGGAGCGGCGGAGCGCTGCTTGGGCGATCTGTTGCAGCGCGAGTTTGCCGCGCGGCGCGACGAGCTGTTCATCGCCACCAAGGCGGGGCATCTCATGTGGTCGGGTCCCTACGGCGATGGGGGCTCGCGCAAGCATCTCATCGCCGGGCTGGACGCCAGCCTGCGCCGCCTGCGGCTGGACTACGTGGATGTCTTTTACTCGCACCGCCCCGACCCCGACACACCGCTGGAGGAGACGGTGCAGGCGCTCATCGACATTGTGCGCAGCGGCAAGGCGCTCTACATAGGCCTCTCCAAATACCCGCCCGAGCGCTTCCGCCGCGCCTGCGCCCTGCTGGCAGAGGCGCGCGTGCCCTGCCTCGTCCACCAATTCCGCTACAACCTGCTCGACCGCAGTGCCGAGGGCGGCATGCTGCCCGCCACGGCTCAGCAAAGCGTGGGTGCCATGGCCTTCTCGCCGCTGGCGCAGGGGGTGCTCAGCGGCAAGTATCTGGCCGAGGCGCTGCCGCCGGATTCGCGCGCGGTGCGCAGCGATTCGCCCTTTCTGACTCCCGAGCGCGCCCGCGCGGAAAGCGCCCGCGTGGCCGCCATGGATGCCGTGGCGCGCGCGGCGGGCATACCGCTTGCGCAACTGGCGCTGCGCTGGCTGCTGGCGCAGCCGGGCATCTGCTCCGTGCTCATCGGGGCACGCAATGTGAGCCAGCTCGACACCTGCGCCGCTGCGGCGGGGCAGGCTCCGCTGAGCGAGGAGTTGCTCAGCGCGCTGAGCGCCCTCTGAGCGCCCCGAAGCTCAGCCCTGCGGCAACGCGGCCAGAATCGCGGCGACAATCGTCTCTTCATCCACCAGCCGCCCCTTGCCCTGCGCGCCGCAGGCCAGCAGCCCCTCCTCCTCGGGGCCGATGATGCGGTGCCCGCGCGCCTCCAGCGTGCGGACATTGGCTTGGGTGGCGGGGTGCTCCCACATCTGCCCGTTCATGGCGGGAAAAACCAGGACGGGGGCGCGCGTGGCGAGGTAGAGCGAGGTGAGGGCATTAGGCGCCAGCCCCTGAGCCATACAGGCGATGGTGTTGGCCGTGGCAGGCACGATGGCCAGCACATCGGCGCGCGCGGCCAAGTCGATATGCACGGGCACCCAGCTGCCCGTCTCGTCCTCGAAGCTGCTCACCACGGGCTGCCGCGAAAGCGTCATGAGGGTGAGCGGCGTCACGAAGTGCAGCGCGGCGGGCGTGCACACGCAGTGCACCTCGTGCCCCAGCTTCACCAGGCGCGAGGCTACCCCCGCCGCCTTGTAGGCGGCGATGGAGCCCGTGATGCCGAGCACGATGGTAGCCATCAGCAGAGCGCGGGGTCAAACTCCGCAATGAGGTTGATTTCCACCGCCACGCCCAGGGGCAGGCTCGGCACCCCCACCGCCGAGCGCGTGTGCGCCGCGCCGGGGCCCAGCAGCTCCACCAGCAGGTCGCTCGCACCGTTGAGCACCTTGGCCTGGTCGGTGAACTCGGGCGTGCAGTTCACAAAGCCGTTGACCGCCACAATCTTGGTCAGGGGCTTGAAGCTGCCCAGCTCGGCCTGAATGACCGCCAAGCGGTTCAGGATGGCAGCGGCGGCGGCCTTCTGCCCCTCCTCCACGCTCAGGTCGCGCCCCAGCTTGCCGTAGTAGGCCTCGCTGCCGTTGACGGAAATCCCGCCCGACAGGTGCAGGTAGTTGCCCGTGCGCAGGCACTGAACATAGGAACCGACGGGGGCGGGAGCGGGGTGCAGGGAGAGCCCTTTTTGTGCGAGCAGATCGAAATTGAAATCCATAGCGAAAAGCGGGTTGAACTGCCCCGCAGTATACACTGCCCCGCCCGCCACGGCAAGCCGAAAGCTTGACGCCGCAAGGCTTTGGCGCTACACTGGGCGCATGACAAGCCACGAATATCAGGTTGCGGACATGAGCCTCGCGGACTGGGGGCGCAAGGAAATCACCATTTCGGAATATGAAATGCCCGGGCTGATGGCCTGCCGCGAGAAATACGGCGCGGCGCAACCGCTGGCGGGCGTGCGCATCACGGGCTCGCTGCACATGACCATCCAAACCGCCATCCTCATCGAAACCCTGGTCGCGCTGGGTGCCACCGTGCGCTGGGCCAGCTGCAACATCTTCTCCACCCAGGATCACGCCGCCGCCGCCATCGCCGCCGCGGGCATCCCCGTCTTTGCGTGGAAGGGCGAGAGCCTGACGGAGTACTGGGACTGCACCTGGAAAGCCCTCTGCCATGCCGACGGGCAGGGACCACAGCTCATTGTGGACGACGGCGGCGATGCCACCCTGCTGCTGCACCGCGGCTACGAGATGGAGGCGGGCGATGACTGGGTACACCGCCCCTCGGAGAGCGAGGAGGAGGCGGTCATCAAGGCGCTGCTGCGCCGTATTGCTGCCGAGCAGCCGGGCATCTTCCACCGCTGGGTGCCGGAGATTCGCGGTGTCTCCGAGGAGACGACCACGGGTGTCCACCGTCTCTACCAGATGGAGCGCGAGGGGCGGCTGCTCTTCCCCGCCATCAATGTCAACGACAGCGTGACCAAGAGCAAGTTCGACAACCTCTACGGCTGCCGCGAGAGCCTGACGGACGGCATCAAGCGCGCCACCGACGTGATGATTGCCGGCAAGGTAGCCGTCATCTGCGGCTACGGCGATGTGGGCAAGGGCTGCGCGCAGGCGCTGCGCGGGCTGGGAGCGCAGGTCATCGTCACCGAGGCCGACCCCATCTGCGCCCTCCAGGCCGCCATGGAGGGCTACCGCGTGCTGCGCGTGGAGGACACCCTCGGCACGGCGGATATCTATGTGACCTGCACAGGCAACTGCGACATCATCACGCTGGAGCACATGGAGCGCATGAAGGATCAGGCCATTGTCTGCAACATCGGGCATTTTGACAACGAGATTCAGGTGGCGCGGCTGGAGGCGCGCGAGGGTATCGTGCGCACGAACATCAAGCCGCAGGTGGACAAGTACACGTTCCCGGACGGGCACAGCCTCTACCTGCTGGCCGAGGGGCGCCTCGTCAACCTCGGCTGCGCCACGGGGCACGCCTCCTTCGTCATGAGCAACAGCTTCACCAACCAGGTGCTCGCGCAGATGGAACTGTGGGCGCAGCGCGACGCCGCCGCGGCAGGTGTGCGCGTGCTGCCCAAGAAGCTCGACGAGGAGGTGGCGCGGCTCCACCTGGCCAAACTGGGCGTACACCTGACCACCCTCACGGCCAAGCAGGCGGCCTACATCGGCGTGCCCGTGGAGGGGCCCTACAAGAGCGACACCTACCGCTACTGAGCCATTCCGATAAGCATCATACGCGGCAGAGAGTCCGGGACTCTCTGCCGCGTTTTCCCTACTGATATGGCGGTTTTTTGCATTGACATGCCGCCCCCGGGAGCGTAGGAATTTTGCTAGTAGCTTGCACTTATGAAACTGCACCTGCCCCACGCGCTCTACCGCTCCCTCCTGCGCACCTTTGCGGTGCTGCTCCCCCTCTCCGTCAGCGCGGCTTCCGCCGCCATGATTACGCCGGACGGGCGCACGGACACCACGGTGCTGCAACAGGGCAATGTGTACAACGTGTACACGGGAACCGTGCGCGGCAACACGGGTTTTAACAGCTTTTCGACCTTCGATGTCTACAGCGGCACGACCGCCAACCTGCACCTGGCCAGCGGCACCGCCAACCTCGTCAACGTGGTGCGCGACAAGTGCAGCTTCATCGACGGCGTGCTCAACAGCTACAAGGACGGCAGCATCGGCGGCAATGTCTTCTTCCTCAACCCGAACGGCATCGTGGTCGGCAGCAGCGGTGTGATCAACACGGGCAGCATCTCCATGAGCACGCCCACCGCCGCGTTCATCGAGCAACTCATTGCGCGCGACGGCGCCATCTCCGAGGCAGCGACCAAGGCCGTGCTGGCGGGTGATATGCCCATCAACGACAAGGGGCTCATCGCCGTCAAGGGGCAAATCAACGCCCGCGGACGCGCCACCGTGCGCGCGGGCAAGGTCGAAGTCAGCGGCAGCATGCGCACCCGTGTGCCGCTCAGCGAAATGGTCAACACAGGCGGTGCTGCACTCTCCGACGGGCGCGGCATGCGGCTGGAGGGCGGCAAGCTCCGCATCGGGGGCAGCCAAGCCGCCAAAACCGCTAAGCGCGCGAAACGGCCGCGCAGCGAGCAGCCGGAACGGGATGCCGACCTGCGATTCTTCGCCCGCGACATCACGCTGGACGGCGCGCAACTCGACGCCGCGAGTGTCTACATCGACCCCGACACCGCCAGCCTGATCAACACCTCCATCTCCGGCAACTACACGCTGGAGGGGCGCGTGATCACCCTCAAGAATGTCACCATGAATGACCAGGCAGGCAGCCTGACCCTGCGCGCCGCCAACGTGCTGGGCGACGGCACCTACGCGGGCGATGTAAGCCTGAGCATCAGCGACAGCAGCCTCACCGCCGGCAGCGTGAGCATCAGCGCCAACGCCACCGAGGGCAGCGCCAACGCCACCATCACCATCAGCGCCAGCAGCATCCGCGCCACCCTCGCCGAGAGCGCCGTCAAGGACGGCAGCGAGCGCACCGAGGTGTGCGCCACCGTGCAGGCAAGTTCCTCCGGCGGCAAGGCCGACATCACCATCAACAACAGCCGCCTGAGCGCCGATGGGCAGCTGGACATCAGCGCCCGCGGGCAGCAGGGAGCCACGGTCGCCCTGAACAACGGCAGTTCGGTGCGCTCCAACCACATCGCCCTGCTGGCCGAAGCTCAGGCAGGCGATGCCGCGCTCACGCTGGCAGAGCGCAGCCGCGCCGAGGGCAGCGCACTGGTCATCCGCAACAGCGAAACCGACCCCACCGACACCGAGGATGTCAACGAACTCATCACCCTGGCGGCGCGCTCGACCGAGCGCGATGCCACCATCCGCCTAGACGCAGGCAGCGATGTCGCAGGGCTCAGCGGCGGCATTGCCCTGGAAGCCACGGCGGGACGCCATGCCGAGCTAAGCGTAGCAAGCAAGCTGGAAGGCATCGGCAGCATCACCCTGAGTGCCGAGGGCGGCAACGCCACCACCCCCGCCGAGGGCTCAGGCGCCGCCCTGACCCTGGGCAGCGGCAGTCTGCTGAACTCGCAAGACAGCGTCGTGCTGACCCTACAGGCGGCACAGGGAACCACGCTGCTGACCCAACAGAGCGGCAGCAGCATCACCGCCGCTACCGTCACCGCCACCCTGCACAGCGCCGACGGCGCGGCCGAGGCCACGCTCGGCGGCAGCATCACCGCCACCGGCAACATCGGCATCTCTGCCGTCACAGGCGTCAGCCAGCAGAACGAGGCGGGCACCGACAGCATCACCTCAGGTAGCGGCGATGCGCGCATCCGCATCAGCGGCACCCTGCACGCCGGCGAAGAGCTAGCCCTCGCCGCCGCAGCGCAGCACGAGGGTCAGGCCGCCATTGAACTGAGCGAAACAGCCGTTCTGCAAGCCCAAGGAAGCGTTACCCACGCCATCGGCTCGCCGAACATCACCCGCCGCGAGGGCGAGAGTGACGAAGCCTACACCAAGCGCTACATGGCCGCCCTGCGCGCCCTGCCCCAACAAACGCTGGATGTCGGGGCGGTGCTGCTCGATGCCACAGCGGCACGGGGCGCCGCCACCGTGAGCGCGGCGGCGGGCAGCCGCCTGTCCGGGGTCGAGGGCATCTCCCTCCGCGCCGATGGCGGCAGCCAAGCCGACATTCAGTTACAGGGCAGCCTCTCCGGCGGTGAAATCGCCGCCACGGCCACGGCGCGGGAGGCCTCGCTCCGCACGGCGGCAGGCTCTGTGCTGGAAAGCAGCGCCTACCAATACTTCAACGGCGTTGAGAGCGAGGGCGGCGAGCCCGCATGGGAAGTCAGCTCCTCCCCCGGGAACATCTACCTGAGCGCCGAGCGCAAACAACCCGACCCCACCGACAACAGCGGCAGCACCGGCAGCGCGGTCATCAGCCTCAACGGCAGCCTGCGCCGCCGCGATGACCTCTACAGCGGGGACGAGACGGGCTGCATCAGCATCTGCTCCGACGGCAGCCTGAGCCTGGAGCAGGCCGAGCTGGACAACGGCGCCCACGGGCGCATCATCCTCGACGCGGCCGAGCAGCTCAACGCCGGGGCGGACAGCCGACTCGCCGGCGACATCAGCCTGGTGCAGCACACGGCTCAGCTGCAGAGCTTCAACCCGACCCTGCTTCCCGGCTCCACCACGCGACAGGAGCTGGGCGAGCTCAACATCACGAACGACCTCCTCCTGAGCGAGAACACGGAATGGATTGTCTCGGGCAGCGTCACCATCGCCGATGGGGTCACCATCGATGCCGGCGGGAATCACAACATCACCATCACCATCGACAGCGCCAAAGCCTTCGGCTACAGAACCCTCACCATCGGCGACAACGTCACCATCACCGGAGCGGGCAACATCAGCATCACCCAGAACAAATCCATGACGGGTCTGTGGCGCCTGGCCACCCGCAGCATCTGCCTGGGCGGCGGCAGCTACATCAGCGTGGGTGATCACTTCCGCGCCGACGCCACCGGCGACTTCAGCATGAGCGCCATCGGCTGCGGCGGCACCGGCATCGACTTCGGCGCCAACGCCGCCATCACCGCCAAGAGCATCACCCTGAGCGCCACCACCCTCTACGGCTACGGCCTGAGCACCAACACCAAATTCGCCACCAAAGAGCTGGGCACCATCATCAGCGACTACAGCGCCAACAGCCCCCTCGGCCAGACCATCGGCAAAGCCGTCTCGTCGATACCGGGGCTCACCTTCGACACGCCGACCTTCCTGCGCCGCCTGTTCCTGGGAGCCGATGGCTCCAAAACGACGGGGCTGGCCTTCTACCCCCTGATGGCGATTTCCAAGAGCTCGGCCCACATACGCTTTGCGGACAGCAGCGCCGCCGCCCCGACCACCCTGACCGCCACCGGGGTCAACATCAGCCTCAAGGCCAAGGCCTCTACCAAAACCAGCGCCTCCTACTCCAAGGCCAACGCCTTCATCCTCGGCTTCGGGCTCGGGCTGACCGACAGCGACATCACGCTGGGGCAGCAGGTGCATCTCACGGCGGCGCAGGACATCTCGCTCCGCTCCGACCTCAGCTCCTCCGTCTCCCTCAAGAGCATCATCGGCAAAACAAAATACACCGCCGCAGGCATGGTGAATGTCTCGGTCAACCTGGCCGACAACAGCATCACCCTCGCCGACACGGCCACCCTGAACGCCGAGGGCGGCTCCATCGACATCAAAGCCGAAAGCAGTGTCTCCAACAGCATCATCGGCATTCTGGGCGGCGGCAAGGAATACGTATATGAAGACGAGCCCGGCAGCGGGCGCGTGCTGAAGAACGGCGGCGCCGGCAGCGCCACCAAGTATGAGTTTGCCCTGGGCATCACCGTCACCGAGCCGACCACGACCATCACCCTGGACGGCGACCTGCACGCCGCCGAGGACATCAGCGTCAGCGCCACACTCGACAGTAGCTCCTACAGCTCCGGCTTCACCGACCTGAACCACACCCTGACGCTCAAGGAGGAAGAAGGGACCGGCTCCTACGACAAGCTGCTCAAATCGCTCAAGAGCTGGGGCATCGCCTTCAAGCCGCTCTCGCTCTACAACGACATCAAGGACTTCCAACTTCCCTTCGGCAAGGCGTTCAAGGAAGAGCTCAACGGCTTTACCAACCAGTTCAACAGCGCGGAGCAGGAAGTCAGCACGCTGACCCTCTCCGCCGCTCTGGCCGTGAATGTGGCCCTGGCCGAGTGCCGCGCCCTGCTCAACGGCAGCGCCACCACCGACAACGGCGGCTTGGCGCTCACCAGCAGCCTGAGCGCCACCAACCAAATCGCCACGGCGGCCTTTATCCGCGGCGCCGCCTCCAAGGCCGCCATCTCGGCAGCCCTCTGCATCCCCTACTTTGTCAACAACAGCCGTGCCGAAATCGGCAGCGGAGCCACCGTACACGTCTGCGGTGGCGAGCTCAAGGTTTCCTCCGAGCTGGAGCTCCCCCCGCTCTACAACTGGGCCGGCATCCCCGAGCTCATCACCAAAGCCGTCAACGGTGACAACGGCAAACCGCTCTCCTGGGACGCCTGGCTCAAAAGCCTCACCGACATCATCGAAAGCCTGCAACTCTACGGCGAGGCCGGCGACTGCGGGCTCTCCGAGTTCACCAGCTCGTGGGCGCAAACCGGCAACCGCAAAACCGGCATTAGCGACAAGCAGGGCGGCGGCAGCTCCACAGGCATCGGCGGCGACCTCACCGTTGCCTACTACGAGAACAACTCCGTCGCACACATTGCCGATGGCGCCACCATCAGCCAAAGCGGCAGCGACAAGGGCGTGAAGGTCAGCGCCGAGCTCTACGGCTACCAGCTCACCTTCGGCGGCTACGAGCCCATGACCCTCACCCTGGGCGGGGCAGACATCTTCGCCTCGCAGAAGGATGCCGACAACGGCATGGGCTTCTCCATCATCTGCGAAAATCTCAACAACAGCTGCATCGCCCGCATCGGCAAGCTGAGCGCCGATGCCAACGGCACCACCCTGAGCGCCGACGCCCTCAACATCAACGCCGACAGCACCGTCCTCTCCCTCGCAGCGAACGCCGCCGGAGCCGTGAGCAACGGCAAAAACACCATCCAAGGAGCCGTCTCCTACAAGGGCGCCGATGTGTTGACGCTGGCACAGCTCGAAGCCGGCAACAAGGTCACACTCCGGGGCGGGAGCGAGGCTGAATCCGCCGTCCGCAGCACCGACAACACCCTGCTGCTCAACGTGAGCGGCGAGCTGGCCACCGGCACCAACGCCGCGGTGGGCATTGGTCTGGCCATCAGCGACATCGACAGCTTCACCGGCGCCTTCATCGGCGGCTTTGACCGCAGCGAGCTCAGTGGCGGCATCGGCGAGAACTGGAAAGCCCTCGGCTTCAGCATGACCGACAGCCACGCGGAGAGCGAGCTCACCATGGACGGGGGCAAGAGTCTGAGCGTGGAGGCCGAGACGGACGGGCTGCTGATTTCCATCGGCGTGGCGGCCTCCGGGCTCACCTCCCCGGCGGCGGACGGGCTGGCCAACGGCGCCCTCGCGCAGGGCGGTGCTGCGGGCAACAACGCCACAGACTCCGCCCTCGCCGCCGCCGCGAGCAACATCTCCATCAGCAACGCCGACTTCTGCACCCGCGCCGACATCAGCGACACCACCCTCCGCCTGAACAAGGCGGCGCTCACCCTGCACGCCGAAAGCAGCCCGCTCTTCGTCACCGTGGGCGGCAACCTGGCCTTCAGCAGCTCGGGAGCCAAATCCGCCGCCACCATCGGCGCCTCCGTAGGGGTCAACCTGCTGCAGGCCGATGCCTACGCCACCCTCAACAACAGCGCGGTGAGCAGCACGGGCGACCTGAGTCTGCGCGCCGAGGACGACAGTGAAATGGTCTGCGTGGCCGTGGCGGGAGCCGTGGGCGGCAGCACCTTTGTCGGCTCGGCCGGGGTCGCGTGGAACAGCATCGGCGGCGACACCATTGCCCGGGTCAACAACCGGGGCGACCGCGCCCTGACGGGGAGCGACATCAGCGTCGTGGCCGAATCCTCGCCGCTCATCTTCGCCACCACCCTGGGGGTCTCCATCAGCGCCACCGGGCTGGGCGACATCATCAGCTACGCCAAAGATTTTACCTACATGCCCTTCGGCGGAGAGAAGGACAAGCGCGAGCTTGCCCCGCAGGCCGATGCCGCCGAGGCGGATGCCGGGCTGCAACTGCTGGCCGAGGGCGGCACGCGCCTGGCCATCGGCGCCTCCTTCACCCGCAGCACCGTCAAGCGCCGCACCGAAGCGAGCATCATCGGCGCGCCCGTCACCGCCACCGGCTCGCTCCGCGTCTCCGCCGACACCACCGGCTGCATCACCAACGTCGGGCTGGGCGCGGGCATCATCCTCACCGGGCAGAGCAACGCCTCGGCGGGCGCCGTCATCAGCATCCTGCCCGTCACCACGCACACCATCGCCGCCATCGAGCAGGCCTCGGGAGTCAGCGAAGCCCTGAGCATCCGGGCCGAAAGCCTCAGCCTGCACGCCACGGAAGACTGGCGCGTGCGCAACTGGGCGCTGGGTGCCGGGCTGAGCAAGGGCGTAGGCATCGGCGCCGTCATCAGCTGGGCCGACTACTCCGGCAGCGATGTGAGCGCCCGCGCCGAGCGCTGCGCCATCACCACCACCGGCACCCTGCCCGGCAGCGCGGACGACCAAGCCAATGTCGACATCTTTGCCGACAGCAGCCGCCAGATGTTCATGGTCACCGCCGGAGCCTCCGCAGGCAGCACGGTGGCCGTCTCCGCCTCCGTCAACTACATGAACTTCGCGGGCACGGTCGATGCCGGGCTCACGGGCAGCACGCTCACCACCCCGGGCGACCTGCGCCTGGGCACCCATGTCTACCGCGGGCTCTCCGGGCTCATGGGCAGCCTGAGCTTCAACCTCGATGCCGACGGTCTCGCGAGCGTGGGCGCCGCCTTTGCCTATGCCACCTTTGATGACACCGCCACCGCCCTCGTCAGCAGCAGCCACATCAACGCCGCGCGGGGAGCCAGCCTCGCCGCCGACGGCAAGACCGAGCTGGGCTACTACGGCGGCAGTGTGGGGCTGAGCTCCGGCAAGGTCGGCTTCGACGGCACCGTCGCCGTGCTCAAGAACAAAGCCGTCAACCAAGCCCAAGCCCTCAACAGCAGCTTCACCCTGAGCAGCGGCGCACTCACGCTGCACGCCGCGAGCACGGGCGTCTTCAACACCGCCTTCCTCTCCCCCTCCATCGGCATCGGGGACACGGCGCTCAACGTCGGGCTAACCGTGGCCTACCTGGACGACACCGCCACCTCCACCGCCCTCCTGAAGAACAGCGAGGCGCAGGCGCGCGACATCACCCTGCAAGCCACGGGCGAGTGTACGCTGGAGGGGCTGGCCGCCGGGCTGGCCACCGCCGGCAAAGCCGCCATCACCGGGCAGGCGCTGGCCACCACCATCGCCCACAACATCACCGCCCAGGCCGTCAACAGCAGCCTGACCACCACCGCCGGGCAGCTCAAGGTGCTGGCCGACAACAGCGTCACCATCGGGCGCGCACGCCAGGGCTATGTCGCCGGTGGCATCTCCGCCGCCTTCAACGGGGTCGGCATCGGCGCCTCCGTCTCCTTCATCGACATCGTGGACAAGGTGCGCGCCAACCTCGACAACTGCAGCGCCACGGTGGCGGGCAACCTGCTGGTGCAGGCCACGGAAGACGCCTACCTGCGCAGCTACAGCGCCACCCTGGCCGGCGGCTTCTACGGCGGCGGTGCTGTCAACGTCAACCGCGCCGTCCTCCGCAGCTACACCCAGGCCGACATCAACGCCGACAGCGCCAAGACCATCACCACCGGGGGCGACCTCAGCCTGCGCTCCGAGAACAAGCAAAGCCTCGAACTCAACACCTGGGGCATGGCCGGGGGCATCTACGGCGCGGCCGCCGTGGGCGTGAGCTATGCCAACATGGCCGGCGGCAGCAACGCCGCTGTCACCGGCGCGCTGACCCTCAACGTGGGCGGCAACCTGCTGCTGGATGCCCTCACCACCCGCACGGCCTCCTATCTGGCCATCAACGCAGCGGTGGCGGTCTACGGAGCCGTCAATGTGGCCGTGTGCAACCTCTACCTGGGCGATGCCACCGAAGCCTACAGCAAAAACGCCGATGACCAGCAGCAGGTCAGCAGCGCCAAGAGCGATGCCCTGAGCGCGCTGGACGATGTGCTGGCCGAGGCCTACGGCTCCGTGCAGAGCTGCGGCGTCAACGTCGACGGCTTCGTCTCCCTGCAAGCGGCGGAGGCCGCCATGGCGCCCGAGCGCCCGCAGACCGAAGCCCGCCTCGACTGCCTCTCGGCACAGGTCAACGGCAGCAGCAGCATCCGCGCGACCGACACCCTCACCTCCACCCCGAAGAACGTCAACGTCACCGTAGCAGCCGTACCCATCGGCGTGCATGTCAACAACACCACCATCGACTCCGTGACGCTGGCGACCGTGGCGGATAACACCCAACTGCGCAGCCGGGGCGACATCCTCATCAGCGCCGAGCACCGCGCCACGGACACATACAACGCCGTACCCGTGACGGGCGGTATCTTCGGCGTGCGCGTCTGCACCTATGGCTGGGAGGAAAAAAGCCTCACCCGCACCGCCATCGGCAGCGGGGTCACCCTCTTCTCCGAGCAGGGCAGCCTGCGCCTGCGCAGCGATGCGAGCGCCACCGAAACCTTCACCCACACGGGCGTCGCCATCAGCGCGGGCGACATCAGCGTGTTCCTCCCCTCCTTCGACCACACAGGCACGAGCGAACTGAGCCTCGGCGATAACAGCACGCTGAGCGCCCACGGCGACATGGCGCTGGAGAGCAGCAACAACGCCACCCTCCACACCTCCGTCTACGACATCGTCTACGGAGCCATCGGTATCGAAGTTCCCGCCCAGCACACCCTCATCAAGCCCACGGAGAGCCTGACGCTCGGCAACAACAATGTCCTGGAAAGCGACACAGGCAGCCTGAGCCTGTTGCGCCGCGCCACGCACACGCTCGACTTCACCCTGCGGCACTACGGCTTCAGCGCGCTCGACCTGCTCTTCCCCACCATCGAGCTGACGGACAGCGTGAGCGGCAGCCTGAGTCTGGGCAGCGGCAACCGGCTCAGCGCCGCCGGGGACATGGTGCTCGACTCGACCGAAGAACTGCATCGCGACCTTAATCTACACGGCGGCACGGGTTCCCTCATCAGCGTGCAGGTGCTGCGCAACCAAAGCAAAGCCACGGGCAGCAACACACTCGCGCTGGGCAGCAACAACAGCCTGCACGCCGGCAACACCCTGCGGCTCAGCGCCCGCAGCGCGGACACATCCACCGCCCAAACCACCAACATCAAGGTCAGCATCGCCGGGCTGGCCCAAGTCGCCAAGCTGGAAAACATCAGCGAGCTCGACACCGCGCTCACCATCGACCAAGGAGTCGACCTGCAAGCCACCACGCTCCAGCTGGAGTCCGACGCTGTCACCACCCTCACCAACAGCGCCTACAGCGTCAACGTGGGCATTGCCCTCGACGCCTACTCCGGCACCAACTCCGTCGTCCGCGACAACTCGCGCGCCGTCCTCAGCGTCGCGGGCGGACGCATCGCCGCCGACAGCCTGCGCGCCGCCGCCACCACCACCGCCACCATACTGCAATATGCCACCATCGGCGGCGGCGGTCTCATCTACACCAACCCGCGCTGCACGCTGGAGGCCACCAGCACGCAGACCGCCACCCTCACCCTAGGCACGGGCAACAACGCGCTAGACATCTACGCCGACAGCAGTGACATCTACGCCGCCAACACCTACCGCCACCCCTACGAGACAGGTCGCCGCGACAACATCCACGGCGGCGGCGTGGGCATCGGCGGCAGCACCGCCTCGGGCAGCGTCATCGTCAAACCCACGGCCCACGCCACCGTCACGCTCTCGCAAAACAGCAGCCTGCAACGCCGCCACCGCGATGCCGCCCATTACATCCTGCGCGACAAGGAGCACACCGCCATCAGCGCCGTCAACGACATCGAGACCCACGCAGGCATCGACCTCTTCGGCGGTGGCTTGCTCTTCTCCGTCACCGAGGCCGACCCCACGCTGGAAACCCGAGCCGATGCCACGCTGAACATCCTCGGCACCGTCGACGCATGGAATAAGCTCGTCCTCGCGGCCTACTCCCACACCTACCAGGAGAGCATCATCTCCGCCACCTCCTACGCCATCATCCCCATTGTTGACGTCGACCGCAAGGCCACCATCAAGGCCGAGGACCGCATCACCGTGACCGGCGATCTCAACTGCATCGGCAGCATCACCTTCAACGCCGGCAGCGCCGAGCGCTCGCTCACCCTGCCCACGGGCAAAGTCATCGCCACCGTCGGGGTCAGCGACCTCAACAACAACAGCGCCGTGAGCATCGACGACGATGAGCAGAAGAACACCCGCTCCGCCACCCTGAACATTCTCTCGACCGTCAAGGCCGGCGGCGACATCGCCGTGTACAACGATGCCGCGCGCTTCCTCTCCGGGCAGGAGCTCGGCCGCCCCGTCATCACCTCCGTCTACCGCCTCAGCGGCACGATGAAGGCCGGGATGGCGGCTCAGCAGGAATGGAGCTTCCGCGAGCAGGACGGCCGCCCCGAGCTGAGCCTCCGCGCGGGCATGGAGCTCTTCGACGGCATGAGCCTCGGCAGCGACGGGCTCTACCACGCCGACGGCGAAACCACCCGACCGCTCTACAGCTACGGCAGCGACAGCATCACCCTCGTGCCCCTCCTGCTCAACGGCAGCAGCATCGAGCTCAACATCTCCGGCAGCAGCATCGACAGCGCGCGTTACAGCAACCCGCAGGCGCAGACGCTGAGCATCAGCTCGAGCTCGCCCCGCGACCTCAGCCTGCAAGGCATCGTCTACAGCAACCGAGGCAGCGACCTCGTCCTCAACGGGCGCGTGCTGCGCAGCGGAGATGAAGAGCGCCTGAACATCATCACCACCAACGGCAACAGCGACCTCACCCTGCAAGGGATCTACAACATCCCCCGCGCCCGCTTCTGCATCAGCGCCGCGGGCGACCTCCTCAACCGGGGCAGCGTGCTGGCCGGCTCCGTCGACTTCACCACCTCGGGCAACTACGATGCGCGCAGCGACGGCAACTACGCCCTCAGCAACCCGCTGAGCCAGTACGGGGATATTTTTGCCGCCCTAGAGAACAAGACAAGCATCGCCAGCGGCACCACCCGCGTCACCACAACCAACGACCCGGCAAGCGTGCCCGTACTCACCGCCTCCGGCAGCATCACCATCACTGCGGAGGGCTACCTCGACCTCAACTGCCGCATGACCAGCGGGCTGAGCTCCGTCAACATCCCGGAAAGCATCACCCTGAGCGACAGCAGCGGGCGTATCCTCAGCGTCGAGGCGGCGCTGGCGCGCTACGAAGCCGACCCCACGCAGAGCCAATTCCTCATCAACGAACTGCGCAACACGGGCATCAGCTCCTACTTCGATGCCCCCACCCGCAGCATCGTGCTGGAATCGCCCTGCGAGCGCGACACGGGCATCTACCTGACCGGCAAGCTGCTCAACACCGACACCAGCGGCACGGCCTGCCTCTCCGTCCTCAACGGCTACCGCAACCTCGTCATCGACAACCAATCCGTCTACACCCTGCGGCTGGGCAACATGGCCCTCAGCCATGCGTCCCAAGGCGAAATCGTACTCACCGACCTGAGCAATACCCCCCGCAGCTACCGCTACACGGTCGACCCCACCACGGGCAAGACCCTCTGCACCACGACCTTCTACGCTGCCGCCGGGCCCGTCACCACCACAACAGAAAGCAGCGACTTCACCCCGCAGAGCACCCACTACCTGACCATCAGCCGCGAGCGCACGACGAGCTACAAACGCACATGGCTCTCGTGGAACAAGCAGGGCACCAGCCCATCGTATGATGAAACGCAGCAAATGGGCACCGAACAATGGGGTACGATCCGCACCGAATACCAGGAGGGGTTCGGCACCGGCAACTCCTTCGTCGTCAGCTCCGAAAACCGGAACTATGTCCACACCTACTACGACCCCGGTTGGCTGCGCCGCTACCGCCACACGGCCACATGGGATACCGTACGCACCGACACCCTCTACATCAACGCCGGCAACAAGATCGCCATCAACTTCTTCGGCGCAGACGGCTCCTCGCTCACCGTCAACACCCACCGCTCCGACATCTGCGTCGGCGGCACTGTCTCGGCCGACCGCATTGCCCTCAACAGTGCCCTGGCCATCACCGCCCGCGGCGACAACCTGCTCAATGCCAGGCAGATTTCCCTCAGCGCCACGGGCAACATCGGCAGCCTGGCTAACATCGTGAACATTCGGCTCGGCGACAACGCGCCGGCCGGCGGCGGACTCAGCCTCAGCAGCGGCGGCAGCGCCTACATCGCCGCCGAGGGCGCGCTGGCTCTGAGCGCCGTCACCACGAAGGGCTCGGCCTACCTATTTGCGGATTCGGACATCAGCGGCGGCGCCTCCTGCGGCGACCTGCTGCTGCTCTACAGCGACCAGGGCGGCATCACCCTCAGCACCGACACCGCGCGCCTGAGCGCCCGCGCCGCCGAAGACATCAACATCGACAACCGCGCCCACGACGGCGACCTGCTGCTGGGGGTGGTGATGAACGAAAGCGGCTCCGTCACCCTGCGCAACCGGGGCAGCATCGGCGCCGATGCCAACCTGGAGCTCAACGAGCTGCTCGGCGATCAGACACTCTCGCACTCCCTCGCCATCAACCAAGCCGAGGACGAGGTGCGCGACGCCCTCAGCGAGCGCTACCACAGCGAACTCACGCGCTACACCCTCCTCTACTTCGAGCAGGACGCCGAGGGCAACTACATCTACCGCGACGAGCGCGGTTATCTGCGCTGCGAGGAGGAAGCCGAAACCAAGCAAGCCCTTGCCGACCGTTTCACCGGTCTCTACCAAGAAGGCAAGGGTGAGGATTTGATCGAATACATCCTGCCGCTGAGCGGCACCGACTATGTGGGCGGCGCAGTCTTTGCCGGAAGTGAAGACGCCGGGCTCTACATCTGCGACCACACCGACGAGGCCGCACAAGCCTTCGCCAACTCGCAATACGACCGACTCATCCGCGACCTGACGCAAGACATCATCGCCAACGCTCAGCAGCAAGGCACCGACGTCGTCGACTACGGGGCCTTCACGGAAACGCAGTACCGCCAGTACTGGGAGCGCAACGCCGACGGCAGCCTGCGCTACCAAGACGCGCAAGGCAACTTCATCAGCCCCTCTGACATCACCACCGACGGCAGCAGCACCCCGCTCTACGATGCAGAGACCTGCGCCGCCATCACTGAGCAATTCCGAGGCAGCACCCCCGCCCTGTGGTATCTGCTCAACAGCGAGAGAAACAACACCCTCAACAGCCTGGCCAAGGTCGTCAGCGGAAGCAACCGCGCCGAGCAACTCTTCCGGCAGGCGGCCGACGATCTGAGCATCGTCGCCATGGGCAAAGCCATCCCCGGCACCAACAGCACCATCATCGCCCACCAAGGCAGTGTGCACCTCTACAGCACAAACGGCAACATCGGCAACGAGAGCCTGCGCATCTCGCTCAGCCCCACCGATTGGAACAGCGACGGCTCCCCCATCTACAGCACCTGGCAACAGGAATTCATGCAAGGCGTGCAGGAGGGCAGCATCAGCGGCGCCGCCCTCGAACGCCGCGAAAGCGACGGCACCTGCATCTACTCCATCAGCACCCGCAGCTTCACGCGCGAGAACATCAGCGAGTTGGACTTCCACCTCCTCGCCCAAGCCTCCGAAAGCGATGTCAGCCGCAGCGGCGCGTACTACACCATCCGCACCCACGGCTATCTGGGCATCGAGGCGCAGAGCATCGCCTGCGACGCCGCCGGCGCCGTCTACATCAGCAGCCCGGGCGA
Source organism: uncultured bacterium (assembly GCA_945831585.1). Lineage (GTDB taxonomy): Bacteria > Verrucomicrobiota > Verrucomicrobiia > Verrucomicrobiales > Akkermansiaceae > Akkermansia. Next base: position 4,956 of record CAMACY010000006.1, on the reverse strand, counting down.
CATCAACCTCTCCCCCTCGGGCGTGTACGCCGCGCGCGACATTCGCCTCTCCTCCGGAGGCTCCATCAGCGGCAGCTCCATGAGCTGTAGCAGCGGCTACAACCTCGTCCTCTACGCTGAAGGCGACATCGGCAGCGAGACCTCCCCCCTGAGCATGGGCGGCAACGGCATCCTCAACCTCACGGCCGAGGGCAATGCCTACCTCCACAGTGCCACCACCCTGAACCTGTGCTACATGGACGCCGAGGACATCCGCCTGACGCTTACCGGCGGCGCCTCCCTCACCGGCACCGCCGACCACAACGGCCGCACCGACAACCCGCACATCACCTGCCGGCAAATCACCATCAACGGCAGCGGCTACAGCCTGAGCTCCGTCGGCAGCGGCGCCGAGGGCGCGCTGGTCATCAACACCCACGGGCTCGACGGCGGTGCCCTGCTGGAAAGCAGCACGCCGAACGACAGCCTGCCCCTCGTGCAGCTCTTCCCGACCAACACAGTATACCCCTTCACCCTCCGCACGGACAACAACGTCACCTATATTGACCGCCTGACCATCCCTTACTTCGGGCACATCATGATCGGCAATGCACTGCATGTCGGCAGCATCACCTTCCTGCAAAGCAACGCCAACGCCCACAGCAACAGCATCTCCACCTCGACCATCACCATCGACCGCGAGCTGAACCTCCTCGGAGAAGCCGACTTCACCACCGCATTCAACGAGCTCATCCGCTTCAGCGGCGACGGCACCATCAACATCGACAATCCCGGCAAGGGCACCGCCTTTTTCGAGGCGATAGAAACCGGTAACGACCGCAGCCTGAACATCAGCGGGCGCGGCAACATCAACATCAATGACCTGTCTTGCGGGCAGTTGACGACCAACCTCAACGGCAATCTGGAGGTCTTGTTGGCGGAGGTCGCGGACAGCGCCCGCCTGAGCGTCGGCGGCAACCTCATTCTCGGGTTCATCGATGTACGTCACTTCCGCGCCGACGTCGGCAGCAGCCTGCTCGTCCTTTGGGGCGAGACCGAGAGCTTCAGCGCCACGGCCAACGGCAACATCCGCGCCCTGCTGACGACAGCAGACAGCGCGGGGCTGCTCCCCGTCGGCGATGTCATCGCCACCCACGGCTCGGTCGAGCTCATGGGCGATGCCGATGTCCTGAACATCACGGGCACCATCCAGGGCTACCATGTCGCGCTCACCTCCTCCGGCGACATTCGGCGCGCCACGGGCGGCAACATCCGCGCCAGCCGCAGCTACACCCCCACCCGATACGCCGATGTGTATGAGCGCCAGTTCAGCGGCGGACTCATCGAATTCATCGACACGCTGGGCATCAACATGTCGCTGGACGACAGCGTCGGCATCGCCGCCGACACCCTCGACAAGCTGCGGGAGGCCGCCGAGCGCGAAATCTCCGACCACGCCGAGGACACCGCCCCCGAGCTCCGCTTCATCAACCGCGACGGCAGCCGCGCCGCCAATGCCGAGCAGTGGAACGGCTCGACCACGAACATCACCCTCCCCCTCACCGCTCTCTCCCGATGACCGCTCGCTCCGCCCTCCTTGCCGCGCTGCTGCTCGCCGCGCTGCCCCTGCCCGCCCAGGATGCCGCCCGAACCATGGATCGCCTGCGCGACAGCATGCAGCGCCGCGCCCTCAACACCCGCGTGGAGCAGATGCGCCGCGCCGAAACCGCGCCCAAGCCCCAAGCCGAGCCCGGTGAGACCGAGCCCGCTCCCGCCCCCGAAGACACGCAGCCGCTCCTGCCGCTGCGTCGGCTCGACATTGCGCCGAGCCGTGTGCTGCCCGCCGCCCTCATCGAGGGTCTGCGGCAGCAGTGGGAGGGCAAAACCCTCTCCGTGGCCGACATCCGCAGCATCGTCCGCGTCCTCAACAAGGCCTACCACGAGCGCGGCTGCATCACCAGCCGCGCCTGGCTGCCCGAGCAGGACGTCAGCAGCGGCAGCCTGCGCGTGGAGCTCTTCGAGGGCAGCATCGGTCGCGTGCACGCCACGGGCATGCACTTCACGCCCGAATCCTATGTCCTGCGCGCGGCGCAGCTCCCCGAGGGCGAGGTCTTCTGCGTCGACGACATCGAAAGCCGCCTCGTCGCCTTCAACGCCGTCAGCGACCTCAAGGCACGCCTGAACATCAGCCCCGGCGATGCTGCCGGCAAGACTGACCTCGAGCTCGTCACCGAAGAGCCCCAGCGCTACAGCGCCCTACTCTTCACCGACAACGCCGGGCAGCGCAGCACCGGGCTCTACCGCGGCGGACTCTTCGGCACCGCGCGCGGGCTGCTGGCGGGGCGCTACACCCGCGATCAACTGACGCTGGGCTATGTGGGCAGCGAGGGCACCGACGCTTTCAGCGCCGCCTACATGCTCACGGAAAACTTCCTCAACACCACCTGGACCCTGGGGGTCGACCGCGCCACCACCGACATCATCACCAAGGAGCTGAGCCCGCTCAACATCGAGGGCGACTACCGAGCGCTACGCGCCGGGGTGCGCCGTCCCCTCGCCGTCAACGAGCGCAACATCCTCTCCGCCGGGCTGCAAATGCTCTTCAAGGAGAACGAAAGCACCATGAGCGGGCTGGACCTGAGCAGCTACCGCACCAACGACCTCACCGCCACCCTCGACGACCTGCTGCTCTTCCGGGACGGCTACCTCTACAACGCCGCCATGCTCACGCGCGGCTGGCAGCTGGTCGGCAGCGAGCCCCCCTTCTGGCGCTTCAACTACCAACTGGAGTTCCGGCACAAGCTGCCCCACGCCTTTTCCGCCCTGCTGCGCGGGCAGTACCAGGCGAGCAGCCTGCGCGCCATGACGAGCAGCGAGCAAATCCAGCTGGGCGGCGTCAACAGCATTCGCGGCTACGAGGAGGGCATGCTCTGCGGCGAGCGCGGCTACAGCCTGCAGAGCGAGCTGAGCTACAACTTCCTGCCCCTGCTGCCGCAGCGCCTGCAGCTGCACAGCGCCGAGCTCTTCGCCTTCTGGGACTTCGGCCAGCTCGTGCACCGCAGCGAAGATGCGCTGCTGAGGGACTACAACGAGGCCTTCCTCTCCTCCGTCGGCGGCGGGCTGCGGCTGGGGCTGCTGCAACACCTGAGCATGAGCCTGACCTTCGCCCAGCCCCTGCACCGCCACCCCCTCAACCGCCACCCCTCCGCCCCGCGCTGGCTCTACGCCCTCAACGCCGAGTTCTGAGCACGCTGCGCGACCCCGACAGGGCGGATCCCCCGTATTCGGAGCGTCTACCGGGGCTCCGCATCGTCACATACCCTCGACAGTGACATACTGCTGACGGCGACTGCGGGGTTTTTCCGGAATGGTCATTCGAATGGCTCCCTCGTTCAGGAGCGGGTCGAGATAGCGACGCAAGGCATATTGCCCGGAATCGATGTTGAGAAATCGGATAATTTCTGCCCGAGTGCGCGGGGTTTTGCAGAACATCAGCAGTTGTTTTCGGTCGGTAACCCTGCCTGCCCGCTGGGGAGGCAGAGCCTCCGTCTCCGGACTCAGCTTGTGATACAAGACAACTTTGAACTCCCCCGTTGTAGGGGTGAACACCGGCTCCGGCAGCTTGCGCTGCGCCATAGCATGTCTGATGGTCGGAATGCCGGAGTAACGATTTTCGGTTTCTTTCAATATTTCCAGCGCCGTTACCAGAACAGGATTGCGGGTATCCGGCTGGGAATATCCCAACTGATCCAAGGTGAGGCGTCCGTATAAGCCGCCCGGATTCATGATTTCCAGCCGATCATCATACATATTCAGCCGGATGGGCTTTGACTCCGTATAAATGCTGTAATCTCTGTGAACCAATGCATTGAGAATCGCCTCGCGCACAGCATCCATGGGATATTGGGGCATGTCTATGCGCTCCCCGGTCAGGGGGTTGACAGCCGTTGATGTGTGCATGTTGTTTCGCACAAAATCCAATGCCGCTTTCAGCATTTCAGGTATCGTCCCCTCGATGCGTTTGGAATCGGTAAAGCGATTGCCGCACGCATCCACCTCTCCCATTTCGGTGCCGGGAATGCGCGTTGCCGAAATGCTGAGGCGAGGATAAAATGCCTGCGGGAATAAACCGAAAAGCAGTAATGCTGCCATCGTCACCTCCCCCCCCTGGGTGACACCATTCAGCTCATACTGCTGGGAAGTTGTCATCCGCGCCAAGTTGGGTCGTTCGCGGCGCATTTGTGCCTGGTATTTCTCCAGCAAATCCTGATTAAGCAACTCCAGCGTCGCCCCTTTTGCCGGTCGAATATCGTCGCGATAGCGTTTCCGGAACGCTTCATAGCTGTATACCTCGTATTCCGTCATGGGTTTATCAGCCTCCCCCACGCGAACATAAGCTCCCCGCAATCGCCCCTGAGCGGTACGGAAACAAGGTCTCTCCGCCAAATCCAAAGGTGGGATTTCAGCAGAAACAAATACCTTATCCCCCTCATCGCACACGGTAAAAACGGGGCGCACCACAGGTGTCATCTGTTCGCAATACTCCATGACCTTCTTTTGCAAATCCTGAGCATCATATACCCCTACCTTTTCAAATTGGTTCCGCTCATCCAACCCGAACAGCAGGACACCCCCATCATCCTGATTAGAAAACGCGGATATGGTATCGTACAGCTTTTCCGGACATCCCTTGTGAGCAGCCTTAACCTCCGTCGTTTGCCATTCGCACCCTCGGCGCTGTACCTTTTCGATGAAATCCTGAAGCTCTTCTTCGATCATGCCTTCACCTGCTTGTTGCGTTCATTGTATAAGGAAAGAGGAAAAAGTAAAGAAAGAAAGCCAACAAAAACGCAAGAAATTAGGACAAATGTTGACTTTTTTATTAACTTTTGAGAAAAACAGAACAAAGAAACGTCCGCTTCTTCTGTTATGCTTCTTTAAAAGGCAAGAGCTCACGCCGCCTGTTCAAAGACCCGG
>CAMACY010000005.1 GCA_945831585.1 uncultured bacterium | reverse complement strand
TTAACTCGCCTGCAAAGGGCATTTTTTCAGGTCTTTGGAGTCATGAGGGCATAGTTACCCTACAATCGGTGTAAGATTTCGGTTAGCTCGAACGCACATCAACAAGTTTGCGCACGCAAACAACAGGTTGAATCTGTTCATGTTTTTCGCAATACCCTTGTACGCGACTTTAGAATATCCGAAATAGCGTTTGACGATGAGGAAGGGATGTTCCACTTTGCTACGTACGGAAGATTTAATTCGCTCGATACTTCTATCCCAATTCTCTCCCTTATAGCAATCATTAATCTTTAAGCTAGAAGGGCGTTTGTTAATGCGAAACTTTATTTTTGAAAAACTTTCATTTGACTTTATAGCATCCTGCTCAGGTGCGCCCAAGTAACCGGAGTCCCCGTAAACCACTTCATCATCTTTGCGAATTAATTCGCTTATTTGCTGCGAGTCATGCACATTTGCAGCAGTCCCGGTAATAGTATGTACAAAGCCAGTTCCTGCGTCCACACCTGCGCGAACTTTCATACCAAAATACCACTGATTCCCTTTTTTAACCTGATGCATTTCGGCATCTCGCTCACCTTTTGCGTTCTTTGTAGAACTAGGAGCATGAATAATAGTGGCATCAACTATTGAGCCCCTGTGCATCAGAAATCCTGCCTTATCAAGTCGCTCCTTAAGATCGGAAAAAATTTTCTCTCCTATCTGATGTTTCTCGAGTAGATGTCGGAATTTGAGCAGCGTCGTAGCGTCTGGAACTTGCTCTTGAGAAAAGTCTAGCCTCATGAATGATTTCATGGCGTAACTATCGTATATGGCATCTTCCACGCCGACATCAGATAAGTTAAACCATATCTGCAGCAAATACATACGCAGCATCGTTTCTATTCCGCGAACAGGTCTCCCTCTTTTTCCTGACGGGTAATGCGGACGAATTATTTCAATCCAAGCCTCCCATGGAATAATAGCATCCATGCTCTTCAAAAACTCCTGGCAGCGCAAGCTTTTTTCTGTAAAATCCCTGTCATTGGTGCAAAGTTCGTTTGCGGTTGAGGTTAAGCAGCGGGATGTTGAGGCTGAGACGAGCTTGCCTGCAGCGCCTTAGCCGCGAGTTGAAGCTTTTCCGGGGAAATGTAGGACTTGCCACTAATACCCTCCCATTCGTCGGAGAGGTCCATAGCTTTGGCGGTTACCATTCAGAGCAAAGAAGCTTCAGAGGGGAAGATGGAGATAACATAGGAGGAATGGGGCGATTTCGCCATTTCTCAAACAGGGTATCAAGTTGAGCGCAGCACTGGCTTACCTCAGTAGCAGAAACGCCGTTTCCACCACAAATCTCATTTATCACCTTAGCGACTTTGCGGGTAAAAACACCTTGCCGATACATCTCGGCAAGAGCGAGGTTGAGAGACCTGTCCATTCGAGAGCCTCTTTCAAACCCGGGGATGATGGGGATAAAGGGCGTCTGCGAATTCCTTACCTGCGGGACATCCGGAGTCATTTGCCCGGTGGAAGTCCGAATGGTGCGAGCTTTGAATCCATTCCGCTGACCATTCCGTGTAGACATTCGCTCGTAACGCTCGCCGCCCAAGTATTCATCCTATTGAGCACGTAACGAAGAGTTAAGGAGCTGGCTTATTGCCAGAGCAAACAAATTATCTTCTTGATGCTCAGATGTTTGAGAATGATCACGGAGAAAAGGCTTGATTCACGCGTCGAATATGGTAATTTTGTCTTGTTCGTTCATTGTTGTTGAGTGGATTATGAGCAAACAAACAATACAGCAATTGACCGAACATTTCAAGCTTTCATCCGGACATTGCGGTATAAGGCCATCATTCAGCCTGCGTCCCATCCTACGCAGGCCTCGCCCCTCGGGGCTCGACCGGCGCAGGATGGGGGCCGTAGATGAAAACATTGTGCTCATTTGATTTTACAGAAAGAAGTTTACACTAGCCTATAATGAATAAGAGTCATACGGAAATGCAGAATAACGATAAGATAAAAAAATACTGGAATAGGCAACTGCTTATATATTCATGCATAATATTTTTCTTTTGGTTGTTTTATCTGCTAGTAATGTACATATCAGCAGGTTGTTCGTATGAAAAAGCAAATCAACCGCATAACGAGACTATGTGCACATCTCGTTTTGATGATTTTGGAGGGTATTGTTTTATTCGTGATAATATAAGAGAAATTGGTGTAGATGTCGATTTTTCCTCCGATTCCGAAGAGGCAAATACATTTTGGGGAGATAAGGGTGTATTCGGTGACATGTTTGGTGCGTTAACATGCCTGTTTACTGGTTTAGGTATTGCCGGGCTTTATGTTACGATCAGGATGCAGGGAGAAGAATTGACAGAACTCAAACAACAGGCCAAGTATAATGCCTCACAAAGCGAAAAAACTGCAATTAATGAAGCAATAAATCTGCTTGTTAAGACTAAAGCAGAGTTAGCCTGTAATGTTGATGGCTATCCGAATATATTGGATGAGCAAAAGATAATACGAGGAACAGCCGTTGCGGAGCTTTTGCTGCATAAAACATACAGGATTCTCTGTGAATTTCATCATTATTCTGAAGATGCCAATCCCGAAGATGTAGTCAAGCGAGAGTTTGGCGATTACATAGAATGTCTCTCCTCGTACATTCAGGTATCTTCTCAAGTGTATTATATATTGAGAGAGATAGACAAAAGCACCAATTTGTCTATTGCCGATAAAAATACCATTGTCCAATATGTGATATTTAATCTCACTCCTGCTGACAGAAAGTTATTAAATATCATTTTTCTTCGATTTGAATATGCAGAAAACCTAACTGCTTATACTCCCGAACTATTTAGTTGGAAGAAGGCATACCATATTCTGAAAGAGTTAAGTTCAATACCAAATACACATATTCAAAACATCGGAGATAAAGGGATAAGATATTTTATGAGTAGCATGCAGGCATGTAGCCCTTGTAAAGAAGCGCAACGAGAAATAGACGCAAATGGTAATCCGTTAACAAAAATTATAAGCCCCCTGTGATATGGTATCGTTCCCAATAAATAAATTTCTTCAGTAAACTGGTAAACCGAGCCCAAGTCCCAATAACGGATTGTAAATTATCACATAGACTCCACTTAGAGCACCATTCAATTCATTTTACCGCGGAGTATTTTTGTTTAAAAACATCATAGTAATTTGCAATAACAGCAGTGGAATCACACTTAACCGAAGCTCAATTAGAGCACTTATTAAATATTGTCTTTCCTATAACGAAAGACTGGGTTCATAATAAGCCTGTTCTTGGGAAATTTAAACCTGAATATTGTAGTCATTCTCTAAAATTGGTTATTGAGTTTGATGGCTATTCACATTATACAGAGGTTAACTCTATTTTACTCGATGAAAGAAAGGATATCTTGTTTATCCAAAATGGATATAAGGTTGTGAGAATCCCATATTTCGTTCAACTAACGGGGGAAGTGGCTCGACATTTATTTAACATCGACGTTTCTATCAACTCAAATTATAATGGCACCTGATTTTTTGACACTAGTTTAATCCCCCTTTTTCTTGTGCAAAGTATCGTGAGCGTGTATAACCCAACCAAACGCACAGACATGCAAAACGAAAAAATACACAAGAGAGGTCGCTACGCCGCAGAGTTCAAAGAAAAGGTAGCATTGGAAGCGCTCACAGGAGCCAAGACGCACGCACAGATTACCCTAGCGACCGCGAATGCTCACGCGATTTAACCTTGCGCGCCCACGGCGTGGGCGTGTAGAATAGCGGGCATGAAGCACCAAGACGATCTTTTCCGCTTTTTGAGCATTCCCGGCGTATCTGCCCAAGCCGAGCATGCGGCCGATTGCGAGCGCGTGGCTGACTTTCTGGTCGACAAGCTCCGCAGCCTCGGTTTCCGCGCGACCAAGCATCTGACCGACATTCACCCCATCGTCACCGCTCACAGCCCCCACATCGAGGGAGCACCCACCGTGCTCATCTATGGCCACTACGATGTCATGCCCGTCGACCCCATTGCCGAGTGGCACAGCGACCCCTTTTGCCCCGAAATCCGCGACGGGCGCATCTATGCCCGCGGCGCCTCCGATGACAAGGGCGAAATCATGTGCCACATTCTCGGCGCGCAGGAAGTCATCGAAGAGGACGGCGCCCTGCCCCTCAACGTCACCTATCTCTTCGAGGGCGAGGAGGAGCGCGGATCCGCCAGCCTCTCGGCCTTCATCAAAACGCCCGAAGCGCAGCGCGAACTCGCCTGCGACATCATCGTGGTGAGCGACACCGGCATGGCCGCGCCCGACATCCCCAGCTTCTCCTACGGTCTCAAGGGGCTTTGCTGCTTCGAGCTCAAGATCAGCGGTCCCTCCATGGATCTGCACAGCGGCATCTTCGGCGGCGCCGTTGCCAACCCCATCACCACCCTTTGCGAGATGATTGCGAGCACTCACGACGCCGACAACCGCGTCACTGTCGAGGGTTTTTATGAGGGCGTGAGCGAAATTGCCGACTGGGAGCGCGCAAGCTGGGCTCGCGTCCCCGGCGCCTCCGATGCCGAGCTCGCCGCCCTCACGGGGGTGCCCGAACTGCGCACCGAGCGCGGCTACACCGGCACCGAGTGCGCCTACGCCCGCCCCACGCTCGAGCTCAACGGCATCTCCGGCGGCTATGAGGGCGAGGGCTCCAAAACCGTCATCCCCACTCATGCCATCGCCAAGATGAGCTGCCGCCTGGTGCCCGGGCAAAACCCCATCGACATCATGAAAAAGGTCGAAGCGCATTTCCGCCGGGTCTGCCCGCCGAGCGTCCGCATGGAGTACACCATGCAACACGCCGGCGATGCCTACCTGGCCGACCCGCACAGCCCCTTCGGCAAGGCTGCCCAAAAAGCGCAGGAACTCACCTTCGGCAACCCGCCCGTGCTCGTGCGCGAGGGCGGCTCCATCCCCATCGTCGCTGAAATGTCGCATATCCTCGGCAAGGATGCCCTCTTCCTCGGGCTCGACCTGCCCGATGCCCGCATCCACTCCCCCAACGAGAACATGCGCGTGGAGATTTTCGAGAAGGGTATCACCATGGTCAAGCACATGCTGCGGCTCATGGCGCAGGTCAAGCCCTAAGCCCCGCCCCGGATGACAGCGGTCGACATCTGCGACGTACACAAAAGCTTCCCCGGCCATTGGGGACGCGGCGGAGCCTACGCCGTCCGCGGGGTGAGCCTGCGTATCGCCGAGGGCGAGGTCTACGGGCTCATCGGCCCCAACGGCAGCGGCAAGAGCACGCTGATGAAGATGCTCGTGGGTCTGCTGCGCCCCGATGCGGGCAGCTGCCGCGTCTTTGAACGCGCGGCCAGCCATGCGGACAACCGCCGCAGCATCGGTTTTCTGCCCGAAAACCCCTACTTCTACAAATTCCTCAGCGGTGCGGAAACCCTGCGCTTCTACGGTCGGCTCTGCGGACTGCGCGGGCGCGCCCTGCGCGAGCGCACCCGCGAGCTGCTGCAACTCGTCGGGCTCGAAGAGGCCGCCGAGCGTCGACTGGGCGGCTATTCCAAGGGCATGTTGCAACGCATCGGCTTGGCGCAGGCGATGGTGCAGAACCCGCGCCTGCTTGTGCTCGACGAACCCACCGCCGGGGTCGACCCCATCGGCTCGCGCAGCATCCGCGACATCATCCTGCAGCTCCGGGAGCGCGGCGTCACCATCTTCCTCTGCTCGCACCTGCTGGAGCAGGTGCAGGAAGTCTGCGACCGCGTCGGCATCCTCTACCAAGGAAGCTTGCTGGCGGAGGGGAGCATCGCCGAGCTCACCGAGGACAGCCGACGCAGCTGCATCACCCTGCGCGATGCCTCCCCCGAGCTCATCGCGCAGATGCGCCGCTGCGCCGGAAACTGCTGGGAGAGCTGCACCCCTGCCCGCAACAGCCTCGAAAGCGTCTTCTTGCGCGGGATCCGCGCCAAAATGAACACCATCTCACCCGAACGGCGATGAGGGAATCCCCATCGTTGTAAAACACTCTATTTACAGGCGGAAAGTCACATTAACAACTTGCCGACGAGTGCTCTGACTGCTACACTGACTCCGTGCGGCGACCCCGCAATCTTATCGACTATGAACAAGAGCCAACTGATTGATATGATTCGTCAGGAGATGGGCGATTCGGCAACGAAAAAGGATGCCGCCCTTGCCCTCTCCGCCACCCTGAGCGCCATCACCAAAGCCGTTGCCACCGAAAAGGTGCAAATCATCGGCTTCGGCACCTTCGAGACCAAGACACGCCCTGCCCGCAAAGGTCGCGACCCCCGCACCGGCGAAACGCTGGAGATTCCGGCTTCGACCTCGGTCGTTTTCCGAGCCGCCTCCTCGCTGAAGGACTGAGCAGCGCCCCCCCTTCGTTTCCCTGCCCGGCAGCCCCCGGCTGCCGGGTCTTTTGTTGCCCGCACGCTTACAGCGTCGCGCTCCACTCCGGAACCGGCTGCGGCAGCGACAAGTGGCAAATGCGGTCAATCATCCGATCCCACTCTTCCTGACCGCTGATAATCTGAATACGGATGCGCAGGAAATAAATCGGAACATCCATCTCCCCCGGTTTCAGGAAACGCACGGCATCCTTTTCCGTCGTGATGATGGCATCCATCGCTCGGTCGGCGCAGCGCTCCACAAAGGCCTCCAAATCCTCCTGGTGGAACCAATGGTGGTCCGGGTAGCGGCGGCGAATCTCCACATGCGCGCCCTCCGCCTCCACCAGACGCTCAAAACTCTCCGGGCGGGCGATACCGCTCAGGCAGGCCACATACTTATCCTTGAGGAAAGAGAGCGGGCGGCGCTCCCCGGTAAAGATATTTTCCAAATAAGCCGGGGAGTGATCCGTTACGATGATGTCCGCCTTGCTGTTGTAGCGGCGAATGGTGGCGATGAGCGCCTCCTGCGGCTTGCCGCCGCTCTTGGTCAGGATGATGTAGCTTGCGCGCTTGAGCGAGCTGCGCGGCTCGCGCATCGTGCCGCGGGGCAGCAGCGCCCCCGTGCCGAAGGGGAAACCGCAGTCCACCAGCACGATGTCCACCTCGTGCCTCAGCTTGAGGTACTGCATGCCGTCATCGAGAATCAGCGTGTTGCAACCCAGCTGTTCGATGGCAAAAATGCCGGATTTCACACGATCTTTGTCCACCAGCACGGCCACATCGTCCAGATTGCGCGCCAACATGAAAGGCTCATCGCCGGCGTAGAGCGGGCTAAGGTAGCGCGTCTTGCCGTCGCTGGCAATTTTGGGCAGCGGCGACACCGGATTGCCCTGCGCATCCGTCCAATGCTGCGGCTCGCGCAGATCCGCGCTCTTGTAGCCACGGGTCAGGATGGCGCAGCGGCGACCGCGCGCCGCCAACGTATGCGCCAGCAGCTCCACCACCGGGGTCTTGCCCGTGCCGCCGGCCGTGATGTTCCCCACGCTCACCACAAAGGTTCCCAGATAATGCACCGTCTTGATCTGCCGAGCAAAGAGAAACAGGCGCAGCTTGACCACCACATAAAAAAACAGCGAGGCAAAGCGAAGCAGGCAGCGCAGCATCGTCGCGCGAAAGCCGTGCGCACGGCCGAACACCACCTCGGTTGCCCACTCCTCGAACTCTTCTGCCCGCGTCTTCATCGTGCTCAGAACTCACAGTTGCGCGGCGTGCGCGGGTAGGGCAGCACATCGCGGATATTGCTCACCCCCGTTACAAACATCATCAGGCGCTCAAAACCCAGCCCGAAGCCCGCATGGGGCACCGTGCCGAAGCGCCGCAAATCGCAGTACCAAGCGTAGTTCTCGGCCTTCATGCCCTGACGCGCGATGTTGGCCTCCAGCTGCTCCAAGCGCTCCTCGCGCTGGCTGCCGCCGATGAGCTCGCCAATGCCCGGCACCAGCACATCCATGGCCGTCACCGTCTTGCCGTCCTCGTTGAGCCGCATGTAGAAGGGTTTGATTTCCTTCGGGTAATCGTAGACGATGACCGGTCCGCCGAAATGCTGCTCCGTCAGGAAGCGCTCATGCTCGCTCTGCATGTCCATTCCCCAATGCGGGGCATACTCGAACTTACGCCCGCTGCGCTGCATGATGTCCACCGCCTCCGTGTAGCTGCAACGCACAAAGGGGGTGTTGACCACGGACTCCAGACGCGCGCGCAGCCCCTTGTCCACAAACTTGCAGAAGAACTCGAAATCCCCGCTGTCGTCATCCAGCATCGTCTGCACCAAATGGCGGACAAAGGCCTCCGCCACCTCCATGTCGCCCGCAAGGTCACAGAACGCCATCTCCGGCTCAATCATCCAAAACTCCGCCGCATGGCGCGAGGTGTTGCTGTTCTCCGCGCGGAAGGTCGGGCCGAAGGTGTAGATGTTGCCCAGGGCGCAGGCAAAGGTCTCGCCCTCCAGCTGCCCCGACACCGTCAGGTTAGCGGGTTTGCCGAAGAAATCGCGCTCGTAGCTCGCATTCTGCGCCAGCGGATCCAGCGTTGTCACGCGGAACATCTCGCCCGCGCCCTCGCAGTCCGAAGCCGTGATGATGGGCGTATGTACCCACACAAAGCCGCGGGCGCGAAAAAAATCATGCACGGCGGCCGCCATGCGCGAGCGCGTGCGGAAGATTGCCCCGAACAGGTTGGTGCGCGGGCGCAAATGCGCCACCGAGCGCAGAAACTCCGGCGAATGCCCTTTCTTCTGCAGAGGGTAAGACTCCGGCGAGGCTCCCAGCAGCTGCAAGCGCGTCGCCTGAATCTCCCACTTCTGGCGACCGGGACTCGGCACCAGCCGCCCCTCCGCCATCACCGATGCTCCCGTCGTCATGCGGGCGATCGACTCGTACCCGGGTATCCCGGCATCGGCCACCACCTGCACATTGGCCAAGCAAGAGCCATCGTTGAGCTCTAAGAAGGAAAAGCTTTTGGAATCGCGGCGCGTGCGCACCCAGCCCGCCACCAGAACGGAATCGCAGGGCGACTCCGCCGCGAGTACCTGTTTGACAAAAGATCTGTTCATGCTTGCTGCCGCCCAGCTTAGCACATCTACCCCCGAACATCCAGCAAAAAGCCATGATGCCGCATCGGCGATGAGGCTCCGGCGTCTTTCACGCAGCACAGGGCTCCGCCGACAAGGTTATCCTTGACTAATCCGCTGCCAGGGGAGCATGATGGACGGCGTTCATGGACCAAGATCTCAAGAAAACACTGGCGGCGCTCTCCTCGGTGGTGTGGAGCGCCCTGTTGACGCTGATGAAATTTGTGGTGGGGCTGATGACGGGGTCTCTGGGTATTTTGTCGGAAGCCCTGCACAGCGCTCTGGATTTGCTGGCGGCGGGGGGAACCCTGTACGCCGTGAAGGTGGCAGCGCGCCCCGCCGATGAGGATCACCCCTACGGCCACGGGAAGGTCGAGAACCTCATGGCGCTGGGCGAGACCTTGCTGCTGATTCTGACCGCCCTTTGGGTGCTCCGCGAGGCGGTGCTGCGCCTGCTGAGCGATGACCCGGCGGCTCTGCATGTGGAAACCTCGGTGTGGGCCTTTGTCGTCGTCATCGTCGCGCTAGTGGTCGACATCAACCGCTCGGCCATGCTGCACCGCGTGGCACGCGAGACCAACAGCGCCGCTCTGGAGGCCGATGCCGCACACTTTGCTACGGATATCTGGAGCAGTGCCGCCGTGCTGCTCGGCATTTCCTGCGCAGCGCTGGCGGAGCATGTGGTCACGGGCACCCGGCTGCACTGGTTCCTGCTGCGGGCAGATGTGTTTGCCTCGCTCGTGGTGGCGCTGCTCATCCTCAATGTCTGCCGCGAGCTGGGCACCAAGGCCATCAACAACCTCATGGACAAGGCCGACGACGAGAGCGGGCAGCGGGTGCGCGCCATCATGGCCGAGCGCATGCCGGCCTACCCGTTGGAGCGCCTGCGCGTGCGCGAGTCCGGCAACCGTTACTATGTGGACATGGTGGTGCTGGTGCCCAAGGATTTGCATGTGGACACGGCGCACGAAATCGCCGATGCCATCGAAACCTTGGTTGCCGAGGCTCTACCGGAGGCCGAAACCATGGTGCATATGCAGCCGGGCGACAGCGGCCCCGAAACGCCGGGCTTCGTCATCCGCCGCCTGGCGCTCACCCACCGCTTCGGCGTGCATGGGCTGGTGCTGCTGCATACGGAGGACGGGCAATTCGTCATTCTGGTGGACTTGGAGCTGCCTCGCCACGCCACGCTGGAGCATTGGCATGTGCCCGTGGAGGCCTTCCGCCGCGAGGTGGCGCACCATCTGCACGCCGACCGCGTGGTGGTGCATGTGGAGCCCAGCGAGCGCATTCTACCCGTTAGGACTCAGCCCCTGCCCCCGGAGGAGGAGTGGAACGAGCGCGTGCGCCGTGCCATGGTGAGCATCGGCGCCCCCCTGCCCACCGCCATCAACACCTACAAGGACGGAGATCACCGACTCTGCGTCGTCTCCATTCCGCCGGAGTTCAGCCTGACCGTGGAGGAGAGCCACGGGCGGCTCACCATGCTCACCAAAAAACTGAGCGAAGCGCTGCCCGCTGTCGCGCGCATGGTCGTCACCTACTCCGACTGATAGCTTGGGCATCCGCTGCGCGCGGTTCAAGTCGCCATCGCCCCCGCACCAAGCACAACGCGCTTCCCCCGACCGGAGGAAGCGCGTTGCGGTAAAGGAGATGGCTGATGCCGTTCTCAGGGCTTCACCACCGAGGCGAGCACCACCGTCCCGTTGAAGGGGGTCGTGACACCGGCGGGGATGGTGACCTGCGCCAGACGCAGGGACTGGTTCATCTGCACCCCCGAGATGTCGGCCTCAATGTGGGCGGGAATGTCCTTCACGGCGCTCTTGATGGGCAGCTCGTAGACGATCTGGTTCACCTGACCGCCCTGAGCCACACCGGCCGCCGTGCCCACCAGCTTGACGATGACCTTGGACTTGACCACGGTATCGGGCGTCACGGCGATGAAATCGACGTGTGTGGTGCTGTCCGTCAGGAAGTTGCGCTGCACGTCCTTGACGAGCGTCAGCTGCTCCTGACCATCGATGTTGAGCTTGACGAGGATGCTGTCCGTGTCCACGGAAGCCAGCAGCGCGCGGAGCTCACCGGCCTTGATCTGCACGTTGATGTTGCCCTCGATGGCGGGACCGTAGACCACGCCGGGGAGGTAACCCTGAGCACGCAGGGCGTTGAGCTTACCGGTGCCCACGACCTCGCGCTTCGTTGCGTTAAGAGTATATTTCGTCATAATTGAATACGATAGCGTTAAAATGAATGTTTGTTCGGAGTTCTTCCGACGTCGGAGCGCGTTCGTCTCCCGCCGGGATGGCACACCCTTGCAGCGAAACAAGGATGGGCGGTTAGTGTACACCTTTCGGAGCAGAAGTCAAGCCATAATTCAGATAATAACGCAGTTTTGACGCGCATGGCAACACTTTCGCCACAGGGCGCGTGGCGTTTGTTTCACCCTGCACTTCTTGCAAATCATCCGGCGGCGTGGCAGTTTGGAGCTGTCGGCAGGCACGGGAGCCCTGCTCCGCGAGCCGACCGACGAACATCTGAACAAGACCATATGAAGAACGCATACATTCCGGCGCTTGCTATCAGCGCCCTCTCCGTCTGCCTCGGCGCAGAAAGCACCCCGCAGCCATCCGCCCCCGCCGCCAAGGAGGCGTTTTCCTTCAACGAATGGCTGCCCGGCCGCTTCAAGCTCTTCGATGCCAAGCGCGACCACGCCGAGAACCCCTGGGTGCAGTCCGTGGACGTTCGCTTCCGCCCGCAATACCAGTGGAGCTACATGGATCCCGCCGGTGGTGCGGATCGCGTGAAGGGCGGCAGCGCCGGCAAGGGACGCCGCGGCAATGACGAGTGGCGCCGCTTCCGCCTCGGCGGCAAGGCCAAGGTACTCAACCGCATCACGCTCTTCACCGACTGGGACATCGGCGGGCTCAACCAGCGCTACAAGTACAGCAATGGGCAGTGGAACCGCAGCCGCGGCAAGACCTCCGTCTATGAGCTCTACGCGCAGGCCGACCTGAAGCCCGTGACCCTCACCGTGGGCAAGATGAAACCCGCCTACATCGGCGAATACCGTACCAGCGATTCGCAGATTCTCACCATTGAGCGTTCCAACCTCGTCAACCAGCTGACGGCGGAGGCTCTTTACGGCATCCACCTGAAAAACAGCGACAAGAAAGCCAAGTTCGGCTGGGAGGCCGGTGTCTACGTCAACGGCAGCCACGATGACCTCTGGAAATCGCCCGCCTTCAACAGCGCGACCAACGCCATGGCCGCCGTGGGGCTGAGCTACGCCACCTCCGACAAGAGCCGCCTGTACCTGGACTACATGCACAGCTTCTACAACGAAGATCGCAAGCTGCCCGTCGGCGTGGCGGAGGAAGGCCCCGGCGCCCGCGACATCGTGGCGCTGACCTGGACGGCCAAGCGCGGCAACTTCTCCTTCATGGCCGAAGGCATGGCGGGCTTCAACACGCCGGGAGCCGCGGGCAGCAAGGCCGGAGCCGAGAACGTCGCGGGCATCTCGCTCATCCCCTCCTACAAGCTCAGCAAGCACACGGAGGCGGTGTTCCGCTACCAGCTGGCGGCAGGCAGCAACGCGGTAGATGCCTACAGCCGTTACGCGACCACCAACTCGGCCTACTCCTCGGTCAGCGATGCCTTGCAGGGCTTCTACTTCGGCGTGAACTACTATGTGAACCCGGAGAAACCCGACATGATGCGCGTGATGCTCGGCGCGGAGTACCAATGCTCCTCGGGCAAGGATGCCACGGGTGCCAAGGGCTTCACCGGCTGGCAATACGGCGCCGCGCTGCGCGCAAACTTCTAATTCAACCAATAACACAACACCATACGACTATGATTAAAAATCTGACCATCGCCCTGCTCGGGCTCATCTCCCTCGCCGCTGCGGACACCACCCTGACGGGTGCCGGAGCCTCCTTCCCCGCCCCGGTGTACCAGCAATGGACCTATTCCTACTCGCAGGCCAATCCCGGCACCACCGTGACCTACCAGAGCCTTGGCTCCGGCGCCGGGCTCAACCAAATCAAGCAGGGAACCGTGGACTTCGCCGGCACGGACAATCCGCTCAAGCTCGATGAGCAAGAAGCGGCGGGGCTCATCCAATTCCCCATGCTCACGGGCGGCGTCGTGGTCATCGTCAACCTGCCGGGCATCAAAAACGGCCAGCTCAAGCTCAGCCGCGCCGTGCTCGCCGACATCTATCTGGGCAAAATCACCCAGTGGAACGACAAGGCCATCGCCGCGCTGAACCCCAAGCTCAAGCTGCCCAAGCAGAAAATCACCGTGGTACACCGCTCGGACTCCAGCGGCACCTCCTTCATCTTCACCAACTACCTGAGCAAGATTTCCGCCGATTGGAAAGCGCAGGTGGGTCAGGGCGCCGCCGTCAAGTGGCCTGCGGGCATTGGCGGCCAAAAGAACCCGGGCGTCTGCAACAACGTGGCCAAAATTAAGGGCGCCATCGGCTACACCGAGTACACCTACGCCGTGGAGGCCAAACTCTGCTGCGCCGCGCTGGAAAACGCCGCCGGCAAGTATGTGCAGCCCACCCCGCAGACCTTTGCGGCAGGTGCTGCCGGAGCCGATTGGAAGAACGCCCCCGGCTTCTACATGGAGCTGACGGATGTGCCCGGCGAGCAAAGCTGGCCCATCACGGGCGTGACCTACATCCTCCTGCGCCGCGACACCCCCGCCGAGAAGCGCGCCGAGTTGAAGAAGTACTTCAACTGGTGCTTCACCGAGGGTGCTGCCGCCGCCGGCAAACTCAACTATGTGGCGCTACCGCAAAACGTGGTTGAGCTCGTCAAACCCGTCCTCTGAGTCCACCCTGCGCCCCTCGCGCTACGGCACGGGGGGCGCAGCAGCCAACAAGATCCGATATGCAACAAACCGATCGCTGTTTCCGCTTTGCCTGCCTGGCCTGTGCAGCGCTGGCCGGATGGCTCATGCTCGGGGTATTCGTGCAGCTGGGGGCGCACTCCGCCGCCGCCTGGCAGCGTTTCGGGCTCGGCTTTCTGTGCTCGGCCGAGTGGGACCCGGCGCAGGGCATCTTCGGCGCGGCTCCGGCCATCGTCGGCACCCTGCTCACCACCCTGCTCGCGCTGCTCTTCGCCATTCCGCTCTCCTTTGTAGCGGCGCTCTTCGTCACCGAGGCTCCCGATTGCCTCGCACGACCGCTCTCGCAGGCGATTGACCTGCTGGCGGCCATCCCCTCCGTCATCTACGGCATGTGGGGACTCTTCGTGCTCGCCCCCATCATGCAGGACCATGTGCAGCCCCTGCTGGCCGCCATTCCGGGCAGCACCCGACTGCTGGGCGAGGACGACAACGGATTCGGCTTCCTGACGGCGGGGCTCATCCTCTCGCTGATGATTCTACCCTACATGAGCGCCGTCATGCGCGATGTCTTCCGCATGACCCCGCCCATGCTGCGCGAGGCAGCCTACGGCGCGGGATGCACCCGCTGGGAGGCCACCAAGGACGTCGTCATGCGCTACGGCATCCGCGGCATTCTCGGCGGCATCTTCATCGGCATGGGGCGCGCGCTGGGCGAAACCATGGCCGTGCTCTTCGTCATCGGCAACATGATGCAGCTGCCCGAGGGGCTCTTCTCGGGCGGTACCACCATTGCCGCCACCCTTGCCAACAACTTTGCCGAATCGCAGGGGCTTGAGCAAAGCGCGCTCTTCGCGCTGGGGCTCATCCTGCTGCTCATGAGCTTCGGCATTCAGGTTGCCGCGCAGTACTACCTGCACCTCACCGGTGCCAAACGCGGCGAAGCCCGCTGATACCCACCATCATCCACATGACCAGTATTGCCAACACACAGCGCCGCCCGCTCTTCTTCCGCCGCCTCGGCGATCGGATACTCGCGGCCTTCTCCTACCTCTCCATCCTCATCGCCGTCGGCGGCATGGGGTGGATTCTCTACACCGTGCTGCTCAACGGCGCGCAGGCGCTCACGCCGGACATCCTCAGCTCGGCCTCCAAACCCTACGGTGAGCCCGGCGGCGGCATTGCCAACGCCCTGCTCGGCACCCTGCTCATCACGGCCGGGGCCACGCTCCTGGCCGTGCCTCCCGCGCTGGCGGCGGGCATCTACCTGGCCGAATACGGCAAGGGCAACCGCGCGGCAGACCTGCTGCGCTTCTGCGCCAACGTGCTCATGGGGCTACCCTCCATCATCGTGGGTCTGTTCGTCTATGTCCTCATCGTGGTGCCCACGGGCAACTTCTCCGGCTTTGCGGGGACGGTGGCGCTCGCCATCATCATGTTCCCCGTCATCATGCGCACCACCGAGGACATGATGGCCATGGTGCCCGACACGCTGCGCGAGTCCGCGCTGGCGCTGGGCATGACCCGCATGCGCACCACGCTCTGCATCATCGCCCGCGCGGCCAAGAACGGTTTAGCGACAGGGGTGCTGCTCTCGCTGGCACGCGTCAGCGGCGAAACCGCCCCCCTGCTCTTCACCGCGCTCTTTGCGGACACGTGGCCGAGCGGTTTCTTCACCGAACCCACGGCCAACATTCCCGTCCTCATCACCGAGTACACCACCAACTCGCCCTTCGAGTCCATGCACGCGCTGGGCTGGGGCGCCGCCTTGGTCATCTCGGTCACGATTCTCTGCATCAACATTGCCACCCGCTGTATCTTCCATGAACAAAAACATTAAAATCGCCGCGCGCCACCTCAACTTCTACTATGGGGAACACCAGGCGCTCTTCGACAACAATCTCGACATCCCCGAGCACGAAATCACCGCCGTCATCGGACCCTCCGGCTGCGGCAAATCCACCCACCTGCGCATCTACAACCGCATCTTCGAGCTCTACCGCAACCACCGCGCCGAGGGCGAGGTGCTGCTCGACGGGCAGAACATCCTCTCCCCGGAGGTCGACCTGCTGCAACTGCGCCGCCGCGTGGGCATGATTTTCCAAAAGCCCACGCCCTTCCCCATGAGCATCTTCGATAACGTAGCCTACCCCCTGCGCCTGCACTACAAGCTCAGCCACAGCGAGATTGAAGACAAGGTAGAAGAAGCGCTGCGCGGAGCCTGTATCTGGGACGAGGTGAAGGACAAGCTGCGCCAAAGCGGCATGGCACTCTCCGGCGGTCAGCAGCAGCGCCTCTGCATCGCCCGCGCCATCGCCGCCGAGCCCGAGGTGCTGCTCATGGACGAACCCACGAGCGCCATCGACCCCGTCGCCACCCTCAAGATTGAGGAGCTGGTGCTGGAGCTCAAAAAGCGCTTCACCATCGTCATCGTCACCCACAACATGCAGCAAGCCTCGCGCATCTCCGACCAAACCGCCTTCTTCTACAAAGGGCGCATCATCGAGGTGGGCGCCACCGACCAAATCTTCACCAACCCCCGCAACAAGAAAACCGAGGAATACATCACGGGTCGCTTCGGTTAAACCAATTTTCATCCCCCTCCACCACCACCATGAAAGAACATTTCAACAACGAAATCCGCCGCCTGCAGCACCGTCTGGGCACGCAGGGCCACCAAGTCGAGCTGAGCATCCAGCGAGCGCTCGATGCCTTCTCCACCACGAACACCGAGCTGGCGCAGAGCGTCATCGCCGATGACAGCGCCATCGATGCCGAGGAAATCTGCATCGAGGAAGAATGCCTCAAAATCCTGGCGCTCTACCAGCCCGTTGCCTCTGACCTGCGCCTCGTGGCCGCCGCGCTCAAAATCAATACCGCGCTAGAACGCATGGCCGACTTCGGCGTACATATTGCCGAACGCGTGGAGGATTTGGCCGGGCTCGGGAGCGACCCTGCGCCGGAGCTCATCCGCTTCGGCGACATGCAGAAACTCGTGCTGAGCATGCTGCGCGAGGCGCTGGATGCCGTGCGCCACAGCGACACCGTGCTGGCCTACAGCATCATCGACAAGGATGACGCCGTGGACACCCTGCACCGTAACACCGTCCGACTCTGCCGCGAGCTGCTGCAGCGCCACGCCGAAGCCGCCGGCTACTATGTGGACTGCATCAGCATCTCGCGCGACCTGGAACGCATCGCCGACCTGACCACCGACATCTGCGAGCACGTCGTCTACCTGGAAACGGGCAAAATCATCCGCCACCGCGGCGCCTGAGCGCCTGAGTCCCCTCCCCAAGCGCCAACAGGGTCGAGAGCATCTGCTCCCGACCCTGCCTTGTTCTGTTGCTCCGGAAAGCGCTTAACGCAACTCAGGAGTCAACACACCGGCTGTCCAGCCGTTTTCGGAAAGCCATTTCAGGTAGCCCGGCAAAACGGCCTTTGTGTTGGGAGCATGCTGAAGAGAGAAGTGGAATAGAACAATCTCCCCCTTTGATGTTCCCTCTATGAGGTGCCTCAAGGCACGCGCTCCATCGAAATCCTCCGTTGACGAAGAATCATCGGATCCCAAGCTCCACATCACAATCCGCTGTTTGGTGCGAAGGGTTCGCCATGCATCCCATGTCAAACCGCCCCAAGGCGGGCGAAACAAGCTTGTCTGCATACAGCGGGCAGCGCGCTCCACATCCTGAACATAAGTAGCTGTCTCCACCCGATACGAGTGGATATGGGAATACGAGTGATTGGCAACCACATGTCCCCCTGCACGGAGTTGCTCCATAAGCTCCGGGTACTCCTCCGCGCGCGCCCCGCAACAAAAGAATGTAGCGCGGAAGTTGTATAGCTGCAGTTGCTGCAACACAAACTCCGTAATCCCGGGTTCCGGGCCATCATCAAAGGTCAGGTACACCCTTTTCTCCCGCTCCGAGCTCACCCGGCAAACGCATAGGGTCTTCAACGCTTTGTTAACCAGTCTTTTCAACAGAAAATCCATCTCTCCCTCCTTCGTCACAGCAGGCAGCACTCCTAGCATCGGTATTTTCCTGCCCGTAAACAATGTCTGAGTATCACCTCACGGAGCAGCTACCGGCTTCCCCCGCCGCCGACTGACGGGGGAAGTTTACAGCATCGTGTATGCTGTATCAAGAAAAATAAACAAAATCTAGGGTGAACTTCATCTTGACATAGCTCCGCCTCTCTCTCTCTCTCCGGAGTTTATCTACCCAGCTGAGCATAAGCACAGAATACATCTACAGCATGCACGATGCTGTAGATGTCCGCCTATGAAGGATCATCCGGCAGCCAAGGCCCATGATATACGTGTGCATGGGTACAAGCTTGCCGGGGTCGGGGTTAAACACAAGAACCGCCACTCTCGCAAGCGGCGGTTCTTGTGTGTTCAAGAGAGTCGTTCAGGTATGCTTACTTCTCTTCGATGTGCACGTCGTATTCGCGGCCCATGATGTTAAGCTTCATGTCATTGCCGGAGATGGCCGCCGCCACGCCCACGGAGCTCAGCGAGACGGGAGCGCCGTAGTTTTCCTCCTTCTTGGCGGTGGGGGGCTCGGGCTTCTTGCCGGCGTAGTAATCCTCCAGCTGCTGCGGGAACATGGCGTAGATGACGCAGTTCTCGTCCGTGGCGGGGATATTCTTGGCGGTGAGCTTTTCGCGCAACTCGGGCATGCCCGGTCCCTTGAGGTCGGCGGGGCGGCAGGTGATGGGATCCTTGCCCATCTTCTTGGCGCACATGGCTTGCAGCTCCGTGTCCACGGGGGCGGGAGTGTGGCCGTAGTAGCCCAGCGCCACGTCCGCGCACTGGGGGGTGATGTTCTTCCAGCGGCCGAACTTGACGTTCATCATGGCCTGCACGCCGACAATCTGCGAGGTGGGGGTCACCAGCGGAATCCAGCCCAGCGCCTTGCGCACCACGGGAATCTCGGCGAACACCTCCTCGAATTTATCGGTCATGTTCATCTCCTTGAGCTGGTTGCGGAAGTTGGAGAGCATGCCGCCCGGCACCTGATAGCGCAGGGTGTCGCTGTTGACAATCTCGTTCTTGTGGCTGGTGAAGCGCGAGAGGCTCTCGTACACCGGCTGGAGCATGGCGGAAATCTCCGTCAGCTTGGCCTTGAAGTCATCCGCCACCTGCGGGCAGCGCTCGTAGCCGCTGAGCAGCGCCAGCATGCGCATGGCATCCGGCTGACCCGTGCCGTTGGCGAAGGGAGCGATGGAGACATCCACGGCGTCTGCCCCGGCGTTGATGCCCGCCACGTAGGTGGCCGCACCCAGACCGGCGGTCTCGTGCGTGTGGATCCACACGGGCAGCCCCGCCTCCTTCTTGAGGGTCTGCACTAACGCGGCGGTCTCGCTGGGGGGGATGAGCCCCGCCATGTCCTTGATGACGATGCCGTCGGCGCCCATCTCGGCAATCTGGCGACCGAGCTTGGCGAAGTATTCGAGGTTGTGCACGGGGGAAGTCGTGTAGCAGATGGTGCCGTGCGCCGTCTGACCGCACTCCTTGACCGCCTTGATGCAGGTGCGCATGTTCTCGGGGTCGTTCAGGCAGTCGAAGATGCGGAAGATGTTCATGCCGTGCTTGGCGCTCATCTTCACGAAAGCCTCCACCACATCGTCGGGATAGTTGGTGTAGCCCACCATGTTCTGCCCGCGCAGCAGCATCATGTGCGGGGTCTTGGGAGCAAGCTTCTTGAGGGTGTCCAAGCGGTCAAAGGGGTGCTCGCCCAGGAAGCGCAGCCCCGAGTCAATCGAGGCGCCACCCCAGGTTTCCAGCGCGGAAAAGCCCATCGTATCGAGAATGGGGGCAATCTTGAGCATCTGTTCGGTGGACATGCGCGTAGCGGCCAGCGACTGATGGCCGTCGCGCAGAACGGTGCAGTTGAATGTTGCAGGTTTCATAATGAAAACGATTCTTAAAAAGACAATCCCAAGTGTTGAGTTATTCTAGCACGGCGGGAGCCCGCGCGTCAAGTGCGGAATGAGCCTTCCGACGGCTTTTCGCCGCGCGGGCGGCGCGGTTTGAAAAAACGCTCGGCCACCAGGCAGATGTTGTAGGCCGCCGTGTTGGCATCCATGCGCGAGGAATCCATCTGCAAGTGCGCCGTTTCGGCATAAAAAGGGTAGCGGCGGTGCAGCAGCTCGGCCAACACGGCGGCGCGATCCGTATTCTGCAGCAGGGGGCGGTTACTGCCGTGTGCCGTGCGCGCGAGCAGGGTGCCCACCCCCACATTGAGCCACACCACAAAGCCCAGACGATGCAGCAGCTCGCGGTTTTCCTTGCGGATGATAATGCCTCCGCCGGTGGAGATGATGGGAGGCGGTGCGGGGTGCCGCCCCTCGATGTAGCGCAGCAGCGCCGTTTCGAGCATGCGGAAGTGCGCCTCGCCCCGCTCGGCAAAGATGTCAGGAATACTCTTGCCCACCTGCTCCTCGATGACGGCATCCGTGTCGAGCAGGGGCATGCCCGTGCGCATACTCAGCGCCTTGCCCACCGTGCTCTTGCCACACCCCATCAACCCGATGAGGATGATGGGGTGTCCCTTGGTATCCAACGGATGCATCGGCACCATGGCGGCGGAAGGGGGCGGAGCTTCAGCAATCGGCCCCGCGCAGCGAGGAGGGCTCCACCGTGCCGCTGAAGACGATGCGTGCCGGTCCCGTGAGGGTCACATCGGCAAAACCGCTCTCGCCCACGCGGCGGAAGCCGACCTTGAGCGTGTCGCCGCCCGCCACATCCAACGCGATGGGCGAGGGCGCCCCCGTCAGCAGCGCGTGCAGTAGGGCTGTCGCCGTCATGCCCGTGCCACAGGCCAGCGTCTCGTCCTCCACGCCGCGCTCATAGGTACGCAGGCGCAGGTGTTGCGGCTCCAGCACGGTGGCAAAATTGGCGTTGGTGCCCGCCGGGGCAAAGGCGGCGTGGTAGCGCAGGTGCGCGCCCATCTTGCGGATGTCGATGTCCGCCACCGAAGGCAGGTAGGCCACGGCATGCGGCACCCCCGTGTTGAGGAAGTGTACCGGGGCGGGCACGACCTCATCCCCGGGCAGGGCGTTGAGCTTCAAATCCTTGGGGGTGGTCAGTTGCACCGTAACGGTGGCATCGGCATTGACCACGCCTTTCACAATGCCCGCCATGGTCTCGAAGTTCACTTCCTTCATGCCGCCGGGGGTGAGAAAATCAACGAATGCGGTGAAGCAGCGCGCGCCGTTGCCGCACATCTCGGCCTCGCCGCCGTCGCTGTTGTAGTAGCGCATGCGCACATCGCCGCTGCCCTGCGCGGGCTCCACAGCGATGAGCCCGTCGCCGCCGATGCCAAAACGGCGGTCGCAAAGGGCGGCGATGGTGTCGTGCGTCAGCACCGCGCTCAGGGAGAGGTCGCGATTATCCACCATCACAAAATCGTTTCCGGCCCCCGTCATCTTGTAGAAGTGAAGTGTCATATCGGCGTCATTCTAGCGCAGCTCCCTGCCCCACGCAAGCGCCGAGTGTGCCCGAGCCCGCATTTTGGGGCTGTCGCATTGCCTCAACAATCCAGTCACCGAACGGACACATCTCACGGGTTAGGCTGACACGTGAACGACCGGACGCCTCAACATGAGGCGCATACATTATTCATATGTCGCTCACAATGAGCAAACAAGCAATATAAACGACGGTTCTCGCATCTGGCTTCGCAGGGCAAATGACGAGGGGTCTCCCCCCCCTACGGCACATTGTTCGGGGGCAAAACACCGAAAAAAAATCCTGGCTCAATTTTCGGTGACCGTTTTGTTGAGTCCATACGGGAACAACGGAAAATTCACCCGTTAAAAAATGAAAAAAATCTTGACCTGCTCGCGGAGCGGCGCTAGGATGAGCGCGTAACCCGATGACGCTTCACCACCACAGCCTCCATCATCATACCTCCCGCAGATGAGGTAAGGCTCGGCGTGTTTCGGAGTTACTGTTCGCACGAAGGCTTACCTCGCTCGGTAAGCCTTTTTTCGTGTCTCCCGTTTATCTCTCACCACACACACATCCCCCGCCATGCTGCGAATCGCTATTCAAACCAAGGGTCGTCTCAACGAGCAGAGCATCGAGCTGCTGCGCGAAATCGGCATTCAGGTCGACGAAGCCAAGCGCAAGTTCCTCTCCAAGGCCGCCAATTTCCCCATCGAGGTGCTCTACCTGCGCGACGATGACATTCCGCAGGTCGTCGCCAACGGCACGGCACAGCTTGGCATCGTGGGGCTCAACGAGGTCGCCGAGCGCGGCTTCGCGGTCGACATCGCCAAGAAACTCGGCTTCGGCGGCTGCCGCATCTCGCTGGCCATCCCCAAGAACGAGCAGTACACCGGCCCTGCGTACTTCAACGGCAAACGCATCGCCACCTCCTACCCCGGCGTGCTGCGCAAGTGGCTGGAGGAACAGGGCGTGCAGGCCGAAATCGAGGTCATCACCGGCTCGGTGGAGATTGCCCCCGCCGCCGGCATTGCCGACTGCATCTTCGACATCGTGTCTTCGGGCGGCACGCTGGTGTCCAACGGCTTGGTCGAGGTGGAAAAAGTCTTTTTCTCGGAGGCGGTGCTCATTGCCTCGCCCTCGCTGAGTGCGGAAGAGCGCGCCGTGCTGGAGGAGATTCTCTTCCGCATCGAGTCCGCCAGCGTCAGCCGCTCGCAGAAGTACCTGATGATGAACCTGCCCGCCGCCGCGCTGGACGAGGCGCTGACCATTCTGCCTGCCCTGCGCAGCCCCACGGTCATTCCGCTGGCCACCCCGGATTGGATTTCGCTGCACTCTGTGGTCAAGGCCGATGAGTTGTGGGACAAGGTGCGCCAGCTCAAGGCCATCGGCGCAGAGGGCATTCTCGTGCTCAATGTCGACAAAATCATTCCCTGAGCCTCCCACCGTTATGATTCCCTGCTTTGTCGAACCTGCCCCGGAGGATTGGCCCCTGCTCTGCCGCCGCGCCGCCGAGCAGGAAAACCCCACCATCGCCGCGCGCGTAGAGGCCATCGTCAATCGAGTAGCCGCCGAGGGCGATGCCGCCCTGCTGGCACTCTCTGCCGAGATTGACGGCGTGCAGCTGCCGCAGCTCGAGGTCTGCGAGGCCGAGTTTGCCGCCGCCGAAGCCGCCGTAAGCCCCGCTCTCAAGGCCGCCATCGACACCGCCGCCGCCAACATCGGCGCCTTCCACCGCGCCCAACTGCCGCAGACGGTAGAGGTGGAAACCGCACCGGGCGTGCGCTGTATCCAGCGTCCCGTGCCCATCGGTCGCGTGGGGCTCTACATCCCGGGGGGCACGGCACCGCTCTTCTCCACCGTGCTCATGCTCGCCATCCCCGCGCGCCTTGCGGGCTGCCGCGAGATTATCCTCTGCACCCCGACGGACAAGCAAGGGCGCGTGGCTCCCGCCGTGCTCTGCGCCGCGCGCCGCTGCGGCGTCACCCGCGTGTTCAAGGCGGGCGGGGCTCAGGCCATCGCCGCCATGGCCTACGGCACGGAGAGCATCCCCAAGGTGCACAAGATTTTCGGCCCCGGCAACCGTTATGTCACCCTGGCCAAGCAGCTCGTCGCCGGGCGTAACACCGCCATCGACATGCCCGCCGGCCCCTCGGAAGTCATGGTGCTGGCCGATGCCACCGCCGACCCAGCCTTTGTCGCCGCCGACCTGCTCTCGCAGGCGGAACACGGGCGCGACAGCCAGGCCATCCTCGTCTGCGACAGCGAGACGCTGGCCGACGCTGTGAGCACCGAGCTCGAGCGCCAGGCGGCGCGTTTGGGACGCGCGGACTTCGTGCAGCACTCGCTGGCCAACAGCCGCGCCATCGTGCTGGCCGACCGCGCACGCATGCTCGCCTTTGCCGACACCTACGCCGCCGAGCACCTCATCATCTCGCTGGCGCAGCCTTGGGAAGCCGCCGAGAGCATCACCGCCGCCGGCAGCATCTTCATCGGCAACTACAGCCCCGAAAGCGCGGGCGACTACGCCTCCGGCACCAACCACACCCTGCCCACGAGCGGCTGGGCGCACGCCTGCAGCGGGGTCAACATCGACGCCTTCATGCGCAAGATGACCCTCCAAGAACTCACGCGCGAGGGCATCGCCGCGCTCGCCCCCACCATCACCGCCATGGCCGGGGCCGAGGGGCTGCCCGCCCACGCCAACGCCGTCGCCGTCCGACTTTCCGCCCCCACCCGCTCATGAACGACCTCGATCGTCTCGTGCGCCCGAATATCGCGGCGCTCACCCCCTACTCCACCGCCCGCGATGAGTACACGGGCGGTCTGGGCACCTTTCTCGACGCCAACGAAAGCCCCTACGACAGCGGCTTTAACCGCTACCCCGACCCGCACCAAAAGCAGCTGAAGACGCAGATCGCCGCGCTCAAGGGAATTGACCCGCAAAACCTCTTCCTCGGCAACGGCAGCGATGAAGCCATCGACCTGCTCTTCCGCGTCTTTTGCGAACCGGGGCGGGATGAAGCAGTGGCCATCACCCCCAGCTACGGCATGTACAGCGTGGCGGCGGCCATCAACAACGTCACGCTGCGCGAGGTACCGCTGGGTCCCGAGTTCTCCCTGCCGACGGAGGCGCTGCTGGCGGCGACCGCCGAGCCGCGCTGCAAGCTACTCTTCCTCTGCTCGCCCAACAACCCCACGGGCAACGCCTTCCCCCGCGCGGAGCTGCTGCAGCTGGCCGAGTCCTTCGCGGGCATCACGGTGGTGGACGAAGCCTACATCGACTTCGCCGCCGAGCCGGGACTGCGCGATGCCCTGCCGGAGCATCCGCGTCTGGTGATTCTGCAGACGCTCTCCAAGGCCTGGGGCATGGCGGGGCTGCGGCTGGGGCTGGCCATGGCCGATGCGCGCATCATCCGCCTGATGAGCATGGTCAAGTACCCCTACAACATCAACGAAGCGGCGCTGCGAACCGTCAGCGAGCTGCTCCGCCGCCCCATCGGAGAGCAGGTGCGGGAAATCCTGCGTGAGCGCGCCCGCGTGGCGGCCGCCCTGCCCGCGCTGCCCTGCGTGGAGCGCGTGTACCCCAGCGATGCCAACTTCCTGCTCGTGCGGGTCACGAATGCCGACGGCGTATACGAGCATCTGGTGCGCGCGGGCATTATCGTGCGCAACCGCAACCGTGTGTGCCAATGCGCGGGCTGCCTGCGCCTCACCATCGGGCTCCCCGCAGAAAACGACCGACTGCTCACCGCCCTTGCCGACTATGCCTGCTGACCCTCCCAAGAAAAAAGCGCTGTTCATCGACCGCGACGGTACCATCATCGCCGAGCCCCCGGTCGACTACCAGGTGGACAGCTTGGAAAAACTGTCCTTCGTCCCCGGAGCCATCAGCGGGCTGGCCTCGCTGGCGCGTCTGGGCGAATACGAGTTCGTCATGGCGAGCAATCAGGACGGCTTGGGCACCGCCTCCTTCCCCGAGGAAACGTTCTGGCCCGCTCACAACAAGATGTTGGAGACGCTGGCGGGCGAGGGGGTGCGCTTTGATGACCAGCTCATCGACCGCAGCCTGCCGGAGGACAATGCCCCCACGCGCAAGCCGCGCACGGGCATGTTCGGCAAGTACCTGAGCGGGGACTACGACCTGGCGCAGTCCTACGTCATCGGCGACCGCGACACGGACGCGGAGCTGGCGCACCATCTCGGAGCGCGCGCCATCCTGCTGCGCGATCCGCAGACGGCGCCGCTGTCGCCCGAGTCACCCGGGGCAGCCGCCTGCGTGCTCATCACACCCCGCTGGGCAGAGGTAGCCGAGTTCCTGCGCCGCAGCGCGCGCCGCGCCACGGTGCAACGCCGCACGGCGGAGACGGACATCGAGCTGAGCCTCGACCTCGACGGCGCCGGCGAGACGCGCATCGACAGCGGGCTGAAGTTCTTTGACCACATGCTCAGCCAACTCCCGCACCACAGCGGCATCAGCCTCGCGCTGCGCTGCCGGGGCGACTTGGAGGTGGATGAGCACCACAGCATGGAGGATGTGGCCATTGCGCTGGGCGAAGCGCTCGCACGCGCACTGGGCGACAAACGCGGCATCGAGCGCTACGGTTTTGCCCTGCCCATGGATGAGAGCGAAGCGCTCGTGCTGCTGGACTTCGGCGGGCGCGCGGACTTTGCGTGGGATGTCCCCTTCACCCGCGAGTATGTGGGCGACACCCCCACCGAGATGTACAAGCACTTCTTCCAATCGCTGGCCGTCGCCATGCGCTGCAACCTGCACATCCGCGCGCGGGGCGAGAACAACCACCACCTCATCGAGGGGGTGTTCAAAGCCTTTGCCCGCAGCCTGCGCGCCGCCATCCGCCGCGATGTCTTTTCCCAAGCCCTGCCCAGCAGCAAGGGGCTGCTCTGATTACCGAACATTGACACCATGATTGCCATCATCGACTACAAAATGGGCAACCTGCGCTCCGTAGAAAACGCGCTGCGGCGCCTGGGCGCGGAGTTCTGCGTTACCGCCGACCCCGACGTCATCACCCGCTCCTCGCACGTCATCCTCCCCGGCGTCGGCAGCGCCGACGAAGCCATGGCCAACCTGCACGCCGCCGGGCTGCCGCCCGTCATCCGCGGGCTGCGCCGCCCCGTGCTGGGCATCTGCCTGGGCATGCAGGTGCTGTGCCGCGACAGCGAGGAGGGCGGCTTCACCCCCTGCCTCGGGCTCTTCGATGCGCATGTGCGCCGCTTCACCCCCACGCCCGAGCTCAAGGTGCCGCACATGGGCTGGAACCGCCTCGGCAACATGGAGAGCAAGCTACTGCGCGGGTTGGAGCGCGGCGCCTCCGTGTACTTCGTGCATTCCTACTTCGCCCACACCTGCCCCGACACCATCGCCACCACCGAGCACGGGCAGCTTTTCAGCGCCGCGCTCAAGTACGAAAACTTCTACGGCACCCAGTTCCACCCCGAGAAGAGCGGCGCGGTAGGCGAGCAAATCCTGAAAAACTTCCTGGCCTTATGATTGAGCTGATTCCCGCGATTGACATCATCGGCGGGCGCTGCGTGCGCCTGTCGCAGGGCGACTACGCCCGGCAGCGCACCTACGATGCCTCCCCCGCCGAGATGGGGGCGGCCTACGCCGCTGCGGGCATCCGTCGTCTGCACCTCGTCGACCTCGACGGTGCCAAGGCCTCCGCCCCGCAGAATCTCGACACCCTGCGCGCCCTCGCCGCGCTGCCCCTCGACATCGAGTGGGGCGGCGGCATCAAGAGCACGGCGGCGCTGCAAGCCGTGTTCGATGCGGGCGCGCGCTACGCCATCATCGGCAGCGTGGCGGCGCAGCAGCCCGAGCTCATGGAAGCCTGGCTGGCGCGCTACGGCGGCGAGCGCATCATCCTCGGCGCCGATGTGCGCGGCGGACGCATCGCCGTCAACGGCTGGCAAGAGGAAAGCCCCCTCACGATAGAAGCCCTCATCGAGCGCTTCCTGCCCTGCGGGCTCACGCAGCTCATCTGCACCGACATCAGCAAAGACGGCATGCTGCAAGGCCCCAACAAAGAGCTCTACACCCGCCTGCAGAGCGCCTACCCCACGGTGGACATCACCGTCTCCGGCGGCATCGGCAGCATGGACGACATCCGCGCGCTCGATGCGCTGGGACTGCGCAAAGTCATCATCGGCAAAGCGATTTACGAGAACCGCATCACCCTCAACGAACTGCAAACATGGTCGCAAAACGCATCATCCCCTGCCTCGATGTAAAGGAGGGGCGCACCGTCAAGGGCGTCAACTTCGTGGGGCTCCGCGACGTGGGCGATGCCGTGGAGCTGGGGCAGCACTACGCCCGCAGCGGCGCCGATGAGCTGGTGTACCTCGACATCAGCGCCACGCGCGAGGGGCGCGCCACCTTCACCAAGCTGGTGGAGCGCATCTCGGACGGCATCAACATCCCCTTCACCGTGGGCGGCGGCATCTCGACCCTCGAGGACGCGGCGCGGCTGCTCGACGCGGGCGCAGACAAAATCTCCGTCAACTCCGCCGCCATTGCCGACCCCGGGCTCATCGACCGCATCGCCTCGCGCTACGGCAGCCAATTTCTCGTGCTGGCCATCGATGCACGGCAGGGCGCGGACGGCATCTGGCGCGCCACGACCCACGGCGGCAGCCGCCCGAGCAACAAGGAGCTCTTCGCTTGGGCGCGCGAGGGGCAAGAGCGCGGCGCGGGCGAAATCCTCTTCACCTCCATGAACCACGACGGCACCAAGCAGGGCTACCCCTGCGACACCTTCGCCGCGCTGGCGGAGCAGCTCTCCATCCCCATCATCGCCTCCGGCGGCGCGGGCAGCGTGGAAGACATCGCCGCCGTGCTCACGCGCGGGCGCGCCGATGCCGCGCTGGCCGCCAGCATCTTCCACTTCGGCGAAATCAGCATCCCCGAACTCAAAGCCCAACTCAAACAACGCAACATCTGCATCCGATGATGACCCCCAAACCCTTCTACGAACTCAATCTCTCCAAAACCGGCGACGGGCTGCTGCCCGTCATTGTCCAGGACGCCGTCACCCTCAAGGTGCTCATGCTGGGCTACATGAACGAAGAAGCCTACAACCGTACCCTGAGCGAGGGCAAGGTCTTCTTCTGGTCGCGCACGCGGCAGCAACTGTGGCTCAAGGGCGAGACCAGCGGCCACTACCTGCTGGTGCAGGACTGCTACCTGGACTGCGACGAGGATACCCTGCTCATCAAGGCCAAGCCCGTAGGTCCCACCTGCCACCGAGGCACCACCGCCTGCTTCGATACCCCCGAGGACGAGGGCTTTATCCGCCGTCTGGCGGAGGTGGTGCAGGGGCGCCACCGCGACATGCCCGAGGGCTCCTACACCACCCGCCTCTTCATCAAGGGGGTCAAGAAAATCGCCCAAAAGGTCGGCGAGGAGGCTGTGGAGAGCGTGGTAGAGGCCGTGGACGGCAATCGCGACCGCTTCATCTACGAATCCTCCGACCTGATGTACCACCTGCTGGTCCTCATGGAGCAGATGGGCGTCACGCTGGCCGACATGGAGCACGAGCTCGCCCTGCGCCACCGCTGAGCGCCGCACCCCCTGCCCCGCGCGGTCGCAGCCGGCGCGGGGTCAATAGCAAGGGCGGGAGCCCGACAGGCTCCCGCCCCCACGCAGAGAAAAGCAACACTCAGTTAGCCGGGGGGAGCGATCCCTCGCCGTAGCGGTTGGCGCCATCCTCACTCGGCAGGCAATACATCACCAGGAGCGCTATTGCACCGACCAGGGGAATCAACATAATCAGCAACCACCAAGCGCTCTTGCCAATGTCGTGCAGGCGGCGAAAAGACAGAGCCAGACCGGGGATAATGGTGGCAAGACCATACAGAGTGCCAAGGATTCCCCCATCCGAGTCGCCGAGAGCCTGCAAGACCATGCTGATGATCGTGTTAACCAAGAAGACGTACCAAAACTCCGAGCGGCAGGCACGCCCGCTGAAAAGCACATAGCGCTTCCAGAAGCTGACATAGGCCGTAATGGGATTGTAACAAGCGGTGGGTTGAGTGCAGGTTGACATACCACCGCAAATAGCACATCGCCGCCGACAAGTCAAGATACTTTTGCCTTGTCGCATTTAGCCTCGCAATTCAGCCAGGCAGGGGCTGTTTCAAACACTGGTCGGCATTTCTGTTTGCGCAGCGGTTGGGCTTGGTATACAATGGCTGCATGCCGGATTTCCTGATTGCTCCGCTGGATATTGCTCCCGAGTTTCCGTGGCTCATGCCACTGTTTGCGGCCTTGTTCGGGGCTTGTGTAGGCTCTTTTCTCAATGTCGTCATTTATCGCCTGCCCCGGGGGCTGAGTGTGTGCCATCCGTCGCGCTCCTTTTGTCCGGCCTGCGGGGCGGCTATTCCCTGGTATCTCAACGTGCCGCTGCTCAGCTGGTTGCTGTTGCGCGGCAAGGCGGCCTGCTGCGGCGCGCGTATCACGGCGCGCTATTGGTGGGTGGAGCTGCTGACGGCCGGGCTTTTTGCGGCGCTGGTGTGGTGCTTCGGCATGGAGCCGCTGCCCGTGGTGCTGCTGCTGGCGTTGTGGGTGGCGCTGATGCTGGCTTGCCTGTTTATTGATGCGGAGCTGATGCTTGTTCTGCCGGGGCTGGCGGCGGCAGCGGCGTTGGTGGGGGTGGCGGCCGTATGGTGCGAACCGCTGTTGGCGGATGCGGAGGCGGTGGAGCCTTGGGAGGGCTGTGTGGCGTCGCTGATGGGCGCCGGAGGTGGTTTTGCCCTGTTTGTGCTGGTGGCGCTGGCGGGGCGGCTGCTGTTCGGGACGAAGAAGAAGCGTTACGATGCGCCGCAGCGCTGGCTGGTTCGTCAAGCAGCGGACGGGGAGGATATCGAGCTGCGGGTGGGTGAGGAGCGGCTCCTGTGGAGCACGCTGTTCAGCGAGCCGAAGAATCGAATCTGCCTGCTCGGTGCGACAGAGGCTGCGCACGTGCCCCAAGCCGCGGAACTGATACTCTCCGCAACAGAGTTGCGACTGCCCTCCGGCAAGAGCATCCCGCTGGAGCAGGTAGAGGAGCTCCGCGGCACCTGCAGCGGCTACCGGTGGCAGCGCGAGGCCATGGGCAGCGGCGATGCTTGGCTGGCGATGGCCATCGGGGCGCTTTGCGGCTGGCAGGGGGTTGTGTTTGCGCTGGTGGGTGGCAGCCTCTTGGGGCTCCTGATGGCGGCGGTGCAGCGCGTGGGATGCGGTCGCCCGATGCCCTTCGGCCCCGCCCTAATTGCCGCAGCTCTGCTGTGGCTGTTTGCGGGCGACACACTGATGCTGCACTACGCTCAACTGTGGGGGCTGTAAACGCTCCGGCTTCACCCCGAACAACAAGGCACCCGCTGAGCCATCACACTCAGCGGGTGCCTCGCGTATCAGAAGCACACTCAACGCGTGCCTCACCTGTCAGAGGCGGGAGTGGGATTTGAACCCACGAATGACGGTTTTGCAAACCGTTGCCTTAGGCCACTTGGCTATCCCGCCGACATGCAAGCGCCAAAAGGCGGTTGCGGGGGAGATTTTAGCGGAAGCCCGCCGCGAGGTCAAGCAAAATTGAGTGTTTTCAGGCTTTTTTTCCCGAAAGCGGGGACATGCGGCACCGAAAAGAGGCGTCTTCGCCCCCCTGCCCCCTCTCAGCGCTGCGCCCAAAGCCCTTTGAGGTAGTTCTCGCCGTCGAATTCGGGGGGCATGGGGGCGGGGCTGAGCTGCGCGCCGGGGATGCCTGCCGCCACGCGGTTGCGGAAAGCGGCGTGGCTGAGTTTGCGGCAGTTGGTGGTGCAGAGCAGCCAGCCGTGCGGGGCGAGGCAGGCTGCCGCGCGCGCGACCAGGCGGTCGTAGTCGCTCTCCACGCGCCAGATGCGCCCTTTGGCATCGCGGGAGAAGGTGGGCGGGTCGAGGATGATGGCGTCGAAGCGGCGCCCTTGGCGCTCGAAGCGCTCCAGCCAATGCAGGGTGTCGCCCTTGCAGAAGTGGTGCTGCGCGGGGTCGATGCCGTTGAGCGCCATGTTCTCGCGGCACCAGCTCAGGCAGGGCTGGGCGAGGTCGAGGGTGGTGGTTTCGGCTCCGGCCAGGGCGGCGCAGACGGAGAAGGCTCCGGTGTAGGCAAAGGTATTGAGCAGGCGCATGCCGCGGCGGCAGCGGCGCCGCACCTCGGCACGGTTGAGCCGCTGGTCGAGAAAGAGCCCCTGCGAGTAGCCGGCGCTGAGGTCGAGTAGGTAGGTGATGCCGTTCTCCAGCACGCCGAAGCGCGGCGGCAGGGGCTCGCCGAGGATGTGGCGGGGCGGCAGCTTGGTGTCGTTGTCCAGACGCTTGAGGTAGACGGGCAGTCCGCAGGCGCGCAGCTGCTCCTCCAAGGCGGCGGGCAGCTCAACATCGCGCAGGGAGACGAGCAGGCGCTCGGCCAAGGAATCGATGAACACGCCGCGCCACGCCGTACCGTCCAGCACGCGGTAGGCGTCGGTATCGACCGGGACCTCGGCCCGGCGCGCGCGCAAACGTTCGGAGAGGTCGAAATCCATGGTCGCGGGGGGGGGAACTCAGGCGGCGGCTCGAGCGGCTTTCAGGATGGTGGCCGCCATGGAGGACAGCGCGTTGGCGCGAGTGCTGGCCAGATGCTCCTTCAGCCCGCATTCATTGAGCTTGCTCAGGTCAGCTGCCAGAATATCCGCCGGACTCAGCCCCGAGAGCAGTCGGATGAAGAGGGCGATGAGCCCCTTGGTAATGAGCGAGTCGCTGTCGGCGTGGATGATGAGCAAGCCGCCCTGCAGCTCCGTGCCGACCCAGACGCGGCTCTGGCAGCCTTTGATGAGGTTGCTGTTTTTGCGGTATTTCTCGGGCATGGGCGGGAGCTTGCGCCCGAGGGAGATGATGTATTCGTAGCGCTCGGTCCAGTCGTCGAAGACGGCCATGTCGTCGAGCAGGTCGCTGATGCGCTCGTCGTAGCTGCTCATGGTCAGAGGGGCGAGAAGAAAGATGTCGTCAGTGCTGCGCAAGGGTGTAGAGAATGGCTTTCTGCGCGTGCAGACGGTTTTCGGCCTCGCGGAAGATGGTGGCGGCGTTGCCCTCCAGCACCTCGTCGGTGATTTCGTAGCCGCGGTAGGCGGGCAGGCAGTGCATGACCACATGCCCCGGCGCCGCCACGCTCAGCAGCTCGCGGTTCACTTGGTAGGGGAAGAAGGCTTGTTCTTTGGTTCCCTTCTCTGCCTCCTGCCCCATGGAAATCCAAGTGTCGGTGTTGATGACCATGCAGTCGCGCACGGCCTCGGCGGCATCCGTGGTGCAGATGATGTTCGGGCAGTCGAGAGCAGCGAGCGTCGCGGCGGAGGGCATGGCCTGCTGCGGGCCGGCCAGGGCGAGGGTGAAGCCCAGGTGCTTGGCGGCCCACATCCAGCTGCGCCCCATGTTGTTGTCCACGTCGCCGAGGAAGGCGATTTTCATGTCCTTCCAGCTGCCGACGCCGTACTGCTCCTCGATGGTGAGCAGGTCGGCCATGATTTGGCAGGGATGCTCCAGATCCGTCAGGGCGTTGATGGTGGGGATGCCGGAGTAGGCGGCAAAGTCGACCACATCCTGCTGGTCAAAGGTGCGGATGACGGCGCCGTGAATCATGCGACCGAGCACGCGCGCGGTGTCTTTGATGGGTTCGCCGCGCCCCAGCTGAATATCGCGGGTGGAGAGGAACATGGGGCGACCGCCCAGCTCAGAGATGCCCACCTCAAAGGAGACGCGGGTGCGGGTGGAGGATTTAGAGAAGATGAGTGCCCAGGTTTGCCCGGCCAGCGGCTGTTCCGCGTGGTGACCGCGCTCGGCTTTCAGACGATGCCCCAGGGCCAGCAGCTCCTGCATTTGGGCGGCGGTCAACTCTTCGATGGAAAGGAGGTTTTTCATAGACAGGTGCCAACAGTTCCGAGAGCAGGAGAATAGCACGGGCGCGCCGCGCTGTAAAGCGGCGATTTCGCCAGCCCGCGTCCGAAGCGCCCGAAAGCGCGTCATATCCCGCCCGCAGAGGGGGGGCTTGACGCATTCGGTACAATGGGAAAACGATGTTGCGCTTGCTTTGTCTCCTCTTGTGCTGGCTACCCTGTGCCCTCGGGGCGCAGGATGCGCTGCGTGTGGCGGTGCTGCACCCCCTGTTGGGCGAGTTGGCGCAGCGCCTGGGGGGGGAGGAGGTGCAGGTGCTGCCGCTGTACTCGGGGGCGGGCGATTTGCACGATTTTGCACCGGGCACGGCGGAGTTGGCGGCGGCGGCGCAGGCACCGCTGCTGCTGGCCTGCGGCAAGGGGCTGGAACCCTATTTGGAGGATTTGCGGCGCTCGCTGCCGGAGACAACACGTATCGTGGAGCTGGGAGCCACACTGCCCGATGTCTGCCTGCCGGGCACGACGGTGGCCGACCCGCACTGGTGGAACTCCCCCGCGCAGGTGCGCCGCGCCGCGCGGGTGATGCTGGGCGAGCTTTGCCGCCAGCGCCCGGAGCGTGCGGCGGCGTTCACCGAGCGTTTTCGCGCCCTGTCGACCGAGCTGGATGCCCTGCACCGCGAGGCGGCTCTGCGCTTGGCCGCCATCCCGCCCGAGCAGCGGGTGCTGGTGACGGGGCATGCGGCCTTTTGCCACTGGTGTGCGGACTTCGGCTTCCGCCCCGTGGCGGTGTACGGCGTAGCTCACGAGAGCGAGGGCGATGCCGCGAGCCTCGCCGCGCTGCTGGCCGAGCTGCGCCGCGCGGGGGCGCGATGTCTGTTCACCGAGGCCTACGAGGAGGATCGCGGCATGGTGGCGCTGGCGCAGCAGCTGGGTGCGGGCACGCAGGCGCTCATCGCCGACGGCATCTCGCCCGAGCACCCGGGCTATGCCGACATCTTCCGCCGCAACGTGCAGGCGGTGTGCGACGGTCTGGCAGATGGGAAGGAGGGCGCGCAGCCATGAGCCCGCGCAGCATGTTCTTCTGCACCCTGCTGGGGGTGCTGGCAGCGGGAGCGCCCCTGCCCTACCTCCTGCAGCACCGCGCGACGGCCGCGGCAGCGGCGCGCGAGGAGCGCGAGGAGATAAGCGTTCCGGTCAGTATCTTCTTCGATGGTCACCCCCGGCGGATGTGCCTGCGGCACGGCGGGCAGCTGCTGGCCGAGATGCCGCCGGACGAACCGGCTCCCTGGCTGCCCGTCCTCTCCCTGCCCGCCTCGGGGGCGGCGGAAATCGAGCTGGAGGCCGAGTGGGCCGAGAGCGGCTGGCACGGCGTCAGCCTGCGCGCCGAGGCGCCCGGTCGCCCCACCCGCACCGCGAGCGATTGGCAGCCGGGCACGCAACTCCACACTCTTTTGCGCCTCTCATGGTAAGCGACTCCCACATCTGCTGGGGCGGCGGACACCCCCACCCCCACCGCCACGAGCTCTGCGTGTGCGGGCTTTGCGCCGCCTACGGCGGGCAGCCCGCGCTCGAGGAGCTTTCGTTCACCGCGCGCTGCGGGCAGACGCTGGCGCTCATGGGACCCAACGGCGCGGGCAAATCCACCCTGCTCAATGTGCTGGCGGGGCTGCACCGCCCCACGAGCGGCACGGTGCTGTGGAACGGCACTCCCCTGCACCGACAGCAGCACGAAATTGCCTACCTGCCCCAGAGCCGCGACATCGACCCGCGCTTCCCCATCACCGTGCGCGAGGTGGTGGCCATGGGACGCTGGACGGCGCTGGGCACCTGGGGAGCGGTGCGGGCGCACGACCGCGCCATCATCGACAAGGCGCTCGCCACGCTTGACCTGGAGGAGCTGGCCGAGCGCCAAATCGGCGCGCTGTCGGGCGGGCAGCAGCAGCGCGTCTTCCTGGCGCGAGCGCTGGCGCAGGAGGCGCATATTCTGCTGTTGGACGAGCCCTTCACGGGACTGGATGTGCCGGGAACGGCGGCGCTGGCGCGCATCCTGCGCGAGCTGGCGGCCGAGGGGCGGCTCATCATCGCCAGCCACCACGACCTCGCCTCCGCGCCCGAGATTTTCGACGAGGCGCTGCTGCTGCGCCGCCGCCTCATCGCCGCCGGGCGCACCGCCGAGGTGCTGAGCCCCGCCCGGCTGCAACAAGCCTTTCCCCACCGTTTTCCCTCATGAATGATTGGCTGGACTTTTTACGCGAACTGCCCGCGCAGCGCAGTCTGTGGGCCTGCGCCGTCATCGGCTTTTCCAACGGCTATGTCAGCGCGCTGGTCGTGCTGCGGCGCGCCTCGCTGCAAATCGGCACCATCTCCTGCGCCCTGCTGCCCGGCATCGCACTGGCCATTCTGCTCTTCGGGCTCATGCCGCTGAGCATCCTGCCGGGGGCGGTGCTGGCCGGGCTGCTCGTGGGTCTGGGCTCGCTCTTCGTCTCGCGCACCGGGCGCGTGGAGCACGACACGGCGCTCTCCGTGCTGCACACCACGGCCTTTGCCGTGGGCTACATCATCCTGGTGCGACTGGGCTTGCAGCAGAAGGTGGACGACTGGCTCTTCGGCAACATCCTCAGCATGGGCGACAGCGACCTCGTGCTTGCCTACGCCATCGGCGCCGCCGCTGTGCTGAGCCTCACGGCGCTGCGCCGCCCCCTGCTGCTGGCGCTCTTCGACCCGCGCGCCGCCGCCGTCATGGGCATCCCCGTGGCGCTGCTCAACTACGGCGTCATGGCGCTCATCATCCTCGTGCTGGTGTCCAGCCTGCAAGCCGTGGGCGCATTCCTGACCCTTGGGCTGCTCGTCGCCCCCGCCGCCACCATGTACCTGCTCACCGACCGGACGGAGCTCATCTTCTGGGGCGGGGGGCTCATCGGCGGGCTGGGCTCGGTGCTGGCCTTCGGGCTCTCCTTCCCGCTGGGCTGGCACCTGGGCGCCACCATCGCGCTGGTGCTGGGGCTCTGCTTCGCGCTGGCCTATGTCTTCTCCCCGCGCTACGGACTGCTGCGCCGCCGCTGAAAAGCACTCGTTTTGCTGCCAAATGAACTGTTTTCCGCTTGCCGTGGGCGAGCGATTGTGATAGGATTCGGGGCGTATGAAAGTCCGTTTCCCGCACCGCAGCCATGGGGGCTTTA
The DNA here is from genome assembly GCA_945831585.1 of uncultured bacterium. Taxonomy (GTDB): domain Bacteria; phylum Verrucomicrobiota; class Verrucomicrobiia; order Verrucomicrobiales; family Akkermansiaceae; genus Akkermansia. The sequence goes on along the minus strand of CAMACY010000005.1, from coordinate 27,106 downwards.
CCCTGATTGAGCTGATCATCGTCATCGCCATTCTGGCGACGCTCGCCAGCATCGCCTACCCCACCTACATGAGTATTCAGGAAAACGCCTCCAAGACGGCAGCCAAGAAGGTCTGCACCGACATTGTGGAGGGTGTCACCCGCTTTGCTCAGGATTACAACGGCATGATGCCCTACGATGCCAATGAGGCGCAGCCCGATGCACAGGATCAAATCTACCTGCGCACCAAGGCCGGCGAGGATGCCCGCCTCATCATGGTGCTGACCAACCGCGAGGAGGACGATGCCGACAACCGCATCAACACCAACCGCGACACCTACCTGCGCTCCGATGAGCAGGAGCAGCCCCGCGACGGTCTCTTCATCGATGCCAACGACGGCATCAACTTCTACGACCCCTGGGGACAGCCCTACTACCTCGTGCTCTGCGAGGAGGAGAAAGGCTGCATCGACCCCTTCACCTCCAAGCGCCTGCGCGGCAAAAAGTGCTTAGTCTACAGCCTGGGCGCTGACGGCGAGGGAGCCGGCAACACCGAGGCCGCCACGAGCCGCAAGGGCGCCAAAAAGGGCAAGAACAACACGAAGAATGATACCTCGGCTGAGGCGGAGGCCGAGGCCATTGAGGACAATGTCTACTCGTGGAAGAACCCCAAGTAAGTTCATGAGCTTTTTCAAAACTGATGATGTTCGCATCACGGACATTCGTCCGCTGATTTCGCCCGCCATCCTCATGCAGGACTTCCCCGCGAGTCCTGCCGCGCAGAAACTCGTGTTCGACACGCGCGAGGAGTTCGGTCGCATTATCCGGGGGGAGGATGACCGCCTGGCGGTCATGGTGGGGCCCTGCTCCATCCACGACACCGGCGCCGCCATCGACTACGCCGCCAAGCTGGCTGCCGCCCGCAAGAAGTACGAGGACGACCTGCTGCTCATCATGCGCGTGTATTTTGAAAAACCGCGCACGACGGTCGGTTGGAAGGGGCTCATCAATGACCCCTTCATGGACGGCTCCTACAGCATCAACAGCGGACTGCGCATGAGCCGCGGGCTACTGCTGCGGCTGGCAGAGATGGGCGTGCCCTCCGCCACGGAGTTTTTGGATGTCATCACCCCGCAGTACATCAGCGACCTCATCGCCTGGGGCGCCATCGGCGCCCGCACGACCGAGAGCCAAGTGCACCGCGAGCTGGCCAGCGGGCTCTCCATGCCCATCGGCTTCAAGAACGGCACCGGCGGCAATGTGCAGGTGGCGGTGGACGGCATCATCTCCGCCGAGCACCCGCACTGCTTCCTTTCCGTCACCAAGGAGGGGGTCTCCGCCATCGTCTCCACCAGCGGCAACCCGGACTGCCACCTCATCCTGCGCGGCTCCTCGCAGGGGCCCAACTACGGCTCCGAGCATGTGCGCGCCGCCTGGGAGTTGCAGCAGAAGGCGGGCATTGCCAACGGCATCATGATCGACTGCTCCCACGGCAACAGCCACAAGAAGTGGCAGGAGCAGCCCACGGTGGCTGCCGCCGTGGCCGAGCAGCTGGCGGCGGGCGAGGAGCACATCGCCGCCGTCATGATTGAAAGCAACATCAACGCCGGCAATCAGAAGTGCATCAAGCCCTTGCAATACGGGGTGAGCATCACCGATGCCTGCATCGACTGGGAGGGTACGCTGGGCATGTTCGCCACGCTGGCCGAGGGTGTGCGCGCACGGCGCCGCTACAAGGCAAGCAAAGGCTGAGCCACCCCCGCCCTTTCCGCACCAAAGGCGCTGCACCCGACAACGGTGCAGCGCCTTTGGTTCACCCGGCGCTCTGCGGCCAAGCAAGAAACGCCCACTCAGTCGAGCGCGCCGCTGCGGCGCAAGCGCTCCAGATACTTGGGCTGCCAAGGCACGGGCTCGTCCTTACCGAAGGTGCGGCAGTAGGGCTCGATGGGGTACAAATCCTCGCAGGCGTCCAGCGCCGCTTCGCGTGCCTCCGGGGTCTCGTACAGATAAAGGGCGTAGCCCCCGTGCCCGCCGCCGCAGTATTTGTGCGCCAGGCAATCGCCAATCTCGGGCAGCTGTGCCTGCCCCTCGGCGCGCTGCAGTTTGTAGCTCATGTTGACGGCGATGGCCAGCACGTTGATATCCTGCTCCTGAATCCCCAGGCGCGCCACGCGGGCTGCCTTGGCAATTTTGGCAAAGGGGCGCTGAATCGCTCCGCAAAGGCCGGGCGTGTTGTGCTTGATACGCGTGTCGTACACCGCCATCAATCCGCGCAGGAATTCGCCCGTGTTCTTGAAATCAAGCACCGGCTTGGGGCCGCTCTTCCACACACAGGCGCCGGTTTCGGCAATGACGGCGGGGTCTTGCCAGCCCACGCCCAGCCCCAGCTCCGAGGCCACGGGATCCCAGCCGTTGAGCACGCTCCAGCCACCGCTGCCGCCCATGCCGGCACCCTTGCGGTAGAGCCACTCGCGCAGCGACACCGTGGGCGACACAGCGCAGTTGACCACATAGGCCCCGGGCAGTGCATACTCGGGCACATCCAGCCAGCCGCCCGCAAAATCGACCCGCAGGGGAACATGCTTGGGGGCTTTGATGCGATCCACCACCTCGCTGCTGCTCGTGGGACGCCCCTCGGGTGCCGTTTTCTCCAAAACGACAAAATCCATGCCATGGTGGAGGCAGAAGGCACGCTTGGCATCCACATACTTGTCGTCGGTCGTCACCGCGAGAATGTCGGGGTGGGTCTTTTCCACCGCCGAGGCGAAGGAAAGCACCTCATCGTTGTCCGTGGAGAGCACCACCTCATCCACACAGGAGAGCGCGCTAATCAGGGCAAGCTTGTCGCTGTCCTCCAACACGGATTTTTTGTCGTAGAGCTTCCACAACAAATCCGCCGGGGGGAAAGAAACGATGAGGTAATCACCCAGAGCGCGGGCGTCTTCAAAGAAACGGATATGCCCGGCGTGCAAGACGTTGAAGGCGCCGGAAACAAAGACTTTTTTCATGGAGAGAGATAGAGTTTTGGAATGGTAGGGAGTTAACCGAGCTCACTTGATGAGCCCCAGCCAGCGATAAAAGAGCTCCGCAGGGGTGGGAATCGAGAACGAGGACACGGCGCGCGTGCACGCGCGCCATTGGGGCACGCGGCTCACCAGATACTGCTGCACCATCGGCAACAGCACCGCCGAGAGCAGCTGCAAGGCCAAGCGCCGCAGGGGGGAAGAGGGGGCAACCGCCGCAGGCGCGCGGCGGTGCATCAGCAGCCGCGCCCCCGCCAATCCGATTGCGCCAACGGCGCCCAGACGCAAGGCCTGACCGGAGAGCCGCAGCGAGCCGACGCGCTGACGCGCACGCACCCGCATCTCGGCCAGCGCGTCAAGCGCGCCGAGCCGGGTCGTTGCCAAGTGGGTCAGGAGTTCCTGTTTCCTTTGAGCAGAAGTCGAAGACATTGCCAATCGTTACTGAGTTCCGTTCGGGTGGCAGGTAGGAGCGGCTGACGCCCGAGAAGTACCGCCGCCAGCAGCAGCGCCGCCGCTGCCAGCAGCTGCAGCGCCAGCACGATGAGCAAGGCCCAGGCCACCCCCAGCAACGCGCTGAGCAGCAGCACCGCCAGCGCACAGAGCAGCACATAGGCCACCGCCAGCAGGAACACCGCCAGCACCACGAAAAGGAGCCGACGGCGCTGGCGCGCTGCATACTCGCCCAGCTCGGTGCGGCAGAGCTCGGCAAGCGCTTGCGAATGCTCCATCGTCTGCAGCGCGACCTCGCGCGCGGCAGACAACACCCCCGGTTCCCCGGCAGCAGGAGCCGAGCGACCCAGCAGGCGTTGCAACACAGCGGGCAGCATATGCGTCACACGCTCAACGGCGACCGCCCAGCAGCAAGCCCAGAATGACCCCCACGCCGAGGGCACCCATCACCGTACTCGTCGGGTTCTCCTTCACATAAGCCTCGCCCGCCTTGTGCAGCTCACGAGCCTTGTCGCAGGTCACATTCCAGCCCTCGTTGAGCTGCTTGCGCGCCTGATCCGTGTAGTTGAGCACGCTCTCCATCTGGTCAGCCGTAGCATGGCGCAGCTTCTCGTACTGCTGCTCCGCGAACTGACGCGCCGCCTGCAGGCGGTCGCAGGCATCGGCCGTCGGCGCGGGGGCGGGTACGGGAGCCGTCGTCGTCTTATTCTCTTCCGTTTCCATGGTGCTTCGTAGTGTCAAGGGTTAAGCGATTCGATTGTCGGCAGGGGGAAAAACACCCCCGCTGTCATTTGGAAACCATTACCACATCCGATGTTCAAAATCAAGCACACATCGCTGAAAATAAAGCACGCCACGCTCCCCACCCGCGCCGCGCACTGTTTTTTCCCCACGTTACAGCATAATTGCCTTGCCATCCGCCGCAAAATCCGCTATGATGCCACGGCTAAAAAAATAGGTAATGAGAGCGATTCTTGCATTAGAAGACGGAACCATTTTCGAGGGAACCGCATTCGGCGCCACCGGGACGGTGACGGGTGAGGCCTGCTTCAACACCTCCATGACCGGTTATCAGGAGGTGCTGACGGACCCCTCCTACCGAGGACAGATTGTCACGATGACCTACCCGCTCATCGGCAACTACGGCGTCTGCGAGGCCGACAACGAGAGCGCCTGCCCGCAGGTGCGCGGCTTCGTGGTGGCCGAGCTGGCGCGCCGCCACTCGAACCGCCGCGCCGAGGAAGCGCTCGACACCTGGATGGAGCGCCACGGCATCCCGGGCATCGAGGGGGTGGACACCCGCAAGCTCACCAAGCTGCTGCGCACCAAGGGCGCCCAGCGCGCCTGCCTCAGCACCGAACTGAGCGCCGAGGAGGCCGTGGCAGCGGCACAAGCAGCGCCCCCCATGAGCGGCAGCGATTTCGTGACCGAGGTTTCCGCGCCCGAGACCTACCACTGGGAGGGCGAGAGCCGCGACTGGAAACTGCCCAACAAGACCACCGGGGATCTGCGTGAGTATGCCGACCTGCCCCCCGTGCGCTACCGCATCGTGGCCTACGACTTCGGCATCAAGCGCAACATCCTGCGCTGCCTGCGTCGCGACGGCTTCGACGTCACCGTCGTCAACGCCTACACCCCCGCCGAGGAGGTGCTCGCCCTCAAGCCCGACGGCGTCTTCCTCTCCAACGGCCCCGGCGACCCCGCCGCCCTGCCCCGCATCCATGCCGAGCTCAGAAAGCTGCTCGGCAAGCTGCCCATCTTCGGCATCTGCCTCGGGCACCAGCTGCTCGGTCACGCCTTCGGCGGCAAGACCTTCAAGCTCAAGTTCGGGCACCGCGGCGGCAACCAGCCCGTCCAAGACCTGCGCACGGGCAAGGTGGCCATCACCTCGCAGAACCACGGCTTCGCCGTCGATCCCGACTCGTTGCCCGCCGATGTCGAGGTGACGCACATCAACCTCAACGACGGCACGGTCGAGGGCATCCGCCACACCAAGATGCCCATCTTCTGCGTGCAGTACCACCCCGAGGCCGCCCCCGGTCCCAAGGATGCTACCTATTTCTTCGGCGAGTTCATCGAGCTCATCGAGGACTTCCAAGCCGGTCGCTACGCCCAATAAACCACCCATTTACCATCACCTATCATGAATACGCTCGTTATCGGTTCCCAGTGGGGAGACGAAGGCAAGGGGAAGGTCATCGACTTCCTGACGGAATCCGCTGATTACGTTGTCCGCAGCCAGGGCGGCAGCAACGCGGGGCACACCGTCATCGCCCACGGTCAGAAGTACGTGCTGCACCTCGTTCCCAGCGGCATTCTGTGGCCGGGCAAGGTCAATGTCATCGGCAACGGGGTGGTCATCAACCCTTCGTCGCTGGTGGAGGAAATGAGCTACCTGCGCGGGCTCGGGGTCAGCGTCACGCCCGACAACCTGCTCATCTCCGACCGCGCCCATGTTGTGCTGCCCATCCACAAGGCCATCGACGCTGCGCAGGAGGAGGCGCTCGGCGACCAAAAAATCGGCACCACCAAGCAGGGTATCGGCCCCACCTACGCCGACAAGGCGCGCCGCATCGGCATCCGCATGGCCGATTTCGTGGATCGCGCGCGTTTGGAGCGCGTGCTGAAGGCTCGCATCAAGACCGCCAATGAGGAGCTGCAGCGCTTCGGCAAACCCGCAGCCGACCCCGCCGAGACGCTCGATGCCGTCATGGCGGCGGCCGATGTACTGCGCCCGCACATCGCCAACACCATCCCCGTGCTCAACAAGGCCGCCAAGGCGGGCAAGAACATTCTCTTCGAGGGAGCGCAGGGCGCCATGCTCGACATCGACTTCGGCACCTACCCCTTCGTCACCAGCTCCAACACAAGCGCCGGCGGCTGCTGCACGGGCAGCGGCGTGCCGCCCACCCGCATCGACAAAATCATCGGGGTCTGCAAGGCCTACACCACGCGCGTGGGTGCCGGTCCCTTCGTGTCCGAGGATGCCGAGATTGCCGACTACCTGCACGGGCTGGGGCGCGAGTTCGGGGCAACGACGGGGCGCCCGCGCCGCTGCGGCTGGGCAGATGGCGTGGTACTGCGCTTCTCGGCCATGTTCAACGGCTTTGACGAGATGGCCATGACCAACCTCGACGGCTTGGACGACCGCGCGACCATCAAGATCTGCACGGCCTACCGCCTGGGCGACCAGGTTCTGGAATACCCGCCTGCCCTGGTGGAGGAGTGGGAGCAGTGCGAGCCCATCTACGAGGAGCTGCCCGGCTGGCAGCAGGACATCACCGGCTGCACCACCTGGGAGCAGCTGCCCGAGAACTGCCGCGCCTACGTCAAGCGCTTCGGCGAGGTCATCGGTTGCCCCGTCGGCAGCGTGGGCGTCGGCCCCGACCGCGAGCAGACCATCAGCGTGCCGCACTGAGTCCTGTCCGCTACGCGCCAATCTGTGTTCAACGGCTCTTTCGCGCTCGGCGAAGAGCCGTTTTTCCTCTTGGAGCATCGTCGCCCCCCCCCCCTCAAAAAATGTCCGATGACTTGGCCGAGCGCCTGCGCCGCTACCTCGATGCCGACGGCTACGAGCCGCAGGATGCCCGCAGCATGGCGCGCGCCCTGGGTCTGAGCAGCTCCGCCGAGCAGAAGCAACTGCGCGCGCTGCTGCAAGAGGCCTGCGTGCGCGGCGAATTGCTGCGGCTCGCCAAGGGGCTCTACGCCCGCCGCCGACCGCGCGGCGGCAGCCTAACGGGGCGCGTGCGTCGGCTCGCCAACGGCAAGCTCCTCCTCCTACCCAATGCGGCCGGACTGGCGGAGCTGCGCAGGCTCTGCCCGGCGTGGGAGGGCGATTCCATCCCCATCCCCCCCGGTCGCGCCCTCGATGCCGCCGACGGCGACACCGTGCGCGCCACTCTGCGCCTGCACCGCCCCGCTGCCCACGGTCGCCGTGGCGCGCGCCGCGCCGCCGCGCCCGAGGACTTGCAGCCGCAGCTGCGCGTGGAAGAAGTGCTGCGCCGCGGGCACGATTACTGGGTCGGCACCTTCTGCCCCGAGGGACGCTGCGGCTTTTTGCAGGGCGACGGTCAAACAGCGCCGGAACGGGTGCGACTGCTCACGCCCCCACCGGAGGGGCTGGCGGCGGGCACCTGCATCGCCGTGCGCCCCGTGCGCTACCCCATCGGTCACACAGAGGCCGCGGGCGAGCTGGTGGAGCTGCTGGGCGACCCGCAGCGGGCGAGCGTGCGGGTGAGCGCCGTCATCCGCCGCTACGGGCTGCCCGAGGGCTTTCCCGAGGCGGTTCTGCGCGAGGCCACTGCCATCCCCGCCGCCGTCCGCGCGGAGGAGCTCGCCGGGCGCGATGACTGGCGCGGGCGCTGCGTGCTGACCATCGATCCCGAGGGCGCTCGCGACTACGACGATGCCATCGCCCTGCAACGCAGCGGCGAGGGCTGGGAGCTCGCGGTGCATATTGCAGATGTGAGCCACTATGTCGCGCCCGGCAGCGCCCTGGATGCCGAGGCGCAGCGGCGCGGCAACTCCACCTACCTTCCCGACCGCGTGCTGCCCATGCTGCCGCCCGCCCTCTGCGACGGCATCTGCTCCCTGCGGCAGGGCGCGGACAGGCTCACGCTGCTCTGTCTCATGCGCCTCAACCGCCAAGGGAAGCTCATCCGCAGCGAACTGCGCGAGGCGGTCATCCGCTCGCGCCGCCGCCTGACCTATGCACAGGCGCTCGCTGTGCTCGAGGGGCGCGGCAGCACGGGCGATGCCGAATGCGATGCCCTGCTGCGCGAGGCACAGCGGCTCGCGCAGCTTTTGCGCCGCCGCCGCATGGAGGGCGGCGCGCTCGACCTCGACCTGCCGGAGCTGCGCCTGCTCACGAATGCCGCCGGGCAGCCCTGCGATGTCGAGCTCAGCGAAAGCGACGAAGCGCACCGGCTCATCGAGGAGTTCATGCTCGCGGCCAACGAGTGCGTGGCGCGGGCGCTGCGCGAGCACTGCCTGCCCGCGCTCTACCGCGTCCACGAGGAGCCCGACCCCGCCAAGCTGCAGCAGTTTCTGCTCCGGCTGCGCAGCAGCGGCATCCCCGCCCCCGCCGGCGACGACCGCCGCGCCCTTCAGGGCGTGCTGCTCAGCATTCGCGGGCGCAGCGATGAAAACGACCTGAAAACGGAGCTGCTGCGCTGCCTGATGCGCGCGCGCTACAGCCCGCGCCCGCTGGGGCACTACGGGCTCGCCAAGGGGGACTACTGCCATTTCACCAGCCCCATCCGCCGCTATGCCGACCTCGTCGTGCATCGCGCCTGCCGTCGCCTCATGCGCGCGGCGGGGGCTCCCTCCCTGCCCCGTCCCGAGAGCGCGGAGAGCCTGGCCGAACACCTCTCCGACACCGAGCGGCAGTCCGCCGCCGCCGAGAGCGAGGCCGAGCGCCAACTGCTCTCCCTCTATATGGAGCAACAGTGCCGCGCCGATGAACCGCGCCGCTGGTCGGGGCGCGTCACCGCCTGTTGGGCGCAGGGGCTCGTGGTGGAGATTCCCCTGCTGCGGCTCAAGGGTTTTGTGCCTGCCGCCGCTCTGCCGCAGGACACCCGATGGTTCTACGAGCGCCACGCCGAGCGCTGGAGCTCGCTCGATGCGCGCGTCCTGCTGCCCGGCAGCCCCCTCACCCTCATTCCCCGCCGGGTGGATGCCGCCACGGGCTTTGTAGACTTCATCCCCGCGTAACGCAGCGACCCCGCGCCTCCGCCGGGAGGCACGGGGTCGACGCATGCGGGTGCGGGCACCCGTTTACAGCTTGTGGCGGAAATCGTCCTCAACCCGCAGGTCGCGGATGAAAGCCACCAGCAGGTCAACGATGCTCTGCACATCGCCCATGTCAGCGGTCTCCACCGGGCTGTGCATGTAGCGCAGGGGCAGCGAGAGGCTGGCGCTGGGCACGCCCGCGCGCGTGCGGTAGACAAAGTCCGTGTTGGTGCCGGTGAAGCGCCCCGTGCTCTCGTACTGCATGGGGATGCCGGCGGCATCGACCACGCGCTCGATGCGAGCGTTGAGGTTGGGGTGGCAAGTGGGGCCAAAGCAAAGCACGCCGCCCTTGCCCAGGCAGACATCACCGTAGCGGTTCTTGTCCAGTCCCGGAGAATCGGTGGCGTGGGTCACATCGATGCAGATGGCGGCATCGGGGCGCAGATGGTAGGCGACCATGGAGGCACCGATGCAGCCGATTTCCTCCTGGATGCTGTTGGCAAAGACGATGTTCCAGGCGGGCTTGATGCCCTGCTCGTGCAAGGCGCGCGCCACCTGGGCATTGATGAAGCCGCAGAGCTTGTCGTCCAGCGCGCGGCAGACGAGCCGCTTGCCGTCGTTGAGCAGGAGGGGGCCGTCGCAGTAGACCCCCGTGGTGCCCACGCGGATGCCGAGCGCCTCCACCTCCTCGCGGCTGTCGCAGCCGAAGTCAATGTAGAGCTCCCAAATCTTGGGTGCCTTGTCGCCGTCGTCGCGGATGTGGATGGCGGTGTTGCCGATGACGCCGATGACCTCGCCGTCCGTGCCAGTGAAGCGCACGCGGCGCCCGCGGGCGATGGCGGTGTCGGTGCCGCCCAGACGGTCGACGCGAGCAAAGCCCTTGTCATCAATGTAGCGGATGGTGAAGCCGATTTCATCGGCATGGGCATCGAGCATGAGGGTCGGTGCCCCGGGCTGCTCGCTGCGCAGGACAGCCCAGGCGCTGCCGTAGGCATCGCAGTGCTGCTCGTCGGTGTAGGGCGCGATGTAGGCGGCCCACAGGCGCTGCCCCTCCATCTCCATGCCCGTGGGGGAGGCGTTGTCGAGGTAGGCGCTCAGGAATTCGTTGGCGTGTTCGTCCATAAGCGGTTAATCCATGTTTTTGTAGGCAATATCGCTGCGGCGCTGAGCACCGTCGAAGCTGACCTTGGCGGCCTCGGTGTGGGCGCGGGTGCGGGCGATGTCCAGCGTGGAGCCCTGTGCTACAATGGCCAGCACGCGCCCGCCGTTGCTCACCCAGCCGGCCTCCGTCTGCTTGGTGCCGCAGTGGAACACGCGGGCATCGCAGACCTCCAGGCCGTGAATCAGGTCGCCGCTGTGCGAGCTGACGGGGTAGCCCGCCGAGGCCAGGATGCAGCAGACGCTCCAGCCCTCATCGAAGGAAATAAGCTCGGGCGCAAAATCGCCCTGCGCCCCGCGCAGACAGAAGCCGGCCAGGTCGCCGCGCAGCAGGGGCATGACCGCCTCGCACTCCGGGTCGCCGAAGCGGCAGTTGTATTCGATGACCTTGGGGCCGTCGGGCGTAAGCATGAGCCCGAAGTACAGGAAGCCACGGTAGGGCAGCCCGTCCGCCTGCAAACCCGCCACCGTGGGCGCGACAATCGTCTGCTCGATGGCAGCGAGCAGCTCGGGGCTCACCAGTTGGCGCGAGGCCACCGCGCCCATGCCGCCCGTGTTGGGTCCCTCGTCGCCGTCGCGCAGGCGCTTGTAGTCGCGCGCCGGGCAGAGGATGAGGTAGCGGTCGTCGCAAATGGCGCCGAAGATGGAAATCTCGGGACCGGTGAGGAACTCCTCCACCAGCAGGCGCCCCGTGCCGAAGCGCTTTTGGATGAACACCTCGTTGAGGAACTCCTCCGCCGAAGCCGCATCGGGACAGACGGCCACGCCCTTGCCCGCCGCCAAGCCGTCGAACTTGAGCACAGTGGGGTACTTGCCGCCGATAGCGGCGAGCGCCTCGTCGTAGCTGCCCACGCACTGCGCCATACCGGTGGGGATGTGGTGGCGCAGGAGGAAATCCTTGGCGAATTCCTTGGAGGCCTCCAGCTGCGCGCTCTCCTTGCGCGGTCCCCAGCAGGGGATGCCCACCGTGGCGCAACGGTTGGCCAGCCCCTCGCCCTTGACCAGGTAGCTCTCCTCGCCCGCCACGCAGAGGTCGACATTGTGGTCGACCATCCACTGAATCAGCCCGTCGAAGCCGTCCGCCTCGATGCGAGTGGCCGTGCGGCAGATAGCATCGCTGCCGGGGAAGGAAAAAATCTCAGGGTTTCCGGGACTCGCGGCCAGGGTCTCCACCAGAGCCTGTTCGCGCCCGCCTTTTCCGATGACGGCAATTTTCATGTTGGGCTCATTGTACGCGCCGCCCCCCTGTTTGGCAAGCCAAAAGGGCGGGCGGCGACGGGCGAGAAGGACGCGCTGATTTTGTGATTGTCTTTCCGGCTGCCGAATCGTACAATAGACCGCAGCTATGAGAAAACGACGCGTCGTCATCCTGGGCTCCACCGGCAGCATCGGCACCAGCGCACTTAAAGTAGCGCGCGAACTCCCCGAGCGCATGGAGGTGGTGGGGCTGGCGGCGCACGGCAGCATCGAGGCGCTGGCGGCGCAGGCGCGCGAATTCGGCGTGCGCCATGTCTGCCTGTACGACGAGCGCAAGGCCGCCGAGCTGCGCGCGCTGCTGCCGCCCGGCACCGAGCTGCTCACGGGGGCACAGGGGCTCTGCGAGCTGGCCGCCCTGCCCGAGGCGGACATGGTGCTGGTATCCATCATCGGCACAGCGGGGCTGCAGCCCACGCTGCGCGCCATCGAAGCGGGCAAGAATTTGGCCATTGCCTCCAAGGAAATCCTCGTGATGGCCGGCGAGGTGGTCATGGCGCGCGCCGCCGCCGCCGGCATCGCCGTGCTACCTGTCGACAGCGAGCACAACGCCATCTTCCAATGCCTGCAGGGCAAGCGAGGCCCAGCGGCGCAGGTCAACAGGCTCATTCTGACCGCCAGCGGAGGTCCCTTCCGCACCTGGCCGACCGCCGACCTGGAGAAGGTGACGCCGGAGCAGGCGCTGCGCCACCCCACCTGGAGCATGGGACGCAAAATTACCGTGGACTGCGCGACCCTCTTCAACAAGGGGTTGGAGATGATTGAGGCGCGCTGGCTCTTCGACATCCCCATGGAGCAGGTGGATGTGCTGGTGCACCCGCAGAGCATTGTGCATTCGCTGGTGGAGTTTGCGGACGGCTCGCTGCTGGCGCAGCTCAGCCACAGCGACATGTGCTTCCCCATCCAATACGCCGTCACCTGGCCGGAGCGCGTGGCGAACCACCTGCCGCAGCTGAGGCTGGAGGAGCTGGCGCAGCTGAACTTCGAGGCTCCGCGTTGGGGGGATTTCCCCGCCCTGCGACTCGCGCGACAGGCGGGGCTCACGGGCGGCACCCTGCCCGCCATCTTCAACGCCGCCAACGAGGTGGCCGTGCAGGCCTTCTTCGAGGGGCGCCTGAGCTTCCCCGGCATCTGGCGCACGGTGGAGCGCGTGTTCGAGCAGGCCAAGCCGCGCGACTACAAGGGCAGCCTGTCCATCATTCTCGAGGACGATGCCTGGGCGCGCGAGGCGGCCGAGCGCATCATCCGCGCGTGAGGTCAGGGGAAACTTCGTCGGCAATCTGGCTGGGGAAGCCCGGCTCCAGACGCCCGCTGCGGTCGCGCTCGAAGGGGAAATCGGAAACGCCCTTCAGCGTCATGAACGGGAAAGCCTGCTCGGGGTCCGCCCCTTGCTCGACAGCCTGCTGCATCTTGCGCGCGCCGTCCAGGAAAAAATCCGCAATCGCCAAGCCCCGCTTGAGCTCCTCCATACGCTGCAGCAGGGCGTTCCGCTCGTTTTCCATCATCGCGATGCGCTCCGGAAGCGTGGAATAGCCCTCCACCGTCGCATCGAGAAACTCTTTGATATGCGGCAGGCTGACCCCCGCCTGCTTGAGCAGCAACACCGCCAGCAGGCGCGCGCGGCTCGCCTCACCATAGATGCGTCGACCCGATTTCGTGCGCTCCACATACTTGAGAATGCCCTCTTTTTCGTAAAAGCGCAGGGTGTGGACAGACAGCCCCATCTCTCGCGATAAAGCCGAAATTGTATATCTCACCGACACGCCCCCATTAGAGCACAAAAAAACAGAGGCGACAAGGGCAAAGCAACGCTCCATGACACAGCAGGATTGACTTAGCGCCCCAATCTTGGCAGAATAAGGGGGATGAGCACCTTCGGTTTCTACCGTCTGGCCGCAGCCACGCCCGCCGTGCGCGTGGCCGATGTCGATTTCAACACGCGCAGCGTGGTCGATTGCGTGCGGAGCGCCGCCGCCGAGAACGCGCATGTCGTTCTGTTCCCCGAGATGTGCCTGACGGGCTACAGCTGCGGCGACCTCTTCTTCCAGCCCACGCTGCAACAAGCAGCCCTGCGCGGGCTCGCCACACTGGCCACCGAAACCGCCGGGCTGGAGCCGGTCACCATCGTCAACCTGCCGCTGGCAGTGCAAGATGCACTCTTCAACGTGGCGGCGGTGCTGCACCGCGGGCAGGTGCTGGGGCTGGTGCCCAAAAGCATCCTGCCCAACTACCGCGAGTTCTACGAGCAGCGCCAATTCCGCCCCGCCCGCGAGCTGAGCGTGCGCAGTGTGGAGCTGCCCGGCTTCGGCGAGGTACCCATCGGCACCGACCTGCTCTTTGCCGACCGCGACGAACTCTGCTTCGGCATCGAAATCTGCGAGGATTTGTGGAGCGTCTCCCCCCCCAGCTGTCGGCTGGCGCTGCAAGGGGCGCGCGTCATCCTCAACCCCTCGGCCAGCGATGAGCTGGCGGGCAAAGCCCCCTATCGCCGCGCGCTGGTAGCGCAGCAGAGCGCGCGCTGCCTCGCCGCCTACGTCTTCTCCTCCGTCGGCCCCGGCGAGAGCTCGCAGGATGTCGTCTACAGCGGACACGCCCTTATCGCCGACAACGGGCGCTTGGCGGCCGAGAACACGCGCTTTGCCATGGGCGGCGGGCTGATTTACGCCGATGTGGACTGCGCCCGCCTGGGCGCCGCGCGGATGAGCGAGAGCTCCTTCAACGACAGCCGCGCGGATGCGGCGCTTCCGCCCGCGCGGCGCATCGCCCTGCGCGAGCTGAAAGCCCCCTGCGATCTGCGCTATGCCCACCTGCCCGCGCGCCCCTTCCTGCCCACCCCGGCAGAGGAAGCCGAGCGCTGCGAGGACATCCTCAACATCCAAGCGGCGGGGCTCGCCAAGCGGCTGGAGCACACCCGCTCCGCCACCCTCGTCATCGGCGTATCCGGCGGGCTGGACAGCACGCTGGCGCTCATCGTCTGCGCGCGCGCCTGCCGCCTACTCCAACTGCCCATGAGCACCATCCTGGCCGTCACCATGCCCGGATTCGGCACCACGGGGCGCACCTATGCCAACGCCTGCCGCATGATGGAGCTGCTGGGCGTCACCACCAAAGAGGTGAACATCCGCGAAGCCTGCCTGCTACACTTTAGGGATTTGGACTTCGACCCCTCCCTGCGCACCAACACCTACGAAAACGTGCAGGCGCGCGAACGCACCAAGATTCTCATGAATCTCGCCAACAAGACCGGCGGCATGGTCGTGGGCACGGGCGACCTCTCGGAAATCGCGCTGGGCTGGTCCACCTACAACGGCGACCACATGAGCATGTACGCCGTCAACTGCTCCATCCCCAAAACCCTCATCCGCTGCCTGATTCACCATGTAGCGCAGCAGAGCGAGCCCGAGATGGCCGCCGTGCTGCAGGACATCATCGACACCCCCGTGAGCCCCGAGCTGCTCCCCCCCGCCGAGGACGGCAGCATCGACCAAAAGACCGAGGACATCCTCGGCCCCTACGACCTGCACGACTTCTTCCTCTACCACTTCATCAAGTACGGCGCCTCCCCCGAAAAACTGCGCACCCTCGCCCTGCTCGCCTTCCGCGAGGAATACACCGAAGAGCTCATCACCCGCACCCTGCAAACCTTCATCCGCCGCTTCTTCACCCAGCAGTTCAAACGCAGCTGCATCCCCGACGGCCCCAAGGTCGGCACCATCGCCCTCTCCCCGCGCGGCGACTGGCGCATGCCCTCCGACGCCTGCGCCGCCATCTGGCAGCACTGATTGGCTCCCGTCTCTCATCGTTCGTTCAACAAGCACCATGAAAGCCACGTTCCTACTCGTTCTGCTGAGCGGTCTCGCCGCTGCCGCCCTGCCCCACTACCCCGACACGGCCTCTGCGCTCGCCGCCGCAGCCGCCCGGCAGGGCAGCGTGCTGCTCGACTTCACCGGCAGCGACTGGTGCCCCGCCTGCATCCACCTCGACACCCGCATCCTCTCCACCGAGGAGCTTGACGCCGCCACGGGCGGGCGCTACGGCATCGTCACCCTCGACTTCCCCCGCAAGCCCGAAGCCATCAACGCCATCCCGGCCACCGAACGCGAGCGCCGCAGCCAACTGCTGCGCGACTACCGCATCCAAGGTCTGCCCACCGTCGTCGTACTCGATGCGCAGGGGCACCCCTACGGCGTGCTGCTCGGCACCGCCGACAGCCCGACCGAGTACGCCGCCCGCCTGGCCGAGGCCGAGCAGGCACGTGCCGCCCGCGATGCCGCCTTTGCCGCCGCAGAGCAGCAGAGCGGCGAGGAGCGCGCCCGCAGCCTCGTCGCAGGGCTCAATGCCCTGCCCGAAGTCTGCCGCGACAAATACCCCGACATCCTAGCCGCCATCGCTGCTGCCGACCCGCAGGACAACACCGGCATAGCCGCCCGCTGCCGCCGCGAGCTGCTCTATCCGCAGCAAATGCAAGCCTTTGAAGAGCTGAGCGCGAGCTTCGCGGGCAAGCTGAGCACGGCGGAGCTGGAGGACTCGCTGCAGCGCTGCCGCGAGTTTCTGCAAACGCCCGATCTGCACCCCGAGGTGGCGCAGGCCTGCTACTCCTGCATGGCCGACGGCTACGCCCTGCTGCGTGATTTGCCGCAGAGCATCGACTACACGACGCGCGCCATCGACGCCGCGCCACAATCGCGCATGGCGCCCCGGCTGCGCGCCAATCGGGAGCACATGCAGAAGCTGCTCGACACCAAACCGCAACCCTAAAGCGCGCGCGAAGCGAGCGCGTCTGCACGCGCATTGGTGCTTGATTTTCCCCGGCTGTTTTGGTAGGCTAGCAGGCATGACGCGCCTGTACCGACTTTTGTTTTCTGTGCTCTTACTGCTCGCGCTGGCGGTGCCGCAAGCCCAATCCGCCCCCACCGTCATGGCCAAGAAAACAGCGGATGGCAAGTGGGCCTTCGTGCCGCTGGCCGACGGCTTCGACTTCCCCGTCGGGCGCCCCAACGGCGACGGCTATTACAAATCGCGCGGTCTGCGCCTGGCCACCCCCCGACACCTCGGCGAGGACTGGAACGGCAACGCCGGCGGCAACTCCGACCTCGGCGACCCCGTCTATGCCATCGGCATCGGGCTGGTCACCTACGCCGCCGATGCGCGCGGGCGCTGGGGCAAGGTGGTCATCGTGCGCCACGCTTTCCGCGAGCCCAAGACGGGCAAGGTGCTCTGCTGCCAGACCCTCTACGCCCACCTCGACCGCATCGACGTGCAACTGGGGCAGCTGGTGGGGCGCGGGCAGCAAATCGGCACCATCGGCACCAACAACGGCATGTTCCCCGCGCATCTCCATGCCGAGCTGCACTTCAACGTGCTGGCCAACTGCGGCCACCAAAACATCCCCAAGAAACCCGGCAACTACGGCAACCTGACGGATTTTATCAAGCACTACCGCAAGCTCACCCCCGAGCAAAAGATGGTCAAACTGCCCATCGGCGGTTTCCTGCCCTACAAGGACACCGAGGGCTTGTAACACTTTCTCTGTCAGCTTTCCCGCGAGCATCCAGTCTCCCGGCCTCCCCCCTGCACGCAGTGAAACTCTGTCTCTTCGGCGGCTCCTTTGATCCCGTGCACAACGGGCATGTGACCATGGCGCAGGAGGCCATTCTCCGCTGTGGGCTCGACGAGCTGCATTTTCTCCCGACAGCGGAATCCCCCTTCAAACCCGACAACGCCTTTCTCTTCCGCGCGGAACAACGCCTCGCGCTGCTGCGCAGCGCCACGGCGGGCATGGCGCACATCCGCATCAGCGAGGACGACCTGCGCCTGCCCCCGCCCAGCTGGAGCTGGCGCCTGGTCGAGCTCTACCGCCGCCACTACCCCGACGCCGAGCTCTACTGGCTGCTAGGCACCGACCAATGGAGCGCCCTGCACCGCTGGGCGCGCCCCGACTACCTGGCGGAGCAGCTGCACTTCATCGTCTGCCACCGCGGCGAACCCGCGCAGCCCCGCGCGGGCTACCGCAGCACCATGATTCCCCTAGCCCTCCCGGAATCCGCCACCGAGCTGCGCCGCTGCCTGCGCCAACACCTCCCCCTGCCCGAAGGCTGGATGCCCCCCGCCACCGCCGCCCTCGCCCGCCACTTCTGCGAGGAGCTGACGCGCTGAGCGGGCAGTCGGCATGCTTCTCCCGCACCAGCGGATTTGAATGCGCCCATGCGTTTGCCCTGATCCTGTTTCGGAAACTCCTTGCAGACACAGGTGGAATGTGGTACGCTGGGAGCCATGTTCAGGAAAATTGCTTGTGGGGTGATGGCGGGTCTGCTGCTGACGGCAGCGGCGCAGGATGCGATGCTGTTGGATTGGGGAAACCCGCCGGTGGCGGCGGAGACAGCCGCGCCCCCGGCGCATCTCTCCGCCGGGGCGCTCGCCTCCGTGCAGAGCTACCGAGTGGGCGGCGCTCCGTTCTGCGTGGCGCTGCAGGTGCAGGCGCAGCAGGGCTGGCACGCCTACTACCGCAACCCCGCCACCGTCGGCGAGGCAATGACGGCGCAACTGGAGGCGCCGCAAGGCTTCAAGCTGCGCGGCCCTTTCTGGCAGGTGCCCACCCGCGAGCAATCGGCCATCGGCACTGCCTACATTTATGACGCCCCGCTGATTGTGTGGGAACTGACCCCCACCGCCGAGGCGCCCGAGGAGGCGACGTTCCGCCTGAGCGGGACGGCGCAGCTCTGCTCCGAGGAGGGCTGCCTGCCGCCCGAGACAGTTACGGCCGAGCTGCAGCTCGCTGCCGGGGACGGCGCGCCCAACCCCGCTTGGGCGCAGCAGCAGCAGCGCGTGGAGCTGCTGGGCGATACCCCCCTGAGCTGCACGGCGGAGCAGGCGGCGGACGGCAGCAGCGTCACGCTTCATTTCACCGGCGCGCCGCAGGGGCTGCAACACGCCTATTTCTTCTCCGATGACAACAGCATCGACCCCGCCGCCGAGCAGCAGCTAAACGCCGATGGCGCGGGCGGCTACACCCTGAGCCTGCCGCGCAACAAAGGCGACAATCCTCTCACCCCCCTTCCGGCTGAAGCCACAGCACCCGGCACCCCCCTGCCCGAGCTGCGCGGGCTGCTCACCTGGGAGGGCGGGCACAGCCGCGTGACCGTCGCCCCCACCCTCCGGAGCGACACCATTGCCGCGAGCAGCAACAGCTCGGAGCTCAGCATGGGTCGTTTGGCGGCTATCTGCGGCTCGCTCTTCCTCGGCGGGCTCATTCTCAACCTCATGCCTTGCGTGTTCCCGGTCATCGGGCTCAAGGTCATGAGCTTTGTCAAGCTCGGCGGAGGGAGCCGCCGCAAGGTAGTAGCGCACTCCCTCGTATTTGCCGGGGGCATTCTTCTGTCGTTCTGGGCGATCGCGGTCGCGCTGCTGCTGCTCACCGACCCCGCCACACGCAGCTGGGCGCTCTGGATGCAAAATGCCTGGGTAGTCTACGGCATCACGCTGCTGCTGCTGCTGCTCGCGCTGAGCATGAGCGGGGTTTTTGAAATCGGGCTGAGCGCCACCGCCGCTGGTCAGGGGCTGCAATCTCGTGGCGGGCTCGCGGGCTCGTTCTTCCAGGGGCTGCTCATCACCGTGGTGGCCACACCGTGCAGCGCGCCTTTCCTGGGCAGCACCATGCCGCTGGCTCTGGCGCTGCCGGCGGCGGGCATGGTGACGGCGCTCACGGCCATGGCGTTGGGGCTCGCCCTGCCCTACCTCGTGCTGGGATGCTTCCCGAGTCTGGTGGCACGCCTGCCCCGCCCCGGCGAGTGGATGGAATCGCTCAAGCTGGCGCTTTCCTTCCTGATGTACGCAGCGGCAGCCTGGTTCCTCTTCGTCTACCTGCAATTTGCCGATGTCGCGCAGGGGCCGTGGATCATGGTAGGCATGGTGCTGGTGGCCGCCGCAGCGTGGGTCTACGGGCGTTGGTGCCCGCCCTACCGCAGCCGCGCCGCCCGCATCACCGGCGGCATCGCCGTACTGCTGCTGCTGGCGGCGGGGCTTACCCTCTCCCGACCCCAACCGCACAGCGACTGGCAGGAGTGGAGCCCCGCCGCCATGGAGGCCGCGCTGGAGGAGGGCTCGCCCATCTTTGTGGACTTCACCGCCCAGTGGTGCGCCACCTGCCAATACAACAAGAAAGTGGCCTACAGCGATGCGGTCTATGCCCTACTGCGCCGTCACCACGTCGTGCTCATGCGTGCGGACATGACCGCGCCCAGCCCAAGCATTGCGGCCGAGCTCCGCCGGCTGCGCCGCAGCAATGTGCCGGTCAACGCGCTCTATTTGCCCGATGCCGAGCCGAGCCTCACGCCCGAGCTGCTCACGGCCGACAGCTTGGAGCAATTCCTGCGCGAGCACCTGAGCACGAATGAACCGTAAACACCCTTGCGCAATTTCAAAAAAAGTTGTCACCCCCCCAAATAATCTTGACCTATCGAAGCCATATGTTAGGATGAGCGCACAACCCCCATTGATCAACATGAAAAATATTCTTGCTCTCTCCGCTCTTGCGTTAGCGCTGGTTTCCTGCGACTCTCCCCGTCCTCTGGGCGCAATCTACTCCAACACGGCTTGCCCCGTCTCGGCCGGTGCCGGCTCGGGTGCCCGTACGGGCAGCTCTCACGCCGTGTCCTACTTGGGTCTCATCGCCATTGGCGACTGCTCCATCGAGAAGGCTAAGGCCAACGGCGGCATCAGCACCATCTCCAGCGTGGACGTCAAGCGCGAGAACATCCTTGGCATCGTGACCAAATACGTCACGGTCGTCAAAGGTAACTAAGCGTTCCTGCTGATTAATCCGCGAAAGCCACTGCGGCGCCTCTGCCGCAGTGGCTTTCTTACTGCGTCCCGGCAAGGCCATGGTGTCACCGGAAGCTGCGCCGACGCGGACACGCGCGCTCAGCCCTCGGAGGTCTGCTTCTCGACCAGCGCTGCAGCACCCTCCACCCCGCGCACGACTACCCTGTCACCGGCGACAAGTCCCGCGCGGCAACGCTCCGCCAGTGGGAAAATTTGGTCACCAACGCGTACGCAGAGCTGCTCGCCGCTGCCGATGATGCAGCCTTGACGCCCGCTCAGTGTCTCCATGCTCTCCCGGGGACTGTGGCGCAACAGCACCCGCATGACAAAAGGTCGCACCAGCCGGTTCCACATGGCGAAGTATAGCCCCACCGCCAGCGCCAGAAAGGCGCAAAACACCAACACCGACCATTGCAGCGGCAGCCCCGCCAGCCATGTGCCCCACGCGGCAAAAATGACCAGAGCCAGCCAGGAAAGGAGCTCCGTATTGACAAAAACATCCAGCACCAGCAGAGTGATGCCAACAGCGAGCATCCAGTGCAGGAATGCACCCGAGTTCTGAAGTTCGGAGAGGAAGGCGAGCGTGCTCATCGGGACGACGTAGCGAAACGGAAGCGCGTTACTTCTTGAGGTCGACCACGCCCGAAACATTGTTCGGCAGGTAGACGGTGGATGCGGGATTGCTGCTGATGGTCGTGTAGCCCTCCAGCGCCTGGCGGTTCATGAGCACACGCGCCGCCGCCTCCGGCCCGATCACCTCGGCAAGCTTGGCCACATACACCGCCTCGGCTTCCGCGGCCAGGCGAATGGCCTCGGCCGCCCCCTCGGCGCGCAGGATAGCGGCTTTTTTCTCCGATTCCGCCAAGCGGATGCGCGCGGTACTCTCGCCCTCGGCCTTCAGGGCAATCGAGCGGCTGACGCGCTCGGCCTCCATCTGGCGCATCATGGCCTCCTTGGTGTCCTGATCGGTATTGAGCTCCTTGATTTCGATGGAGGTGATGTTCAACCCCCAGCGCGCCGCCGTGGTCGAAATGGCCACGGCCACCAGTTCGGAAATTTCAGAGCGGGAGGAGAGAATTTCGTCGAGATTGCGGCTGCCGATGAGGGAGCGAATCTCATTGAGCACCAACTCAATGAGCGATTTGTGCAGGTGTTCGACTTCGTAAACGGCCTTGATGGGGTCGACGATGCGCCAGCGGATGATGCAGTTGACCTGCATGGTGGCATTGTCCTTGGTGATGCAGTTGCGAGGGCTCGTGTCCAAAATCTGCTCACGCAGCTCGATGAAGTAGCCGTCCCGGTTGGTGAGCTCGCCCCATGCGGGACGCATGTCCCGCAGTTGCTGAATGAAAGGCAGGTAGAAACACAGCCCGCTCTGCTTGACGGAGCAGGGTTTACCGAACATCTCGACAATGGCGCAATGCCCCTGAGGAACCGTAAAAAGAAACATGGTAACGTGCGGCGTTTGAACGGGGTTATACACGAGAACGAGCCCGCAGACAAGCACAAAGTAGCCAATAGCTAAATATTAAAAATGTTTTCAAATTAAAAACAAAGAGAGGGTCTCTGAACGCTTTCATGAGTGAGGGGAACAACAACACAGCCCCGCAATGACCATGAAAACGCTTCTTCCTGCCCTGTGTGCCTTGGCTCTGCTGTCGGCAAGCCCCGCCGAGGCGCGTGTCTACGTCCATCTGAACATCGGGGGAGCCGTGCCCATCTGCCCGCCGCCTCCCTATTGCGGCTGGTATCCGCCCAGGCGCTGCTGCCCGCCACCGCCACCACCGCCACCGCCGTACGGCGCGCGGCCGCACCACCACCGCAGGCACCTGGCTCCGCCGCCACCGCCTGGACACCACCCTGCCCCCCGCCCGCGCGCCGTCCCCCCACCGCGGCATCCCTAAGCTACGGCTCGACGCAGATGCAGAACATCCGAGGGCTGAGCCAATGCAGCCCTCGGATGCTCAACACCCTGCAACCCGACAAGGGAAAAAATACCCTGAGGAGCTGCACTGCAAGTAATCACCCGAGGGGAGCTCGGGCGCAGGTAGTATAACGCCCCCGCCGCGAAAAGCAAGAGGAATGATTCTTCCTCTCCCGGCTCCCGATACCAGAGCCCCCACCTCCTCCCACCTCCACCTTGTGCCCCGAAAGGAAGTGGGGGTGTTGCAGCCAACGCTGCAACACCCCCAGGAACAATAGTCAGATGTGATCAAAAATCATCATCAACGGAATCCTCATCCGCAGCGGATTCGCCCTCCGTCTCACTCTCGGTGCTGTCATCGCCGCTGCTCTCCTCTTCCTCCTCCTCGTCCTCGGACGCCTCCGTGTCCGCCTCGGGGTTCTCAGCAGCGGCGGCTGAAGCTGCGGCTTCAGCCTCGAGCTTGGCCTTAGCAGCCTCCTCGGCAGCCTTCGCGGCCGCCTCTTCCTGAGCCTTCAGCTCTGCCAAGCGAGCCTTCTCCGCATCCGTCAAAGGCTTGGAAATCAGGTACTGCTCCTGAGTCAGCCCCTTGGCGCGGCGAGCCTCCAAACGGAACTTGTCATACCCGGCATCGGCCAGCGACTCCATGATGGTGTCGCTGAGAATCTTGCGCTGCGGTGTATCGCACACGTACATCTTGTAAGAGCCGATGTAAGGAAGATCCCACGCAGCAATTCCGTTGCGGGGAATCAGCAAACCGACAAGATTTCCCTGACCATCCGAGCAGACGCCCCACACGGCCTGGGAACCTGTGTGCGGATTGGTCAGCGCTATGTAATACTGCGGGTAAGCATAGGAAAAATTCTTAACGGTCGAGTTCTCCAACCAAATCTTCAAGGCACGCCCGGCTGTCTCGGGAATGGGACCGGCCTCATCGCAGATGCGGCTGCGAGCCGAGGATGAGTCATTCGTGCTGTACACCGTCACAGCCGAGCTAGCCTCCAACTGCTTGCTCTTGACGGAGGGGGACACATGCCCCGTGCAGGAAGAAACGAGAGAGACGCTTGCAGCAAGGCCGCAGGCAAGAGCCATTTGCGTAAAAAGGGAAAGGTGTTTCATGTTATCTCGGTGCTCTTTATTCTAGCCGAATCGCGTCCGAAAAGACAAGCCAAAACTTGCATTCCCGACAAAAAAACATGCACGCCAAGGATGCAGAGGGACAGGAAGCGGCTTTTCACCGCCGGGAGCTTGGGCTCACATCTGACCGGTCAATTGTTAGATATGCCCCGAAATGAGCTTGACGCAATGCCATGAAACCTGCAGAATGACGGTGTATGCGCTCTTTTCCATTAGTCTTCAAATGCACCCTGCGCAACGCCGCGCTGGGAATTCTTTCCACCCTTTGTCTTTCCGCCTGTCACGATTCGGAACAGGACAGCACCCCGGCAAGCGCCCAACCAGACCCAGCCGCCGAGAAGGCCGCCGCCGAGGCGGAAGAAGCCGCTGCACGCCGGGAGCAGGCTCGCGAAGATTTATACCACGAAGCGCTCTATGTGTTGGCCTCCAAGACAACGGATATCACCCTCTACCCCGCTCTCAACGCCGAGGTCAAGATTCTGTTGGAGAAGATGGAGGCCTACTACAGCGCGCTGGAGCAGACCAACGAGTCCGGCGTCGAACGCGCCAACCTATCGCAGCTCATCGCCAAGACCACCCTCGATTTAGGCGCTTTTGCCAAGGCGGAGGAGTTGTACAAGCGTGCCATGAACGATTATACCGCCCTGCCCGAGGAATACCGGAGTTCGGCGGAGGGCACGCGCGCCTACAACGAGTTGGAAAGCGGAATCGGCTCCTGTCTGCTGGCTCAGAACAAGGCGAGCGATGCCCTGCCACACTACGAGAAAGCGCTGGACATCGCGCAAAGCACCTACAATGCCTGCGCCCCCGCCGAAACCCCGGAAGGGGCACCTGCGGAGTCGCCTTCTCCCGAGCTCTCGCGCGCCGCTCGCGACCTAATCGATTCTCTGCGTTGCCTGGGCGACTGCCAGCGCTACGCCGATGACCCCGAGGAAGCACGCAGCACCTACCTCAAGGGGCAGGAACTGGCACAAAAGCTCAAAACCCTGACCCCGGAGATGGCCATTTCCTACGTCAAGCTGCTCACAGCGTTGGGCAATCTTGACAACTCCTACGGTCGCAGCAAAGAGGCCTGTGCCGAGTGGGTGCTGGCCGCCCGCATCTGCCAACAGGTCAACGCCGCCAACGAGCGTTTGGATGTCAAGTTTGACACCAAGCGCTGCTTCGACGCGCTGCTTCCCGCCATTCAGGCTGTTCAGGCAAGCCTACAGGCCAAGGAGCAAGCGCAGGAGCCGGCTCCCGACAACAATGCCGTCACAGAACCGCTGAGCGGCCCCCTGCCGCCCGTCGAAGACCCTGCCGTACAAGTCACCCCGGATCCGACTCCGGCTGCAAAAGCGGCTCCGAAGACCAAACCCTCCCCGCCCCCCGCCAACAAATCAGCCAAAAAGACGCGCAAGCGCAAATAAGCTCCCGTGGCGCAATTTCTCATCTCCACCCTTGCGTTGCAGCGCAATGCGCGCCTACTCCGCGAGCTTGCGGACTCCTGCGGCGCGCGCATGCTGGTCGCCCTCAAGGCGTTCGGCTCGCCCTCGGTTCTGCCCCTGCTGCGCCCCTATGCAGCGGGCTGCTGCGCCAGCGGGCTCTGCGAGGCACGTCTGGGAGCGCGCCATTTGGGCGGGCATGTCGCGGTCTATTCCCCCGCCTATCGTGAGGAAGAGCTGGCGGAGCTGCTAAACTTCGCCCACCACATCGACTTCAACAGCCTGCCCCAGTGGCAACGCTACCGCGAGCAAGTACTGGCGCACCCACGCACACGCAGCGGCGCCCTGCGCGCAGGCCTCCGCGTCAACCCCTGCTACTCCACCGGTCATACCCCCCTCTACGACCCCTGTATTCCGGGCTCGCGCTTGGGTGTACCGGCAGAGCAGCTCCGCGACCCAGCCCTGCTCGATGGACTTAGCGGCCTGCATCTCCACACGCTCTGCGAACAGGGCGCCGAAGACTTGATTGCCACATTTCGAGCCTTTGAACAGGACTGGGGCGCCCTGCTGGCCGCTCCCTCCATGCGCTACCTCAACCTCGGCGGCGGCCACTGGATTACCAAGCCGGGCTATAATCTCCGCGCTCTTGCAGAGCTCGTGCGCGACATCCGGCAGCGCTACCGCGTCGAGGTCTATCTGGAACCCGGCGAAGCGTGGTTCATCCACACAGGGGTTCTGCGCGCCCGCGTGCTCGACATTTTTGAATCTCTGGGCTACCGCCACGCCATTGTCGACACCAGCGCCGCCGCGCACATGCCCGACGTGCTGGAAATGCCCTACCGACCCGAGCTCTACCTGGCGCGCCCGGCGGAGAGAACCCATGCTCAAGATGCAAGCGCTGCCCCCACCTACCCCGCCGTGCAACTGCCGGGCATACACTACGAACAAGGGGCAGAAGTGGGGCAGAAGGCGCACAGCTACCGCATCGGAGCCGTCACCTGCCTGGCCGGCGATGTGATGGGGGACTATTCCTTCAATACGGAACTGCGCGTGGGCGACGAACTCGTCTTCGACGACATGACCCACTACACACTCGTTAAAACAACCCACTTCAACGGAGTGCCGCACCCGGATATTGCCCTGCTGCAAGCAGACGGATGCATCAACACCACCCGCTGCTTCGGTTACGAAGACTTTGAATCGCGTCTCGGGTGAGTGCCGTCTCGCTCGAACACATTGATTTCCAAGCTTCAAGGATAAAGAAAAGAAAAAATCAAAATTTTTCATGATTTTAACTTGACATCAAATCATCATTCCGCTATAATGAGCGCACCGCGACAGCGGCTTTCTGATAAGGCGCAAGCCTGACAGAATCAAGCGCCCATAGCTCAATTGGATAGAGCATCTGACTACGGATCAGAAGGTTTGAGGTTCGAATCCTCATGGGCGTACTCACCGAAAGGTTGATTATCAAGAACCGGTTTCCACGTGTGAAATCGGTTTTTTGGTCTTCCGGCCACTCGGGGAACACATGGGGGCGTCCCGGTTTCGACTGAACACTCGAGGCGTCGGCTGCATGTGGTGGTTGAACGGCTGGCCACCTTAAAAGCCGCTCAAAACATTAAGTGCCTATTCTCAGAACGAATACGCCATGGCTGCGTAAGATACGCGCCGAAGCCGCGGGCTGATACCTGCTAAGCCCCCCGCTTAATACACAGCAGGCTGGTGCCGTGCGGGGGAACCGCGTGCGGCGCGACATCCACAGGTTTCTGGCTTGGTGCAAGGCTGACGCATTGCGGAGCACCGGCGAGAGCAGCAAAATGCGTCTGAACATGGAGATGCTTGCGTCAACAGTGTCCAGGACAGGGGTTCAATTCCCCTCGCCTCCAGGCTTCGTAAAACAGCGTATCAGGTGACCTGATACGCTGTTTTTCTACGCCCAGGCTGGCCAGAATGGCTGCCGCAGGCGTAGGCCATGGAGTTTTTCATCCTTTATCGTTGACTTTTCTCTGATTCCAGGCTATCGTGAAGCTCCTGACAGCACCTAGAGGAGCATCGCCCCCGCAGCTCTGATAGTAGATTGAGGCTGACGCCTGTACCACCTGCCAGTAGGCCCCGGTTCATGACTGGGGCTTTCCTTTTTGGGTCAACACCCATTTTTGTGGTTTGCGAAAAAAGTTCATCTGTGGCCACATTCAACGAGGACGCGT